>NZ_CP012643.1:3217500-3532500 GCF_001310085.1 Rufibacter tibetensis
CGGTTGGCTCCGTAGCAAAAAGGGCGGAGTAGAAGGCGACTGATTCTTGTAGGTTGTGCACGCCGATGTTTACATGTAGTCTTTTCATGGCTTTAGGTTTTAGTTTCTGTCCCGATGACGGAGAGATGACCGAAAAGACGCAAGGTTTTTTAAAATAAAATTTCATTCTCCTTTTTACTACTTCTGTAATGCTCTTTCGCAATAATAAAACTAGCCTTATTAGCGTGTAATCGTTCAGCATCCTTCTTTTTAGTACCTTGCTACATTATACATTAAAAGGGTTTAAAAGAAAGTAGGCTATTTACAGCAGCGGTATCAACTCGGTGCCATATTAAACAAAATCTAACACGTGAATAAGCCATACATAATTGAATTCCCTGCCATAGGGAGTTCAGAAATAGGATATATCTCCGTTGCTGAGAACAGTGACCTATTGCCATTTGAGGTAAAAAGAGTCTTCTGGACCTATGGCACACCAGAAAGCATTGTAAGGGGGCGGCATGCCCATTACCAGACTCAGCAAGTTATCTTGGCAGTAAACGGCCGAATACTGGTTACGACTGAGCAGGCAGACGGACCAGTAGAAGTCTTTGTTTTAGAGAGACCCAATCTGGGCCTATACGTGCCGCCCAATGTCTGGCACACCATGCAATACTCTAATGCCGCTGTCCAGATGGTATTAGCCTCTACCTCTTACAGCGAAGAAGACTACATAAGGGATCACTCAGAATTTAGAAGTGTATGGAAATAAGTTTGGAAGAATTGATTCAGAGCCGGAAAGATGCTTTGGAGAATTACAGTCCCTACAGTTTCATAAGAGAGATAAAGCCATCTAATCAATTTTATCTTTTTGTGAAAGATAAGATCAAAAGGTTTGGAGCTGTTGACACTTGTTATCAGTTGAGTATTACTATTGATGACAGCAATTTTGTTTTCCTCTATGAAGACCTGCCATGGGATAGTAAGTACTTCAATAGAAACTGCTATAAATTATTTACTGTACTGTACGCGCAGCAGAATGCTTCTGCTCTAATAAAAGCCATCATCACTTTTAGGACCAAGTTGCAGGAAGCGGGAAAATGCTATTGCTTTGCTGAGATCCCTGCAGAAGATATTTTTTTGATTCAGTGTCTGAATGAAGCAGGAGTTAAACTTGTGGAAACAAGGCTTCATTTTTATTTAAATTTAAGTGATTTGAAAAAATATCAGGGAGAGCGGTATCACGTTAGGAAAGCCACTGTAGCCGATATTCCTGTTCTAACCAATGTGGCGTCACTTTGCCGAAATAGTTTTGATAGATTGCATGCAGATTATACTTTTTCAAACGAAGAGGCTGATCAGTATCTAGCTACTTATGCAGAGGCTGCAGTAAACGGCTTCTGTGATACAGTTTTTGTACCTAATGAAGCTACTTTGCCTACAGCATCCTTTTTATCTTTTAACTTGGTTAGAGACATAGGCGCGTTTTCAGGAATAAGTTTATTGCGTGTTAGTTTAGCAGCTGTTGCTCCAGAGAACAAAGGTTGGCTTTCTAAATTATTATCAGAGGCAGTGCAGTATGGTAAAGAGCAAAAGATGTCGCATATAGAGTATCCTACTCAGGCTTCAAATAGAGCCGCAATCAATGTATGTGAGAAGCTAGGCTTTAATCTAGGATCAACTTCACATATCCTGTCTTTTAGTGATTAACCTTTGGATTAAATAAGCATCTGCTATTTATTTGTTCAAATCAGACTTATCTTATTGCTTCCATGTAAGCTTTAATGAGATGTTTATTTATTAGTCATGTTGTTGCATTTAGTAGGTTAGCAATGTATTTTCAATAAAGCTTGTTACGAAATTTTTTGAAAAATAAGAATAGGTTTAAACTGAATATGTGAATGGCAAAACTTAGTATAATAATACCCTGCTATTTCAATGAGAATAATATTCCGGTAACTGCAAGTGAGTTAATTGCAAATGAGAGCAGATTTCCATTGGATTTATTATTTGAATATGTATTTGTGGATGATGGCTCTGAAGATAATACTTATAGAGAATTAATAAAATTAAAAGAGACATACCCTGATAAAGTTAAGGTAGTGAAGTTGGTAAAGAATGTTGGTTCTTATAATGCTGTTGTGGCAGGAATGGAATATGCAACAGGAGATTGTTTAGTTATTATCTCGGCAGACTTGCAAGATCCACCTGAATTGATGGTTAAAATGTATGAGTATTGGTTGAAGGGGTTTAAGCTTGTTATTGGCAGTCGTCAGGAAAGGCATGATTCTGTTTTCCAAAAACTGCCTGCTAATTTTTTTCATTTTATAATGAAAAAAATTGCCTTTAATAAACTGCCTCAAGGAGGCTTTGATTACGTGTTGTTTGATAAGGCTATTGGAGGTAAGGTTGTTGAAATGAGTGAGCAAAATAGTAATATTATGTACCTGATGGCTTGGATGGGCTATGATTACGTAAACATTCCTTATGTGAGATCGAAAAGGAAAATAGGAAAGACCCGCTGGACATTTAAAAAGAGATTGAAACTCTTTCTTGATTCAGTTTTTTCATTTTCTAATGCTCCAATCAGGGCTGTCTCAGGTGTAGGGTTATTGTTGGGCTTTATCTTTTTGTTATATGCGTTATATCTGATGATAAATAGGTTCTTTAATGAAAAAGGTTGGTCAGTTTTTGAAACTATTGTTTTGTTTGCTACTTCATTTCATATGATAGCGCTTGGCTTATTAGGTGAATATGTGTGGCGTACATTAGATGCGTCAAAAAAGAGGCCTCTGTATATAGTAGACAAGGTGCTTTAATTATAATATTAGTATAGACGCCCAAATGTTTTATTGATTGTAAGTAAGGAATGATGCTTTTAGTTCTGGCCCTAGGTGCCTTGTTTTTCGTTATATTTTACTTAGTTGGTTCTGTATTTCTATTGCACGGCCTGAAAAAGGAAGCAGGGTTTATTCAGCATGTGGTAAACTTCTGGGTAGGCTTGCTGATTATTGTATCCTTCTATGCAATTATAAAGACAAGGCTTGTTACTATACTATTCTTGATTCCTATTGTACTTCTTTTATTTAAGAAAAGTTTAGTGAGCTTCCTTGAAGTTAAGCAGGTACTGACATGGAAGGTTGTATTGTATTCAGTTGGTATTTATATAGCTATATTTTTTCTGCAATTTCAATTTAATTTAGATGCTTTACACAACCCTTTAGATTATGTGGATTTTATTCATCCAGAGGACGGGGAAAGGTATATATATAGTACTGTATTGAGTCTTGTTCATTACAAAGGTGTAGAAACGGTTAGCCCTGAATCTGTATTAACTGGTGCTTCTGGTGTGTCTTTATACCACTTTTTAGAATTCTGGCTAGGTAGTCTATTTAAAACAGTGTATAATGTGAATAGTGATATTGTTCTGTTTTATTTCGTGTATCCAGTTTTTAAGACCTTTACAGTTATTGCGGTATTTTCTGTCTTTGCCGAAGAGATAGAAAACAGGTACTCCTTGTGTATTATTATAATTGTTTTGTTTTGTTTTACTACTATGGGCTTTAGGTGGGTTTTTCCTCCTGTATATAAAAACGATCTTCGGAACATTGTTACTTTGCCTATTGTAGTACTAGTCTGTAAGCTGCTATATCTAAGAAAATTTTATGCTGTTGTTGTTCTATTAATGATTGCATCTGTTGTAAATATTCTCTTTTTGCCTTTATTAGTTATTTCAGGTTCTTTTTTCTTCAAGAGCCTTAATAAAACTTATTTGGTTAGTATTGTTGTTTTCTTAGTTTTTTATATGGTATTTTTTTATGTTTTTAAAGAAAGCATACAAGATAAGTATTTTTCATTAAGTCTCTCTGAAACTTTAAAATTTGTTGCGGATTTACCATTAGTAAAGAATATATATAGGATCCTCCTGTTGTCTGTTCTGTCTTATCCTTTTAGGTTGTTAGTTGCTTTCTATATCATGGATAAATATCATGATACAAGTACTAAAAAATTAGCGATAGATTTTGGGAATTGGATGCTGCTATGTTTTGTAACTTATAACTTACTTTATGGCTTGTTTTTAGGTTTGTCTATTGATGCATATCAATTTCAAAGTATTGCATATTTGATCGCTAAAGTTTCTTTACTGCTTTTGCTTTTCTACTTAGTTCAATTTAGAAAATATATAGTTTGCATTGTTATACTATTATTGATGACCGATTATACCTATCCTTTTGGTAAGATCAAGCCAAGTAGGAGTTATGATTTGAATCTAGAAATGAAAATAGCATCTATTGGTAAGGGTAAGTTCTTGAAAGGGCTTTTTATAGATGAATATGCTAAAGTGGAAAGTCGATGGTATTTATATTATTATCCAACACATGCAACTGATTACGCCCGTGCTAATGATTATAGAATGTACCTATTTAATTATGATATAACAGGAATAAAAGCTTCCATGACCCAATTGGATGCTTCAGATCAAAAAATTCTAGAAAAAACTTTCAATCCCCTCTTTCCCCTTGCCTGTAATATTATTGAGAATATTCACAAGTATAAAATTTCAATCGTTTGGATTAGTAAAAAATCTAAATACTTAATTGCTTTTAAAAACAGAAAGCCGTTGCATGAGTTAGAAGAGTACTTAGTGTATTACATCAATCCTGCGTAAGGATAGTCTATGTTCTTGTTTATGTTGGTGTCTGAAATAATCTAGAGTAGGCTAAATTTACTCTAGTATCAGCCAGTTTAATCAATTAAAACTCTAAAGTAGAAGCTTGAGCCATATTTTTTATTAATATGTTAAGACTTGTGCTCAGTTCAAAGAGTTAGCCACATAACAGAAATGAGTCTATTCAATGCATTTTCTAGTAGAGCATTGCGAAGAATGAAAGCTCTTGGTTGTCTCAATTTTATTTTTCTTTCCGTGGTAGTAGCCTCAGTGGTGTTCTCCATGTCTTGGGAGTGCAGAAGTTATTTTCGCTGGTTTATCACGCCTTGGTTCTATCTGGTAGTGGTGGACAGTCGGGGAGATTATAGAAGTTTTCAATAAACCAGATCTTAATCTGGAAATAGGTTCCACTAAAAGGACTGCTCAGGATCATAAGGACAGAGTTCTTTGCGTTTCTGTCTGTTTTTGTGCAGAAAGTACCAGAACATGGTTTTGGAGAGAAATAGGGTTGTCTTCTTCAAGTAATTAAACTGTTCTTTGTTTTAAGTATGAAGAAATCTTAAGGGTGTGTGGTTTTAGGCTTGTTTTCCCAAAATGAATACAATTCTACTCAATTTGGGAAATTTATTACTTGAGGTTGCTTGTTTTAACTTCTTTACTTCATAAGCTTATAAGGAAGCTAAGAAAAAATATGTTAATGGCTATGAATGTTGTATTTAGACATACATGGCCCCTTTGTTCGCCTTTACATCAGAGACAAAATCCTTTACCTGCTGCTCATTTTTTCGCTCGCAAATCATCAGAACATTGTCGTGTTCTGCTACTATGTAATTATGAAGGCCTTGTATGAGCACCAGCTTATCCTGGGGTGTTTTGATGATACAGTTTTGGGTGTTGTAGAGTAGTGTATTCCCGTCTACTACATTTCCCTCAAGGGTTTTATGTGCAACACTATATAGCGAATTCCAGGTGCCTACATCAGACCAGCCCAGGTCCCCTAAGATCACGTACACGTTTTGCGCTTTTTCCATGATGCCATAATCAATGGACACGTTGCGGGATTGTTCATAGACAGTGTTAATGAATACCTCTTCGTCTGCTGTATAGTAGACAGCAGACCCAGACTCAAACAGTTCGGCTAAATCTGTCAGGTGCTCCTTGAACGCACCAATGATAGCTTGTACATTCCAAATGAAGATACCTGCGTTCCAAACAAAGTCGCCACTTTCAAGAAATGCCTGAGCTAGCTCTAAAGAAGGTTTTTCCCGGAAAGTTTGTACCTTCTGCACCGCTTTTGCACCATCTGGAACATATTGGATATATCCATAGCCGGTGTCAGGTCGGGAAGGTTTGATGCCAATGGTAACTAAGATGTTTTCCTTGCCGGCGGCGGCTACTCCCTGGCGCACGCATTTTAAGAATGCCTGTTCGCGCAGAATCACATGGTCTGCCGGTGCTACTATCACAAGGGCGTTAGGATTTTTCTGAGCAATCTTAAAACAGGCATAGGCAATGCACGGAGCGGTATTGCGCCCTACAGGTTCTTTTAAGATCTGGTCTGGTGCCAGCTCGGGCAAGTGTGTATTTACTAAGCTTTTATATTCCCTATTCGTGACCACGTATATGTTTTCTGTAGGGCAAACAGTAGAGAAACGTTTTACTGTTGACTGTATCAAGCTCTCCCCAATACCAAGCACATCATGGAACTGCTTAGGATGATTATTTCTGCTAAAAGGCCAGAAGCGGCTGCCAACTCCACCAGCCATTACTACTACATATATGTTCTCTGATAAGGTATTCATATCTACTATTAGATTTAACGCAACTTCAAAAGTTGCATGTGGAGGTGGCAAATATAGAGCCTTCTTAAATATTTGCAAATTAATGTAAATTGGTTCCAAATGCGCAAATGCCAACGTTTGTATTTATTAAGAGTTTGCAAAATCTTAAAAAATAAGACCTACTTATTACTGTTTTTGGAATTAATTGGCATGTTGCCTGTCTTAATAGATTGATTTACAATTTGTAAATGTAAAATCATGTGTTTAAGTTGGCATGAAAGCTGTAAGATAAGATTCATCAGTTTCTTACTCAGCTAGAGAAAAATGAGTTGTTTTAGGAAAGTTATTCCCTATTTCGCAAAAGAGATAGCTTTTCATAATTGCTATTGTAATGCTGAAGTAAGATTCTTTAAACAATTTTTATGATTTAACGAATACGTGCTTACATTTAACCGAAATTTCAACATCCAATAATAAAATTACATTATGAAAATCGCTGTAGTAGGAACGGGCTACGTGGGCCTGGTGACGGGCACTTGTTTTGCCGAGGTGGGTATCGACGTGACGTGCATTGACGTGAACGTCAAGAAGATTGAGGACCTCAAGCAGGGAATCCTGCCCATCTACGAGCCGGGTCTGGAAGAGATGGTGCTGCGCAACGTGGACAAAGGCCGTTTGGGCTTCTCCACCGATCTGGCCTCGGCCATCAAGGGCTGCGACGCGGCCTTTATCGCGGTGGGTACCCCACCCGGCGAGGACGGATCTGCCGACCTGAAGTACGTTCTAGGTGTGGCCCGGGAGATCGGCCAGCACATGGACGACTACCTGGTGGTGGTAACCAAAAGCACCGTGCCAGTGGGAACCGCGAAGAAAGTAAAACAAGCTGTGGCCGAGGAACTAGAAAAACGTGGCTCTGAGCTGTCCTTCGACGTGGCCTCCAACCCTGAGTTCCTGAAAGAAGGTGCCGCCATTGACGACTTCCTTAAGCCAGACCGTATTGTGGTAGGGGTGGAGAGTGAGCAAGCCGAGGAGGTGATGCGCAAACTCTATAAGCCGTTCCTGATGAACGGTCACCCAATCATCTTCATGGATGTTCCTAGCGCAGAGATGACCAAGTACGCGGCCAACTCTATGCTGGCCACCAAGATCAGCTTCATGAACGACATCGCCAACCTTTGCGAGATCATGGGCGCCGATGTGAACATGGTGCGCCGCGGCATCGGCTCCGATTCCCGCATCGGCAACAAGTTCATCTACCCAGGCATCGGTTACGGTGGATCTTGCTTCCCTAAAGATGTGAAGGCGCTCATCAAAACCGCCGAGGAAAACGGCTACTCCATGCAAATCCTGAAGTCTGTGGAGTCAGTGAACGAGAACCAGAAGGAGGTACTTTTCAATAAAGTGATGAAACAATTTGAAGGTAACCTGACCGGGAAGACGTTTGCGCTGTGGGGACTTTCCTTCAAGCCAAAGACCGATGACATGCGCGAGGCACCATCATTGGTGATCATCGAGAAACTTTTGGCCGAGGGTGCCAATGTAGTAGCGTATGACCCAGTGGCTATCAAAGAAGCTCAGCACATGATCGGGGAGAATGACCGGGTTGCTTACGCAAAAGACGAGTACGAGGCCCTGATTGACGCCGATGCGTTGCTAGTGGTGACTGAGTGGCCTGAGTTCCGCTCGCCAAACTTTCAGGTAATGGGCAAACTATTAAAGAACAAGGTGATCATTGACGGTCGTAACATCTACGAAGCCAAAGAACTGCAGGAGATGGGCTTTGCCTACTACGGCATCGGGGTGCAGGAAGTGCTTCCTGTCATAGAAACCACAAACTAATTTAGAGAAGAAACACACGAATGGCAAATAAGAGAAAAAGAGCGTTAATCACCGGGGCGGCTGGGTTTTTGGGCTCGCACCTGTGCGACCGCTTCATAGACGAGGGTTTCCACGTGATCGCGATGGACAACCTGATCACGGGCGACCTGAAGAACATAGAGCACCTGTTCGGGCTGGAGCAGTTCGAGTTTTACCACCACGACGTGTCCAAGTACGTGCACGTACCGGGCGAGTTGGACTACATCCTGCACTTCGCCTCACCGGCCTCCCCGATCGACTACCTCAAGATCCCGATCCAGACCTTGAAGGTGGGGTCCTTGGGTACGCACAACCTGCTGGGCTTGGCCCGGGCGAAGGGCGCGCGGCTCATCATCGCCTCCACCTCGGAAGTGTACGGCGACCCTGAGGTGCACCCGCAGGTGGAGGAGTACTGGGGCAACGTGAACCCGGTAGGGCCCCGCGGCTGCTACGACGAGGCCAAGCGCTTCCAGGAGGCCATCACCATGGCCTACCACACCCACCATGGGGTGGAGACCCGCATCGTGCGGATCTTCAACACCTACGGCCCGCGCATGCGCCTCAACGACGGCCGCGTGCTGCCCGCCTTCATGAGCCAGGCGCTCAGGGGCGAGGAGCTCTCCATTTTCGGGGATGGTTCGCAGACCCGCTCGTTTTGCTACGTGGATGACCTGATCGAGGGCATCTACCGCCTGCTGATGAGCGACTACGCTCTACCGGTGAACATCGGGAACCCGTCTGAGGTGACCATCAAAGAGTTCGCTGAGGAGATCTGCAAACTGACGGGCGTTGAGCTAAAACTGGGTTACCAGCCGCTACCGGAGAATGACCCGCAGAAGCGCCGTCCGGACATCACTAAGGCTCGCGAGATCCTAGGATGGGAGCCGAAAGTGTCCCGCGCCGAAGGACTGAGACGCACCCTAGAATATTTCAAGGAGCACGTGGAGACGGCTCCTGTTGAAGCCAGAGCGTTTTAAGGTTACTTTTCGAAAACAGGCTTAAAGAGCCTGCTGCCAAGAGGCAGCAGGCTCTTTTCTATTGTCAGGCAAAATTTTAAAAATTAGCCAGCGTTTGTTGAAAAATTTATAAATTAAATAAATAGTGATTTATGATGTCTATAATTTTACTTTGATATTGCTAGTTTGTGGGTGATTGATTATAAGGTTGATCTATAAGGAGTTATAAGTAAGAATGGACGCTATATTGGAAGGCCTGCTTTAGGTGAAGTAGAATATAAACAATATAGTTAAACCGTCTCAGGGATATCTTGTACCTTTGCGGCAATATGTGCGGTATATCAGGAATCTACGCTTTTACTCAGGAAGGTTATTCAGCTCTTCAACGTTTATCAGACTCAACTGACGCTCTGCAGTTACGTGGTCCAGATTCGGGTGGTCATTTTACCCACGGCTCAGTGGGGTTAGGACATCGGCGGTTATCCATCATTGACGTAAGTGATGTGGCTTGTCAGCCGATGCATACAGAAAACGAACGCTATACTATTGTGTTCAATGGCGAGATCTTCAACTACCAAGAACTCAAGAAACAGCTGATAGAGAAAGGCTATTCTTTCTTTTCGCAGTCCGATACCGAAGTTCTACTCAAATATTACATAGAAGAAGGGCCAACCTTCCTGAAGAAGTTGAACGGCTTCTTTGCCTTTGCTATTTACGACAAAGAAGAGGAAAGCCTCTTTGTAGCCCGCGACCGGTATGGCATAAAGCCCCTCCTGATGTTCCAGGATGAGGACAAACTGGTGTTTGCCTCAGAGATGAAGTCGCTCCTGGCTTTCGGTATTCCCCGCAAATTAGACTACGCTTCCCTGTATGAATACCTGCAGCTCAACTATATTCCTGCCCCAGCTTCCATCTTTAAAGGAGTGAAGAAGCTAATGCCTGGCCATTATTTTATGGTAGGGAAAAAAGGGGAAGTGGAAGTGAAGCGGTGGTATAAGATTCCGTATGACGAGAAGAAGGTCAAGAGCAATGACCTGTCGTATGAGGCACAGCAAAAAAAGCTTGTAGACTTGATGGATGGGGCCGTGCAACGCCGTCTAATTTCTGATGTTCCGCTAGGTGCTTTCTTAAGCGGAGGAATTGATTCTTCGGCCATTGTTGCTCTGGCCTCCAGGCATACGCAGCATTTAAATACCTTCTCCATTGGCTACAAAGACGAGCCTTTTTTTGATGAGACCAAGTATGCTAAAATGGTAGCAGACAAGTACAAGACCAATCATACCGTCTTTTCGCTTACCAACAATGATTTATATGAGCACCTGTTTCGGGCGCTAGATTACATAGATGAGCCTTTCGCAGACTCTTCAGCCCTGGCCGTGAACATTCTCAGCCATTATACCCGCCAGAAAGTAACGGTGGCCTTGTCAGGTGACGGAGCCGATGAACTGTTTGCCGGGTATAACAAGCACATGGCCGAATACAAGGTGCGGCAGGGTGGCTTTGCTGCCGAATCTGTAGCAGCTTTGTTGCCGCTTTGGGAAATAATGCCCAAATCCAGAAATTCTTCTTTTGGAAATAAAATCCGGCAATTTCAGCGCTTTGGCGAGGGGATGAACCTTTCAGCCAAAGACCGGTACTGGCGCTGGGCTTCCTTTGCTACGGAAGAAGATGCTAAGTCTTTGCTCAGCGGGAGGTCTAAGAAGATTCTTTCCAAAGATACCTACAAAAAGCGGCGCCAGAAGATTTTGAACCATCTTTCCCAAAAGGGGGATATAAATGAGGTGCTTCTGACAGATATGCAACTGGTGCTACCCAATGACATGCTCACCAAGGTAGATTTGATGTCTATGGCCAATAGTCTGGAGGTGCGTACTCCTTTCCTGGATTACAAAGTGGTGAACTTTGCCTTCTCCTTGCCTCAATCTTCCAAGATTGACGGTGCTATGAAAAAGAAGATCGTGCAGGATGCGTTTAGGGAGATGTTACCGGCGGAACTGTACAAGCGCCCTAAGCATGGTTTTGAGGTTCCTTTGCTAAAATGGTTCCAAAACGAACTTCGGCCCATGATTATGGATGATTTGCTGTCCGATGCTTTCATTGAGGCTCAGGGAATATTTAGCCTGAAAGAAATTCAGCGGTTGAAAGCACAACTTTTCTCTAAAAACCCGGGTGACATTCACGCACGCATTTGGGCACTGGTCGTTTTCCAACACTGGTGGAAAAAGTGGATGGCGTAATGATAGGTGGAGGTAAGTGGAAATTTTATGAAGTTTCGATGTAGTCATCGCGCAACTGGAGAACGAATAGCAGGGTTGCAACTCATGTCTTCAAGGAGATGCAGATCTGGATTTGCAAGTTTTAAATTCAGCGACGTATCTGGAGTACTTTGAATATTACGTGGAAGCCTCAACCAGCAGGCGCTGATCTTCTAAGTCAATTTTGTTGAGATATCATGGTCAAAAAGATCATGGAGTATTGTTGATTAAAAGAAGTTCTTATTGGGTAATAGCCTTTTATATAGGAATTCAGTAAAGCAC
Source organism: Rufibacter tibetensis (assembly GCF_001310085.1). Taxonomy (GTDB): domain Bacteria; phylum Bacteroidota; class Bacteroidia; order Cytophagales; family Hymenobacteraceae; genus Nibribacter; species Nibribacter tibetensis. Next base: position 3,229,280 of record NZ_CP012643.1, read on the forward strand.
TTCTTTATTAAATAATTTATGAATAAAGGAATTGTACTACAAGCCTTACAGAGCATATCATTTTATCTTTCAAGCAAGGAGAAAAGAAGTGCTATTGGTAACTTTTTTTTATTACTTATTGCTTCTGTTTTAGATGTTTTTGGCTTAGCATCACTTGTACCTGTTATTATGGCAGCATCTAACCCAGACGTAATAAGAACTAACAAATATATAGCCGAAGTTTACGGTTTCTTTGGGTTTGAAAATTATAAGACGTTCTTAGTAGTCTTGATTATTGGGGTTTTTTTCTTTTTTTTAATTAAGAATCTTTTTTCTATTTGGGTTAACTATAAACAAGTAGTATTTACAGCTAAATTGGCGATAAAGATTATAAGAAAACAATTTGATAAATACACTAATCTGCCGTATTGGCATTTTAACAACGAGGGGTCTGCAAAATTAATTAACGGGATTATAACGGTTCCTCAGTGGTATATAGCCGGAATAATAAGAGCAATATTTGTTTTGTTTTCTGAAATTGCGATTATGTCTGTCATCGTGATTGGTATTTTTGTTTATCAACCAGTGTTATTTATAATTCTTATTGTCGTTTTAACACCTTCTGCTGTATTAACCTATCAAGCACTTAAAAACAGATCTCAAAAATTAGGTGACCAAATAAATCATTTAAGGCCCATCTCCCACGCCCTCCTGACAAACACTTTTAATGGGTATGTTGAGTTGAAGTTGGCAAACAAAATAGAAGAGTTTAGAAATAAGTTTATTCAAAATCAAAGAGATGTGCAAGCTCTGGATGAGAAGTCTTATCTCTTTTCTATGATTCCGTTAAAGGTGATTGAAATGGTGGCCATATTGGGTATAGTAACAATATTCTTGTATAGTATACTTTTTACAGATTCTTCTAGTAACCTTATAACACTTATTGGCCTTTTTGCAGCAGCAGCCTATAGGTTAATGCCCTCTTTGAATAGAATGTTAACTTCATTAGTGACCCTGAAGCAGAGTTCGTATACAATTACGGAGTTAGATAGGTTTAATGAATTTGAGAAAGAGTACCATGAGGAGTCTGTAAAAAAGCCAGTGCATTTTGAGAAAAACATAGAGTTTCAGAATGTGTCATTTAGTTTTCCAGGAAGTGATAAGAAAACTATTGATACTATAAATTTAAATATTAGAAAAGGAGAGAAGGTAGGCTTTATAGGGTCATCTGGTTCAGGTAAAACCACCCTTATGAATTTGTTATTGCGGTTTTATGAAGAAAATAGTGGGGCTATTTTGGTAGATAACGTTCCCTTAAAAGAGGAAAATAAAAGATCATGGTATGATATTATTGGTTATGTAAAGCAAGATACATTCTTGATGGAATCGTCTATAAAAGACAATATAACTTTAGCTGATGTGTTTGTAGATGAAGAAAAGCTGAATTATGCCCTGGAAAAAGCTTCTTTAAAAGGTTTTGTTGATTCTTTGCCGGAAGGAGTTAATACGTTGATTGGGGAAAGAGGTTCAAGGTTATCAGGAGGGCAAAAGCAGAGAATTGGGATTGCAAGGGCTTTATATAAGAACACTCAAGTGTTGGTGTTAGATGAAGCCACCAGTGCATTAGATACCACCACAGAGCGGGAGGTGAGTGAAGCTATTAATAGGTTGTCAGATACTGACATTACTATTCTGATTATAGCTCACCGAATTACTACCCTGAAAGATTGTGATAAAATATTTGAAATGGGTGAGGGTAAGATAGTTGCTGAACGTACATATGAAGAAGTACTAAAAGAAGTTTCATAGAAGTGAAGCTGTAGTTTCAAACTAATATTGTATATCTTAATTTATATGAATAAAAAAGATAACATAGTTATTCTTTTTCTAGCATACGGTGCCAGTAATCTTTATTATCAGGTTGTATTCTGTATCCTTACTATGTTTTATCACCTTAATGGTAAGTTCAATAATATTGAAATAGTAATCTATACAGATAAGTTAAAAGTGTTTAGAAAGTTTTTGAAAGGTATACCTGTATCTATTGAGTTGCTTTCTAAAGAAGATATAAAAGAATATAAAGGCCCTATGAACTTTGTGCATAGGGTAAAAACATGCGTGCTGCAAGATTGCTTTATAAAGTATAAGAAAGATATCTTTTACATGGATGGTGATACTTTCTTTTGGAAGAACCCAATACCACTCTTTGCCAGGATTTCAAAAGAAGTAAGTATTATGAATACGAACGAATTTGATTTGAATGAAGGTGGAGGCTTTGAAGACATAAATTGGGTTACTCTTAGAAGGGTACTTAAAGAAAATCAATTTAGTCTTAAGGGTAAAAATTTTAAAATACCATTAACAGCAAGAATGTGGAATGCAGGAGTAACAGGTATTAGCTATGATAATGCGCACTTGGTAGAAGATGTATTAAATCTTACAGATCAGATATTTTCAAAAAGCTCCTTGTTTTCTGCAGAACAATTTTCCCTGTCTTATATTTTGCAACAAGAAACTCAGCTTACCACTTCTGAAGATTATGTTGAGCATTATTGGCCGAATAATGGTAAAAGAAAATGGGATTTTGCATTTCATAGTTTTTTCAAAGAAAACGGGAATGCTCCAATAGATGTACTTGCAAAGAAGGCGTTTGAACTAACCAATAAAAGCGGAGAGTTAATAGTGCCTGAAGTAAGCTTAAGTGAGAAGACTTTAAGTAAATTAAAGTTAATTGCCCGAATTATTATCAAAGGTTAGGCTTTTTTTATAACAAACATAAATCAAGAGTTAATTTCAATAAAATGAAAGTAGTAATTTTAGCAGGAGGCCTTGGGACGCGTTTATCTGAAGAAACAAGTTTAAAGCCGAAACCCATGGTTGAAATAGGTGATAAACCTATGTTGTGGCATATCATGAAAATATATTCAAGCTATGGATTTAATGACTTTGTCATCTGCTTGGGGTATAAAGGGTATTTGATAAAAGAATATTTTGCCAATTATTACCGCCACTTATCAGACATCACCATTGATCTAAAAGACAACTCAGTAGAAGTTCATGATTCACAGGCAGAGCCCTGGAAGATTACACTGGTAGATACAGGAGTGAACTCTATGACTGGTGGCCGAATAAAACGTGTTCAGAAGTACATAGGCAATGAGCCTTTTCTATTAACCTATGGTGATGGCGTAGGGAATGTAGACATCAAAGCCCTTGTGAAGTATCATCAGCAGCATCGTAAACTAGTAACAGTAACCGCAGTACAGCCCTCAGGTCGATTTGGAGCATTAAATCTGGATGCGCAGGAGCAGGTAAACTCTTTCATGGAGAAACCAAAAGGGGACGGGGCCTGGATCAATGGAGGTTTCTTTGTCTGTGAACCAGGTGTTTTTGATTACATACCTGGTGACAGCACCATATGGGAAAAAGAGCCCATGGAGAATATTGCAGCAGATGACCAAATGGTTGCTTTCAAGCATTCAGGTTTTTGGAAGCCCATGGACACCTTACGTGATAAGATTGAGTTAGAGCAGGAGTGGACGCTAAATAAAGCTCTCTGGAAAACTTGGTAAGAATTTAGTCTGGCGGTTATAATCAAGTACCATGCGTTTAGATCAACTTCAAAACACCTATCAAGGAAAAAAAGTTTTTTTAACAGGACATACCGGCTTTAAAGGTGCCTGGCTTTTGCAATGGCTCCACATGCTAGGAGCTGAAGTAAAGGGCTACTCTTTAGCTCCGGAAAACCCTGAAGATTTATATCATCTGATAGAAGGAGATACCCTGTGCCAATCTGTCATTGCAGATTTGCGCCAAAAAGAGTTACTGGAAGAGGCTATCTTGTCTTTTGAGCCTGATTTTATCTTCCACTTGGCTGCGCAACCACTAGTTAGACTTTCTTATGAAATTCCATCTGAAACCTTCTTTGTAAACGCCATTGGGACAGCCTATGTGCTAGATGCACTAAAGAAGTTACAAAAGCCATGTTCTGTTGTTCTTATTACAACTGATAAAGTGTATGAAAACAAGGAATGGGTTTATCCTTACAGAGAAACAGACCGGTTAGGTGGCTATGACCCTTATAGTGCAAGTAAAGCTTGTGCTGAATTGGTGATCAACTCATATACACAGTCCTTTTTTAATCCAGCAGCTTATGAACAGCATCAGAAAGCTATTGCCAGTGCCCGAGCAGGTAACGTGATAGGTGGAGGAGATTGGGCGAAAGACCGTATCATTCCAGATATTGTTAGAGCCTTGCGAAATAGTATTCCCATTTCTGTTCGTAATCCCAATGCTGTACGGCCGTGGCAACATGTGTTAGAGCCTTTGGGAGGATATTTATTATTAGGCGCTAAGTTAGCTCAAGATCCTATCTCTTTTGGTGGTGCCTGGAACTTCGGGCCTTATGCAGAAGATAATAAGGTGGTAGAAGAGTTAGTAAATACAGCTATTACTATATGGGGTAATGGGAAGTATGAAAAACCAGAACTTGAAAATCAACCGCATGAAGCAGGCTTGTTAAAGCTTGATATTAGTAAGGCAGTTTCTGAATTAGGATGGAGACCTAAATGGAGTTCTTTTCAAGCAATCAAAGAAACAATATCATGGTATCTAGCTTATGAAAGAAACAGTAAGGAAATAAAAAACTTTACCATAAACTCGATTAAAGCTTACTCGGAAGATTCATGATAAGAAGTAAGTTATCCATTATTGGGGCAAATTCTTTCCTAGGAAGGAATGTAATAGAAGAAGTGAATAATAATGATTGGGAACTTACATTATATGCAAGGGAAAAACCATTATTGCAAAAAGAGTTCGAGTTTATATTATTTGACTACCCGAATTATTCTCTCGATATAGATCGATTATTAAGCTCGGATATAATTATATATGCTGCAGGCGCGGGAATACAATCAGGTCTGAAAGAATCAGTTGATTTGGTCTATCAACTAAATGCATTTATTCCTATATCTCTATTGAATTTGCTTAATGAAAAGAATTATAAGGGTAAAATTATAACATTTGGTTCTTATTTTGAGATAGGAGAAGTGCCTACTAAGTATGCTTATAATGAAGAAGAACTAGTGTCTATTAATTCTCCTGTTCCAAATCATTATTGTAGTTCAAAGCGCCTATTAACTCGTTTTGTAATTAGTGGTTTGTTAGATATAAAATATTATCATTTGATACTACCAACAATTTATGGTCCGGGAGAAAATGGTAATAGATTAATTCCCTATGTTATAAATTGTCTAAAAAACAATAAGAAATTAGTTCTAACAAGTGGGGAACAAGAAAGATCATATTTATATGTAAAGGATCTTGTTTGTCTATTGCTTCAATTATGTGAAAGTGAAATGTTAAGCGGAACTTATAATGTATGTTCTAATACGCAAATAAGAATAAAAGATTTAGTTAAGGAGGTAGCAAGGATATATAATGTTCAGTTAAAGAACATAACATTAGGCACTGTTAGAAATGATATAAAAATGCAGTTTCTGGAGTTAAACTGTTTGAAACTAAGTAATTCAACTTCTTGGTGCCCGTCTCATACGTTAAAAGATGTAATTCCAAAGTACTAATTTTTTTAATGTATATGTTTAACTGAATAGTTATTTAATAATAATGTAGTAATTTACCCATTAATGGGAATTATGTAGTGGGTAATCTATTTATAACCTATAGAAGTTCGTCTAATAAAGTTTAAGATACATTAAAATTGTGCATTATGGCTGTTACAATAGCAATACCTACATACAATAGAAACATTAAGTTGAAAAGAACAGTTGAGTTGCTTTTGCCTCAATTAAACCCTCAAATAAAATTGAAAATATTTGATAATTGTTCAGATATTCCTGTTTCAGAAACTTTAAAAGATATCCTAGATTCAGGGATAGAAATAGAAAGGAATAAAATTAACATTGGCATGTCAGGCAACTTTATAAAATGCTTTGAAAGTTGTGATACAGAATGGCTTTGGATGTTAGGAGATGATGATCCGCCTTGTGCAAATGCCATTCAAATTATTGAAGATGTAATTAATAGTAATGCTAATTGCAGTTTTATTAATTTTAAAACAATTACAATGGCGAAAGATAGAAATCAAAGTTTTTTTGTAAATGATTGTGATGAATTAATTGATAGAATAGATAGTTTTGGTAACCTTTTGTATATATCAGTGGGTTTGTATAATCTAAAAAAACTAAGTAGTGGGTATAAAACTATGTATCAATATTCTTATACATTAGCACCACATATGGCATTGCTGCTTTCAGCTTTAAGTAATAGTAGTAATCATAAAGTTTTATTTAGTGATAAGGTAATTATAAATTCTATGGCTCATGATACAAACCATGATGAGAGTTGGAATTGGATTGTAGTAAGTATGGCTATTTTTTTGCTATATGAAACTGTTTTTAATGTTTCGCATAAAAGTAAAGTGAAATTAAAAAAACATTTAAAAACACATGTTGTTGGCCCAAAGGAAATGTATTCTGAAATAGCTAGATTTGACCCATTCTTAAAAAATTATGAACAGGATAAGTATTGGTATGATCAAGTATTTATGAGAGCCAAGATTGCCATGACAGCTAAAGACTGGTTTTATTTTTTATTTTATAAATTGAAACTTGCTTTTAAATATTACATTATGAAGTTGAGAGGTAAAAATAAGCATAATCAAGAATTAATTACAACTGTTTATAAAAGAATTTAATTATCAGTTTCAATAAGTAATAAGTGGTATTTTGTTGCTTGATTATAGTTGTAAATACTAACTTGAAGTAAACTGTTATTTAATATTATGTAATATATTTGGATGAGTATCATGATTGTCAATTTATGGTGCATGAGAACACTTTTAGATATTTAGGAATTATGTTAGGCTTAATCAAAAGGCTTTATGTATAAGAGGATATTATAAATAAAATTTCTAAAAAGTTAATTATTACGGTATATGTTTGTAAGTGTAATCATTCCTAACTTTAATCATGCACGTTTTTTAGAACAACGTATTGAATCAGTTTTAAATCAAACATATAACAATTTTGAGGTAATCATTCTAGATGATTGTTCATTAGATAATAGCATAGAAGTAATAGAACGGTATAGAGGGCATCCTAAGGTTTCCCATATTGTTTATAATAAAAATAACAGCGGTTCAACATTTAAGCAATGGAATAAAGGTGTAAGTTTGGCTATTGGGGAATGGATTTGGTTTGCAGAAAGCGATGATTTCTGTGAATTAAATTTTCTAGAAATAGTTATAAATAATATAAAAAATAATTGTGTTATTTCATTTAGCCAGTCTAATCAGGTTGATGAATCAGGAACAGTTTTAAGGGATATGTTGTGGCATACTGATAGCGTAAGTACGACACACTGGTTGGCAGATTATTATAATAGTGGTAAGGATGAAACTTTAAGGTATCTATTGCACAAGAATACTATTCCGAATGCAAGTGGTGTAATATTTAAAAAAGATGCCTATTTGCAAGTAGATAGAGATTTTGAAAAAATGAAACAATGTGGTGATTGGCTTTTATGGGTAAAATTGTTAAACCTTGGTGATATTTCGTTTACTACAAATAAATTAAATTATTTCCGTAGCCATAGTGCTACAACTAGGACTTGGGATAACTATAGTAAGCGAAAAAGAAGATTTGAAGAAGAGTTAGATGTTATCGTTACAATAGGGCGCTTTTACCCTGATGAATATCTTAAAATAGATGAAAGAAAAAAAAGCCATTTCATGACCTATGCTGCAGCCTTTACAAAAAAAGAGTTAATTGAGGCTGTATTTAATTATGAAAGTTACATAGGTAAAACATCTTTTTTTGAAGTCTTGTATTATTACTTTTATTTTTACTTCACTTCAAAGAAAAAACATATTTGATATTATTCTTTTACTTTTTTACCTTTATATACGTATTCAATCAGTTGAGCGATATCAAAAATGTGCAGAAGCTAATCTTGTTGTCAGAACAATGGTTTAAATGTATACGGAACAACATAAAAGCATATTTATAAAGAACTCCTGAAATGAAATATACTTTTTGTGTTCAATATAATCAGTTTAATCTAAATCAGACAATAGATTACATTTATTAAATATAGATAATGAATTCAGTGTTAATTAGTCCTATAAATATTGCTTTAGCGTTTGATAAAAATTTTGTTACTCCTGCTTATGTGTTTTTAACATCAATTTTTTATAATAATAAAGAAAGCAACTTTGTTTTTCATATAATAGCTACTGGTCTAGAAAAAAGTGAAATAAAAGAACTTGAAGATTTTATTAAGCAAAATAAATCAAAAGTTTTTTTTTATAATATAGATGAAAATCTGGCCCAAGAATTTGTAATTCCCTCAAATTCCCATTTTACTATAGCAACTTACTATCGGTTATTCTTCCCGGCATTAGTGCCTAGAGATATTGATAAACTTCTTTATGTGGATGTAGATACAATAGTAGTAGGCAAAATGAGACAGTTTTTAGAAAAAGATTTAGGCTCTTTTCCTGTGGCTGCGGTGGCCGATAATGTTTTTACGACCAGACCCGAATTAGGCATATTTGAAACGGGTAAATATTTTAATGCTGGCGTTTTGCTCATGAACTTGCCAGTTTGGAAAAACCAGCAGATTTCTGAAAAAGCGATAAGTTTTCTACAGGAGTTCCCAGAAAAGATTCAGTTTGTAGACCAAGATGCTTTAAATGCAGTTTTAAATAATAATTGGCTGCCGCTTGAGTCTAAATTTAACTTAATGTATGTAGACTTCCCCCAAGAAATGCCCCAATCTCAATTCAATTATTTTCTTTCTGATAAAATAATTATACATTTTTCATCTAGGTTTAAACCATGGCATGTTTATTCGCCTAATAGATTAAATTATTTATATCATTATTACAAAAGTTTATCTCCTAAGGCAAAAGATAAAAAGTATTCTGATTACAAATTTTCTCATAAGGTATTTTTTGATTTAACAAAAAATAAATTAGTTAATTTTTATTATAATCATCCATGGATAGTTAGGTTTTGGAGGAGATTAAAATCTAATTAGTGTTATTAGTAAAACCATGTATTTATTGCGAGTAAATTGAACTAGTCGTTATATTTGATTAAGGTATATTGATGGATTTATTTGTTTATTTTAGTCTAGCAATTATTGAATTTTCTCTGCTTTCTTTTTTGCTAGATAAGAACATCTTCTGCTGCTGAACCACATTAGTTTAACAACTTAATATGTAATTACTTATCAATAGAGTTGGATATACTATGAAGGCAGCTATTTCACAAATAATTAAAATTATCAATACTTTTTTCTTTAAAGTAGTAAAGCTTGGTGATAATCCGCATCTAAAAGGTAAGGTGCTCAAACATATGCATTCCCAATCTTTTCCTTACAGAGGAGTTTTTATACCCTCTGTCCCAGAAGAAGCTAAGACATCACTACAGATGTATGCAAACAGGCTTAAGGAAGAATATATCTATACTTACAGTGGTAGGGTGATCATCGAACCCGTGTTTGGATGGTCAATTATAGCTTACAGAAATTTGGTTAAAGAGTCTGTTTACTCTTTTAATGATGAAGTAAAGGTACCATTCCCTTCCATTGCTCAGTATTTCAAGCCAACAAAGAAAGTAGTAACAGTAGATTCTGCTGTTGTGGTAAGGTTAGGATGGTTTAATTATTGGCATTTTTTTAATGATATACTTGGTGCCATTCTCCTTTTAAGAAAAGAAGGATTATTGCAGTCTAATGTAAGCATCCTTATCCCAGAAGGATTGTCTAAAATGTCTTATTTCATTCAAAGCTTAGAGTTATCTGATGAACTTAGGAGTTACAACTGGGTAGTACAAGATGAGAATACCTATGTTGAATCAAGCTCTACTATTTATTGCCGGGTTCTGGATAACCATAGAAAGCAGTTTGACGAAGTGATTAAGTTATTTGAACCGTATTTAGTCAAAAGAGCTACAGCAGCCAAAATCTTTGTAACCAGACGAGGAACAAAGCTTCGCCGCTTAGAAAACTTTTGTGAAATTGAAGAACTAGTCCAATCCTATGGATATACAGTTATTGCATGTGAAGAGCTTTCTTTGAAAGAACAAATAGAGGTTTTTCATAATGCTAGTCATATCATAGGTGTGCATGGCGCTGGGTTAACAAACATCATCTTTAGGAGATCACAACAATTAAATCTCTTAGAGATTTTTCCAGAAAACAATATACCACCAAATTTCTTCTGGCTTTCAGCGTCTTATGGTTTTTCTTACAATGCTGTTGTTGGTAGTAAGGAAGTAAATGGTTCTTTTTATCTAGATCCTCTTAAACTAGAAAGCTTATTACTTGGTAAGTAGGTAACCTCAAGCGATCTTTGTGTTTTTTAAGATTAAATATATTGATCTTAAAGTGATTTGTTAAGCAAATTTAAGTAGGTTCATGTATTTAGCTTCTGAAAAATATAATAACGTTTTTAATAATGTTGAGAATGAATATTACTACAATCCTGATTTTTGTGAATCATCTTATATAGGCAATATTATTGATGAACTTAAATTATTATTAAAAGATGATTTTGAACAATATGAGTTTGTAATTTATTCTCAGACTCCTCAAAACAGTAAACCAGCTTATCCATTTGGAAAGAGTACCAAAAAAGAAGTTGTCATTTATTTATCTGATGAAGCTTCCAGAATACCTCATGAGTTGATGAGAACAGGTGCGTTTGCGGTTTTCAAAAACTATTTGCTATCAGATGTTCCGTATCCTAATCTTTTTCATTTACCCTTAGGGTATGTAAACTCTACACCAGCGTTACCTGTTGCCCCTGTTCATACTAGAAAAACCAACGTTTTTTTTTCTGGAGCCCTGCATTTTGCCAGATTATCTCTATATCAGCATTTTACACCTTACAACTTTCTTCCTAATAGGATATGGCAGAGGTTTCATAGGTTTATTTACTCCAAAACAGAATTTGATACCTATTATCCAGATTCATTTATCAGATTCAATAAGCAAGGTTTCAAATCTGGTTTAAATCCCAGAGATTTTGCAGCAATGCTGTATAACAGTAAGATTGTGATCTGCCCTAGGGGAGTGATTAGTTATGAGACTTTCCGGCACTTTGAAGCAATGCGGGCAGGATGTATTATCATCTCTGAAAAGTTACCTGAAACATTTTTCTATTCCAATTCACCTATGCTCATACTTTCTGAATGGTCTAAATTGGATAATGTAATTAAACATCTTCTTGCTAACCCAGAAGAACAGGAAAGATTGCAGGCAGCAACCTTAGATTGGTGGAACAATGTTTGTTCTGAACAGGCAATTGCCCAGTATATTTATGATAAACTAAAAGCTTTATCCTAATCTTTTAAATTACCAGAAGTATAGATGCAAATTAGAAAAGGAGTAAGTGTAGTTATTTGTTGTTATAATAGCGAGAGGAGGTTGCCTGAAACATTGCAGCATTTATTTCAGCAAAAAATATCTTCTGATATTGAATGGGAAATTATTATTGTAGACAATGCATCTAAAGACAATACCAGGAGAGTTGCTTATGATCTGTATAAAGTTAGTGGGGTTGCTGTTCCTTTTAGTGTAATTAGTGAAATAAAGCCCGGATTGAATTATGCCCGGGAGGCAGGTCTTCACGCTTCACAGTATGAATATCTACTCTGGGTAGATGACGATAACTGGCTGGTGAATGATTATGTGATGAATGCATTCCGTATCATGGAGTCAAATCTCTCCATTGGAATGTTAGGTGGTGTGGGGGAACCTGTGCTAGAAGTAAAACCTCCTTCCTGGTTTGATTCCTTTAGCATAGTCTATGCTTTGGGGAAACAAGCGCCGCATTCTGGTGAAATCTTAAATGGTTATGTTTACGGAGCTGGCGCTACTATCCGTAAATCTGCCTGGATTAAATTGATTGAAGCCGGGTTTAAAAGCATTTTAACTGACCGTAAAGGGGCAAGCCTGGCTTCTGGAGGAGATGTTGAGTTAGGAGATACCATGCGTTTGGCGGGCTATAAGCTTTGGTTTGATGAGAGATTACTGTTTAAGCACTATCTACCTAAAGACCGACTTAGCTGGAATTATCTAATTCGCTTGGCAAAAGGTACTGGTGAATCCGGGCTTTCTGCTGCTATTTTTTATTTTATAAACCGGCATCCATATCTGAGTGTTTCAAAGTTCAGGTATTTATATGATAGGAGGGTGTTATGGCTTTTTACCCAAATTATTAAGAGTCCTATAGCCTTGTTTCGATATTTCTTTTTTCAGGAAGAGGAGAAGTATCCGTCTACATTCTATGTTGCGCGTACTATTGCCTTATTTACTTCTTCTCTAAAGCAAAGAAGTTTTGCCGTTCAAGCTTTTAAGGACATATGCCGCTTGAAACAAAGTTTAAGGTAAGTTATCCTAATTAGTTAGATATAGCGTTCTCCCCTTTTTGAAATGAATCCAAGAGTATCTGTTGTTTTGCCTGTATATAATGATGAGAAGTATATCAAAGAAGCAATTGATAGTATTTTGAATCAGACATTTTATGACTTTGAGTTGATTGTTATTGATGATAGATCAACAGATAAAACATCTGAAATAGTTAAATCTTTCAAAGATTCCAGAATTAGGTTCTATATAAATCAAAAGAATTTAGGTCGTGCAGGGTCAGATAATTTTGCTTTAAATCTAATCAAAGGAACATATGTAGCCAAGATGGACAGTGATGACGTGTGTCATCCTGAAAGATTGGCGAAACAAGTTGAGTATCTTGAAAAACATCCTGACGTAAATGTAGTTGGTTCTTGGATGCAGAATTTTGGTCATAGTTCTTTTTTGAATAAGTATCCTGAAACTGCTGCTTTAGCCCAGGCTATGACTCTGTTCACATTGCCGGTTGGTAATCCCTCTATTATGCTAAGGACAGCCTTGTTTCACCAGCTAGGAATGAAGTATGATGAGCAATTACGGCAAACTGAGGATTTTGACTTTTTTGCGCGGTATGCTGCTGATTTAACTGTTGTTACATTGCCAGAAGCCTTACTTCAATACCGTACTTACCCCAACACTGCTAAAAAAGATATTTTGACAGAACGTCATCTGATAGCGAATATAGTACGTGAGAATTTCTTAAGTAAATGGGGGATTGAGGCAAATAGGCGGGAATTAGCTATTCATCATTTGATCTCACATCTGGATAGGCCTTTGCAAACAATATCTTTGACTGAAATCAATTTATGGCTTCTAAAATTAGCTGAGTTCAATAGAAAGAAACCTTTCTTTGATCAACAAGCATTGTTAAGGTACTTGGCTTTTCGCTGGTTTCAGGTATGTTATACGTATCCGCAGCCTAAGTTTGGGAGTATGAGGCACTATTACCAAAGTGAGTTGTGTGCTTATTGTTCTATTTCAAGTATGTCTAAGCTTAAAATGGTTTTCAAAGGCTTACAAGGTTATTTCTAATATTACTACTTAATGGCAGTATTGCTCAAGAATCTTATAAAGAAAGTATTTCCAGAAACTATCTTAAAGACCTTATATACTCAGTATATTACCTTTAAACGCAGTCAAATAGATACAATTTTCTTTCCTGAATATTTTTTACAGGATGAAAGATTTCTGGTAAAACATGATGAATATCCATTTAGGCTCACTCCGGTAAAGAAAAAACATCTTGATACCCGACTCCAAAAGCAATATACTGAGAATGAAGACTGGACCCAAGATGAATACCTGTTGGTAATAAACGAGCCATGCCTCATTGAGCCGGAACAAGGATGGGCTTTAACAAAGACAAATAAATTAATTTACCCATCACTGGGTTTTGGCCGTGCACCCTATGTGCCCAAGCCTTCTTTCTTCAAGTTGCATAAAAGTAAAGAGGTAAAATACTTCAAAGAAATAATTTCTTTACGAGACACAGGGGAGAAGAACTATTTTCATTTCTATAATGACATCATTCCTAAGCTTTTCTTTTTAAGAGAAAAGGTAGGAATTTCAGATCAGGTTCCGGTATTAGTTTCCAGGGTTCTCTATGAGTCAAAGTATTTTCAGTATTTTTTTACAAGGTCATTCCTGCAGAAACTTACTTGGGTGATACAAGATGATTTTTATATTGAATCTCAGAAAACCTATTTTTGTAAGCCCCTTACCCATACCAAAAAATATTTTAACCGATTTCTGGAATTTGCCCCAGACCTTACAACTGAGCCAGCTGGTAATGATAGAATCTTTATTACCCGTAGCAGGACCTCTACCCGTTTTATAGAAAATAAAGAAGAAGTGGAGGCCCTTTGCAAGACTTTTGGCTTTGAAGTGGTTGATTTTGAAGGTATGCCGCTGGAAGAACAGATGCGGACCTTTGCCCGTGCAAGGTTTGCGATTGGTGTGCATGGTGCGGGCTTAACTAATATGATTTATCGTAGGTCTAAACCTATGTCCCTGCTTGAGATTTTTCCACCTGGTGAATATTTTCCTTTTCATTATATCTTATTAGCAACGCTCTATGGGTACCATTATGATGGCTTTATTGGTGAAAAAGGTACTACTAAGTTCTTGCCTGGATTCTATCTGAATTTAGAAAAATTTGAAAATAAATTAAAATCGTTTGTCGCTTCTTAGAGAGTATAAATTTCTGGTATGAGAAATAAAGTCGCGTTAGTTGTTCCTTACTTCGGAAATTTCCCTTCCTACTTTGATTATTTTCTAGAAACCTGTTTACATAATCCGGACTTTCAGTTCTTGATCTTCTCAGATAACCACTTACCACGTGGAAGAGAGTTCAAAAATGTAACTTATATACCATTTACTCTGGCGCAGTTCAATGAGTTAGCAAGTAAGCAGTTACATATACCTGTAAACCTTAAAACAGGCTATAAATTATGCGATATCAAGCCCATGTATGGGAAAATCTTTGAAACTTATTTGTATCAGTTTGATTTCTGGGGTTATTGTGATATTGATATCATTTTTGGTGATCTTAGAAAAATAATAACTGATGAACTTTTGGATTCTTATGATATAATTTCTACTAATTTTAGATTCATGGCTGGCCCGTTTTCTTTGTATAGGAATGAGAATCCTATCAATACAAGTTTTATGGCTAGTAAAGATTATAAACGTATTCTGCAAGAAGATAAAGTTTTCTTGTTTGATGAAGCAAGTAATGTAATAAGTAAGTTGTGGGAAGGTTATAGTATCTTTGATTTTCCAAGTGAGGTAGAAAGTATTACCCACGTTTTTAAAAAAGAAAATAATCCGTTCAAGGTTTTGTTTGCTCCATTAATAAGCGAACGACTTTTAAATAGAAAAAGGTTGGTATGGGAAAAAGGGGTATTAATGGATTTAAATGGAGTGGAGTTCCATATATTTCATTTTCTAGTTTATAAAAGTAAGGTAACGTTTAGTACTCCTCCACTGGTGATAGGTGAAAAATTTTATTTTACCGAGCATGGTATATTTCAACCAAATCTAAGATCTTTTTCTATTGATTGGTTTAATTCTATTTTAACAAATACATTATCAAAAATAAAAAGGAAGCTAAAGTTTTGAAGACAATTCTACTATTGATTCCTAATCTTGGATACGGAGGGGCACAGCGGGTCTTTCATGATCATAGCACTGAATTAAGCAAGAAATACAAAGTATACGACTGTGTATTCAACAAAGATGATGGGGTTGCTTATCCAACTTCAAATGAGTTGATAGACATGCAAGTGCCCGGAGGGGGAAATATCTTTTTAAAGATTTATTACTTCTGGTTAAGAATTCACCGGCTTAAGAAAATTAAGAAGCACTATAAGATAGATGTTTGTATCAGTCACCTTGAAGGAGCAGACTATGTAAACGTATTAAGCAAGGTAGGAGAGAAGAATGTTATCTGTGTACACGGTTCTAAGTTACACGATAAAGACATTTCTGGGCCTGTTGGCTGGATCAGGAAAAAAATTTTTATGCCTATTCTGTATAAGATCCCAGATAAAATTGTAACGGTAAGCAGAGATATCAATCAGGAGTTGATAATGGGTTTTGGTGTTGATGCTGGTAAGGTTATCACTATCAATAACTTTTTTGATCTGGAAAAGATTCATGCTTCTGCTTCAATGCCTTTGGAAGACGCCTATCTGCCCATCTTCAAGGAGGGGAAAGTTTTGATCAATTCAGGACGCTTGGTAGCGCAAAAAAATCAATTACCCTTGTTGCCTGTCATGGCTAGTTTGAGAAAAAAAGGGTTCAACTGTAAGTTAGTCATAGTGGGCGATGGCGATTTGCGGGAAACACTAATACAAAAAGGAAGGGAAATGGGCTTGCGCATATATGATACTTGTAGCGGAGTTGCTTTGAGTGAGGATTACGATGTGTACTTCTTGGGCTTTCATGATAACCCCTTTAAATTTATTAGTAAAGCAAATGTGTTTGTTTTTCCAAGCTCATGGGAAGGTTTTCCCATGGCATTGGGTGAAGCAATGATTTGTGGGTTGCCCGTAATTTCAACGGACTGTCCCACTGGGCCACGTGAAATGTTAGCTCCTTCTACTGCAATTCCTGCTCAAGCAATGACAAACCCAGAATTTGCAGAGTTTGGAGTTTTAATGCCAATGTTTCAAGACCATAACTTTGACTTTAATGTTGAGAATTGGTCCAATACTATTGGTGCATTATTAGATAATGAAGTGTTAGCACAAAAGTATAGTTCTCAGTCTAAAATACGGATGAATGACTTCAGTAAAGAAAATGTATTTAAGAAATGGGAAGCAATAATTGATGATTTTTGATAAAACATTTCTGATTTAACTATCATGTAGAGTACGTTTTTCTTATAGGCTAGGTAACCTTGAAGAAAACGCTGAGTCTATAAAATTTGCTATGGGTTTATTGATTTCATGAAAAAGATTTTCTTTCCCCATCTAGATGGGTTGCGATTTATTGCATTCTTTTTTGTATTCCTTTTTCATAGTTTTTACACTACCAGTTTAGAGATTAAGAATGATTCTGTCTTTAAGGTAATTTATGATGTAACTAGAGAAGGATATTTGGGAGTAAATTTGTTTTTTGTTTTAAGTGGGTTTTTGATAACGTATTTACTTATAGAAGAGATAAGGTTAAAAGGAACTATTGATATTAAAGCGTTCTATTATAGAAGAATATTACGGATTTGGCCTTTGTACTTCGTTTGCGTAGCCATTGGTTTTTTTGTTTTCCCTTGGGTAAAAAATAGATTAGGAGATAACCCTTATGAAGAAACAGCACAGCTTTCCTATTATCTTTTCTTTTTAGCTAATTACAGCAATATGTTATATGGAGTAAGTACTCCTGTCTTAGCTGTGCTATGGTCAGTATGTATAGAAGAACAGTTTTATTTAATCTGGCCTGTGCTGGTAAAGTACACACCCGTAACACGAATGCCTTTATTGCTTTACTCAATCATTGGCCTAAGTACTTTGGTTAGAATTGGAACGCTTCATTTTGGGCATGGACTTACAGAAGATACTTTTAGTGTGATATCAGATATGGCCATTGGTGGTTTAGCAGCTTGGCTTGTATTAGAGAATAAACAATTCCTTTGTGCAATTGAAAACTTGCCAAAATATATCATTGTAGCTATTTACCTGGTATTAGTTTGGTTTATCTACAACCGGGAGATCTTCTCTGACTTAAACATGTATTGGTTGGCCATTGACAGATTGGTCTTGGCTGTTTTGTTTGCTTTCGTTATTCTGGAACAGAATTTTTCTCGAAATTCTTTCTATAAGTTAGGTGATTTCAAACGGATTTCCTCATTGGGGAAATATACTTACGGCTTGTACTGCCTTCATTTTTTGGCATTACTAGTGGCCTATAAAATCTCTTTCAAATTAGGAGCAAATAACAGTGTGGCAGGAGTTGTCTTCTTTGATAACGTTTTAGGCTTGCTTATTGCTTTTGCCATGAGTTATGTGAGTTATCATTTCTTTGAAATGTATTTTCTTAAACTTAAAAGTAGATTTTCTTATATCTCCAAAGATTAAAGGAATATAGCCTTAGATGAGAAATAAAATAAATGTATTAGTTATTGATAATAGTCTTGACATAACCGGTGCTTTCAATGCAATTTGGTATTGTGTTCTGGATTTGAAGGAAGAGGTTGATTTTACATTCCTGATTCCTGAAGAAAGTAAAAACGATATATTCTTATCTGAGCAGGGTTTTAGCGCTTATAAATTTCCTATGAAAGAAATTAGTAAGAACATGGGGAGCAATGCTCTCTATTTTCCTTTGCTTTTTTCAAATGCCCTGCGGCTAAGAAAAATATTGGAAAAACACAGTATTGATATTGTGCATGCAAATGATTTGTACAATATGGTAGGGCTGGTAGGTAGGTTTGGCGCCTCTTATAAACTTTTAACCCACATCAGGAGGTTGCCTAATTCATTTCCATCTCTGTTTTTCAACAGCTGGATGGCACTGCATGAGAAGTTTGCTGATGCTATTGTGGGTGTTTCAACAGCTTGTTTTGTTAAATCGCCTACGGGTAAATCGCAAGTGATCTATGACAGGCTTCCTTTACAGGAAAAATATCCTCTTTATGAAGTCCAAGAGCTAAGGGAAGGAGTAGTGAAACTTATCTATTTGGCAAACTTTACTTTTGGGAAAGGACAGAATCATGCCGTGGAAGCTTTAGCACGAGTAGTAAAAAAGTGCAACTTAAAAAATGTACATCTAACCTTTGCCGGAGGTGATTTTGGACTTGAAAAGAACAGGCAGTTCAAACAGGCTTTGATAGATAGAGCTGGCGTACTTGAGATCAATAGGTATGTATCTTTTGAAGATAAAGTTGTTGATGTAGAGCGTAAGTTGAAAGAGTATGACATAGCCCTTAATTTTTCAGATTCTGAATCTTTCTCTTATACCTGCTTGGAAGCCTTGCATTATGGCGTTCCATTAATTGCCACAGACTCAGGAGGGCCGCGAGAGCTATTTGAAGATCAAGAAAGCGGGATATTAGTACCTGTGCAGGATATAGATAAAATGGCTCAAGCAATTGTACAGCTTGCTACAAATGTGAATTTAAGAAAGAAGTTTAGTGAAAACAGCCGTGAATTCGTGCGTTCCAAGTTTTCAAAAGAACAAACTTCTGAAAAGCTAGGAAGCCTTTACAAAGAGTTGAAAGAGCAGCAGAATTGAGAGAAGTTTAGAGCGAATGAAAGGCAAAATATTATTTGTATCACCTTACCCGGTTGATAAAGCTCCTAGCCAACGGTTAAAATTCGAGCAGTATTATTCCTATTTTAAGGAAAACGGCTATGAATTGACTACCAATAGCTTTATTGATGAAGATTTCTGGAAGATTGTTTATAAGCCTCGGAATTATGTAAAAAAAATTTGTTACACGCTGCTTGGCTATCTTAGAAGGTTCCTTTTGCTTTTTACGCTGCGAAAATATGATGTTGTATACATTCATTTATGGGTGACTCCTATAGGTCCTCCTTTTTTTGAGTATTTGTACAGGGCGTTCGCCAAAAAGGTAGTGTATGACATAGATGATCTTATTTTTCTAAAGCCCAAGAGTAAAGCAAACCCTATTATTAATATGCTTAAATCTGGGAATAAGCCTATCTACTTGATGAAGCATGCGGATCATGTGATTACATGTACTCCCCATCTAGATACCTTTGTAAGGCAGTATAATCAGAGCACTACGGATATCTCTTCCACAATTAATACTGATGTTTATCAGCAACGATCAGATTATTCTATTCAAGGCAGACCTATTGTTTTAGGTTGGAGTGGCAGCCATAGCACCTCTAAATATGTTTATTTACTCAAAGATGTTTTGCGAAGGCTGTCAAAAGAAATGCCGCTAAAACTATTGGTTATCGGTGATCCGGCATTTAATATTTCCGGAGTAGAAGTTGAAGCTATCAAATGGAATGAAGCAACCGAGGTAAAAGATTTAGGCCGGATAGATATTGGTTTATATCCTTTGCCAGATGAGGAGTGGGTATTAGGAAAAAGTGGTTTAAAGGCTCTTCAATATATGGCCCTTGGGATACCTACTGTTGCAACTGCTATTGGAGCTAACTTTAGAGTAATTGAAAGTGGTATTTCTGGTTTCTTGGTTACATCAGAAGAAGAGTGGTATAAAAGAATAAAGCAATTGACTCTAGATCAATCTCTAAGACACCAAATTGGGGTAGCAGCTGCAAAAAGGGTGAGACAATATTATTCTATTAAAGCAAATGCTCCAGTTTATCTATCTATTATCAATTCTTTAAACTAATAAGAAGGAGATAAACTAAAACAAAAACGGTGCACGAGATCTCGTGCACCGTTTTTGTTTTAGTTTATCTCCTTCTTATGAATGGTTTTTCAGCAACTAAAAAGAAAAGATATGCAAAACCAATAATCATGGGAGTTCCCACAAGAAGGTAGAATAAAACACCATGCAGGGGTGATAAATTTAATGGGTTTACTATATACTGATATTGTATTTGCAGTAACGGAGCATGAATTAGATAAATGCTATAGGCAAAAGATCCCATAAAGGCAATTGGTTTCCATGATAGGCACTTGGTTACATATTTTAAGCCACCTGTAGATAGACTTACCAAAAGACCCATGCATGAAATTCCAATCAAGATGTCAGTGTATGGGTATGGAGCCTCATAAATTCTCAGGTGTTCCAATATCATTATTAACAAAACTGTTACTGTACTTAGAATGTAGATAGCCTTTTCACTAAAGGCTGAAATCAATCTTTTTTTATGGTTTCTGTCTACTAAAGTTTCATTAGCAGCCAGCATGCCAAAGGTGAAGAGTGCCAGGTAGTGAGGTGAAATAACAGTTTCTCCGTTATCAAAATTCGTTTGCTCCAGTATTAGCCATAAAGCTGAAGAAATTATCACTGTGAATAATGTAGATCTATAAGGGCCAAATTTTCTGTAGCTTATTACTAATAAGGGAAACAGAAAATAGATTCTCCATTCTACTGAAATAGACCATAAAGAATAATTTATTTTAGGATCTGGTTCATGCAGAATGTCTTGTAATAAGAAGATGTGAAAATAAATGTCTTTCGTAGATACTGGTATGGCAAAATCCCAGACAGTACCTGTCTTTTGACCAAGCAAAAGTGAAATAAGTAAGAGAGTGAAGGCTAACGTGAAATAGTAAGGAGGTAAAATTCTTTTAGCCTTTTTTTGAAAAATTCATTAGCACTTAACTTTAGAACCCCGTTATTTTTGACAACTGGTAACATCAGGCTAAATTCAGATAGTACAATAAATAAATTTACTGCGAAATGGCCATATCTGAACGGAAGAGTGATGAAACTGGCAAGGGTTCTGGCGGGATAATCTATGTGCATGAAGGCATGATAGATGACCACGTAAATTGCCGCCAGTGCTCTTAGTCCATCTAAATAGGCGAGATGATTTAATGGCGTTTTTTTGTAATTGCAGGTGTGCTTACTCTTTGGGCAGCTTGTTTATACGTGTGTGTCAATAGTATACAGATTTGTGTTACTGTTCCTTATACTGTGGCGGGTCTTCTGGTGCCAGGTAAGGATGT
This sequence comes from Rufibacter tibetensis, assembly GCF_001310085.1. Classification (GTDB taxonomy): domain Bacteria; phylum Bacteroidota; class Bacteroidia; order Cytophagales; family Hymenobacteraceae; genus Nibribacter; species Nibribacter tibetensis. The sequence continues at coordinate 3,250,814 of NZ_CP012643.1, forward strand.
TTTGGGCTTTATATTTTGCTTTTTTGTAACAAAGTAATATCTCATGATATATAGGGCCGAAAGGTAGAATGGCATTAAGGGGATTTTATATCTTACTAAGGTTCCAAAATTACCGCTGTTAGTGCCTACTGCGAAAGCTAAGACCAAAGAAAATATAAAACTGAAAGTTAGGATTGGAGTAGTAGAAATCAACTTAAAGCTTTTGCCAAATCCTGTTTTGTAGAATAGAAAAACAGTTAAATAGATGAAAATCATTGCCTCAACGGCAGAAAGGAGCATGATGGGATTTCTTACTTCCCAAAGAAACGGTCGGAACAAAGAAACAACCACAGCTTGTGGGGCAACAGCTAACATACTGCCAATGCTGCCGTCAAAAGTACCAATGTTATAGGCAGAGCCCGTGGCCACCATACTACTTGTCAAATATTCACTATTGATTTTTGTTCTTTCCCCAATCTTATCTACATCATATTTATCATCTCCTTCGGTAAGTTTTGTTGCTCCAAAGTAGGCAAACACTAAGCCTAAACCAATGAATACGGGTTTAAGTAGATTTCTTACCGCTGCATTTTTGATTCTTTTGTTGTTCTCAGAAAATATCCAGAAAAGGGCCGGTGGTAAGAATGATAATAAAACGTATACCTTCACATTATAGACAAGCCAAGCTGCTAGTAGGGTTATAATTAGTGATTTGATGAAGCTTTTCTTTTCTATGAAAGCTGCATAGAAGCCATAGAAAAGCCAACCTAGTGCCCCCATGGTAATGGAGTCTTTCATAAAGCCAGACCCCCAAAAAAAAACGGAAGGCATAAAGAAGCAAGCTATTGCGAAATGTTTGTGCAGGTGGGGGTAGAGCTTATTGAACGTCAGATACATAGCCCACATGCCAGTGAAGCTCACCAATGCAAAAAAAATAGCAATAATGGTGTAAGAATTAAAACCTATCACCCCAAATAGAGCTCCTATCTTGACAATGATAAACTCCGTAGGAGAATGGTACCAATACATAGGAGATGTATATTTAATTGTTGCAGGATTAAATTCTCCATTAGACAAAAAAAGCTGTAGCCCTACTGTGGGATCATCGTAAAAAGCCTGCGTAACCAGCTTGCTATGAAAATAGTAGTTAAAGGTATCTCCACCGCCATAGTAGAATTGATAGATTAAACCTAAAGCAATTGCACCGCCCAATTTCAAGGTAAGTGCCGGAATAAAGTATTTTCTTGTGAGCTTGTTTGTAGCCTTAGGCCTAACTTGGTATGCTATCATATAAAACAAGAGCAAGTAGATAGGAGTGAGCAATAAATCTTTTAATTCCATCGTTTCTATCTTACTTCACTTTCCTGTTCTTCCTCAAATAAGCTTTCGCCTCTTTCTCTGCATCTGACTTTGAATTAGCTAACCGCATGACGGTTTCATAGTACTGCTTTGCTTGGCGCACATTCTTTTCTTTGTCACTCATTCTTGCTAAGTTCACGAAGGAAGAAATATAATAACCAGATTCCTGTTCATTAATCTGCTCTGCGAAGGTAATGCATTGCTGATAGTAACTTCTTGCCTTGGCGTAATCCTTGTTTCGGTACTGGTTGATGTAAGCTAGATAAAAACTGGCATATCGGCCACTGATGGCTTCGTAGCCAAATACCTTCCGGTTAATCTTATCTAGAATCTGAGTGGAGAGCTGCTCAGCCACAGGAAAATTTCCTTCGGTGAAGGCCATGCGGGCGTAGAAGCGCTGGAAATACGGGTTGTCTGGGTACGTACTGGCTAAGTATTGGGCAAGCGACATGGCTGAAGCGCCATTCTTAGCATCATTGGCGTAAATTTTCATTAACCAGTACTTTGCCTCGGTGCCGGTGTAGAATCCATTGAAAGCAACTTGCTGCAGCTGTTTTAGTCCTAAGTTCTTGTTCCCTTTGGGAAAGAAGTACAACACGGGGCGAAGCAAGGGATAGTTTTCATGAATCCAGATGGAGTAATAGTTGAAAAGCGCCTCCCCGAACAGGAACTCATCGCTTAGACCATTAGCTTTTTTGCTTTTCTGCAGGTAATCTAAGGCCCGGTTACTCATAATGGCGGCTTTGCGCCAATTTTTCCGCTCAGCGTGAAGACGGGCCCCAAACCCATTGGCTGCGGAGAGGAAGAAAGCAGCTTCTAAATTCTTGTTATCCTTGTCATACAGGTTCCCGGCCAGGGTGATGGTGGTGTCCATGTAAGCCAGGAAGTAATTGTCGTAACGAGTGTCAGTGATGTTAGAGGGCACCATTTTCCACCATTGGCTCAGACCTATGAGGAAATAGGGCATGGGGTGTTTAGGATACCGGCGACGCAAGGATCTGAACTGCTTTTCAGCGGTCTCAAACTTGAAGTTGTACATGTTGTCTACCGCCCCCCCCAACTCGTTCATGATGCTTTCATTCAACAGCAGCCACCCTTTTATGTCAAGCGCCTGGGGCAACACGTCAATAGAATCCAGAATGATGATGGCCTGTAAGGAATCCAGGAGTTTTTGGTCGATCTGTTTGGTAGAATCAGGTACCTGCGCCTGAACCTGCAAAAAGGGAAAGAGGAAAAAAAAGAAGAAAAGTACCTTTTTCATTAATTTTCTAAACTGCCAAAATACTCCTATGTGCACAAAGGCCTAAGGCAATGGGGTGTATACTAAAACCGATCCCACAACAAGTGCTTAACTCAGTAGGTTTCAAGTTCCGTTATAATACTGAGTCTGCTTTTGCCTTGATTTCTCAAAAGTAAGGCCAAAACCCATGTATTCACTACAGAGAAAACCATTACTTTTGAAAAAACGCACAACTATGGAATTATTGCGCCAACTCTGCCAGATTCATGCTCCTTCGGGAAATGAAGTACTAATGAAAGAGTTCTTGTTGAGCTATGTGCAGGAGCATCAAGATACCTGGAAGACAAAACCTCAGATCATTCATGGCGAAGGGTTCCAGGATTGTCTGCTGCTGGTTTTTGGCAAGCCCCGTACAGTCATTTTTGCCCACATGGATTCTATTGGGTTTATGGTGCGGTATGGCAGGCAACTCATCCGGATTGGTGGTCCTGAGCTCATGACGGGGTATGAGTTAGTAGGAGAAGACAGCCAGGGGAAGATTTCCTGCACGCTGGTCGTGGACGAAGAAGAAAGGGACTTGCACTACGACTTTGAACGAGAGATAGATCGTGGCACAGAGTTGGTTTTTAAGCCTGATTTCAGGGAAACAGACGAAACGGTGCAGTGTTGCTACTTGGACAATCGATTGGGCGTCTGGAACGTGCTGCAGGTGGCCGAGACGTTGGAGGACGGCATCATTGCCTTCGGCTGTTGGGAGGAGACCGGCGGCGGATCTGTGGGTTATCTGGCCAAGTACATGCATGAAACCTACGGCGTCACCCAGGCCTTGATCTCAGATATCACCTGGGTCACCGAGGGCGTGCATGCCGGGCAAGGGGTGGTCATTTCTTTGCGTGATTCCCTCATTCCTCGGAGGAGCTTTGTGCAGAAAATCATCAGGTTGGCGCAGGAGGCCGGCATCCCGCACCAGGTGGAGGTGGAGAGCGCCGGCGGCTCAGACGGGAAGGAACTGCATTACGGCAACATCCCCTGGGACTGGTGCTTTGTGGGGGCGCCCGAGGACAATGTACATTCCCCCGAAGAGATCGTGCACAAGAGTGATATTTACGCCATGGTAGAGTTGTATAACCTCTTGATGGTGGAATTATGAGTAAACGTTGATGCAACAAAAAAGCCAGGCCTTGAACAAGGCCTGGCTTTTTTGTTGCACTAACGTTTACTTAAGAGTTGATATAGTTGCGAATTGTATCAGTGATATAGTCATAGTGCGATTCTTCAATCCCTGGCCAAACACCCAGCCAGAAAGACTGATTCATGATAATATCAGTATTCTTAAGATCCCCAACTACCCGATGATTAATGTTTGTATAAGCAGGTTGACGGAGTAAATTACCTGCAAATAACAATCTTGTTCCAATTTTCTGAGCTTCCAAATGTTGTACAAGCATATGTCTGTCATTGGAGTCGCCTTCCCTAAAAGTTAATAAAAACCCGAACCAGGATGGATCACTTTTAGGAGTTGGTTCAGGTAAGATAAACAACTCTTCAAATTCTTTCATACGCTCATACAAAGCCGTGTAGTTTTCACGACGCCGCTGTACAAAACGATCAACCTTTCTTAGTTGAGACAGGCCAATTGCAGCCTGCATATCGGTTACTTTCAAATTGAAACCAATATGTGAATAAGTGTACTTGTGATCGTAGCCATAAGGTAGAGTGCCTAGTTGCTGTGAAAAACGACAGCCGCAAGTGTTGTCTTTGCCAGGCTCACAGTAACAATCCCTTCCCCAATCTCTGAAGCTTTCAGCAATTTTTGCTAAAATTGGATTGTTAATTAACACTGCACCGCCCTCACCCATGGTAATGTGGTGTGCAGGGTAGAAAGAAAAGGTAGAGATATCACCGAATGTGCCTGTTTTCTGGCCGTTGTATGTAGCGCCTAGAGAGTCGCAGTCATCTTCCACTACCCACAGGTTGTACTTTTTTGCCACCCTCATTACTTCATCCAAGTCAAATGGATTTCCTAGAGAGTGTGCGATCATGATGGCTTTTGTTTTAGGAGAAACAGCTGCCTCTATTTGCTCTGCAAGTACATTGTGTGTGGCAATGTCCACATCAATGAATACGGGAACTGCCCCAAATTGTATGATAGGATTAACAGTGGTTGGGAAACCTGCGGCAACTGTTATTACTTCGTCTCCTGGTTTAACAGCTCTTTCTCCTAGTTTAGGTGAAGTTAATGCATAAAACGCTACTAAGTTTGCAGAGGAACCAGAGTTAACCAAAAGTGCTTTGAAGCTGCCAAAGTAGGCCGCAAACTCAGTTTCAAATTCTCTGGAAAACCGACCAGCTGTTAACCAGCCGTCCGCTACAGCTTCAATGCCTAACAATAAATCATCTTCTTCAATTACTTTTCCGGTAACAGGAATATAATCTTGCCCTGCTGTAAAGGATTTAAAGGTTTTGAGCTGTAAGCTTTCTAAATTCTTCATTCGTGTAAATTGAGTTTCCTAAAGTATTTTCATGTTTATTTTTTATGACAAGCCTTATTGTAAAGCAAATTTTTATCACAAAATCAAACTTGAATTGGGATTGTTGGTTTCTGATGCAGAGTTTGCCTGTTTTGTTTATGCCAAAGTTACGACTGTAGAGTGATTAGGGAGTAACTTCTATTTTTACATTTTCCGTCAAAGGATAACTGCAACATAACAGATATTCATCAAGAGCTAAATCTTCAGGTAGCTTTTCTGGGCCGATTGTTTTTACTTCTCCGCTAACTACTTTTCCCTTACACACAGTGCAATTGCCCGTTTGACAAGAGTAATTAAGTTCTACAGAAGCATCCAAGCCAGCTTCTAGAATACTTTTTCCTTTTATAACCTCAACTTTTGTAGTTACCTGATTAAGGGAAATTTCTACATGTTGTGTTTTGATGCCCTCAAAATCTTTTGGATTCTTTACCAGTTCAAAGTCCTCAGAAAAAATTTGCGGGGCTGTTGTTCCTATGTTTGATAAAGCCTCTTTAACTGATTCTTTAAGTCCTGCCGGGCCGCAAATGTAATGCACTACGCTTTGAATGTGATTTTCATCCTCCATAACTGCCAATACCTTGCTTGGATTGATGCGACCTTGTATTAAGTAAGGATTGTCATTTTCTGATACCTTCAATTTAGTATGAAAGTGCCAAATTTTTAATTGTTGGGGATAGTTTTGCTCTAACTCAAGAATCTTATTGTGGAAGATGGCAGACTCATGGCTGCGATTTCCATAAACTAGTGTAAGGCTAAGATGAGGATGGTTCACCAAGATATGCTTGGTTATTGAAAATAAAGGAGTGATACCGCTACCGGCTCCCCATAAATAGATATGTTTTAATTCGGGATACAGCGTTGGTTCAAAAATGAAGTCACCCATAGGAGGAAGTACCTCTATGCTGTCCCCAATTTTTACTTCATCAATAATATGGTTGGATACAATTCCTCCTATCACTCTTTTGACTGTTACGTCTAAGGAGGAGTCTACTCCTGGAGCGGAGGAAAAGGAGTAAGGTCTTATGTAGCGTCTGCCATTAATCCTAAAAATTAAAGTTAAATATTGTCCTGCCTTATAAGTTACTTTCCTGAGTAAAGGTTGTTTGAAGCAAAGTGTTACAGTGTCTTCCGTTTCTTGCCGAACATCTACAACTTTGAGGGTATACATATTTATGAAAATGCTGAGATCATCATTTATGTAAGTATAAAGTTTTAAGCTTACATAAATATTACTTATTTGATTTGCAGTCCGTGAATGCTTGCTTTTTTAACTATTCAGGTTTGAATCAGGGGCAAAAGTAAGGAATTGTCAGTTAGTATTACATGGCAAATAAAACCATTTTCAAATAGTAGAGTGGGCTATGACATTAAAAATGTAATATGTAGGACATTATAGAGTAGTGTAATGCTGCTTATTAAACTAATGACAAAATAGACACAGGTTTACTATTGCTTCCATTCCCCCGACGAGATCGTGCACAAGAGTGACATTTACGCCATGGTGGAGCTGTATAACATTCTGATGCAGAAACTGTAAAATAAGCAGCATAGAGTATACCGTATATTTGTTTTTTAGGGGAGAAAGCTTAGCTTGCAGAGAGCTTCTAAGCCGAAAATCCAAACCTAACCAAACAAAGCCTTACTTTATGCAGACAATTCTCTACGCTATTCCCGCCCTCGGGCTGGTTGCCTTGTTGTACACTGCCATTAAATCGGCGTGGGTTACGAAGCAGGACGCCGGTGACGAAAAGATGAGCACCATTGCCCGCTACATTGCCGAAGGGGCAATGGCTTTCCTGAAGGCCGAGTACAAGGTGCTCACCTACTTCGCGATCATCGCCTCGATTTTCCTTTTCTACCTGGGCTACGTAGGCGAGAACTCGTCTCCCATAATCGTATTAGCATTTTTAATTGGGGCTATTTTCTCGGCCCTGGCAGGTTTCATAGGCATGCGGATCGCCACCAAAGCCAACGTGCGCACCGCGCAAGCCGCTAAAACCAGTTTGTCAAAAGCGCTGGACGTATCCTTTTCCGGCGGTGCCGTGATGGGCATGGGCGTAGCCGGTTTAGCGGTGCTAGGCTTAGGTTCACTTTTTATCGCGTTCTACTACTGGTTTGTACAACGTACGGGCGCCTCTGCGAGCAGTGAAGAAATGGAAGTGGCGCTGGAAGTATTAACCGGCTTCTCTCTAGGGGCTGAAAGCATTGCTTTATTTGCCCGAGTAGGCGGAGGCATTTACACCAAGGCGGCCGACGTAGGAGCAGATTTAGTAGGAAAAGTAGAAGCCGGTATTCCGGAAGATGACCCTAGAAACCCTGCCACCATTGCTGATAATGTGGGAGACAACGTAGGTGACGTGGCCGGTATGGGCGCTGACTTATTCGGCTCTTACGTAGCCACCATTCTGGCCACTATGGTGCTGGGCCGAGAAATCACCGTCACCGACAACTTCGGCGGCTTGTCGCCTATCATCCTCCCCATGCTCATTGCGGGTTTGGGAATTATCTTCTCTATGATCGGGACCTTGTTTGTGCGCGTGAAGGAAGGTGGAAGCGTGCAGGCCGCGTTGAACATGGGCAACTGGTCTTCCGTGGCGCTTACAGCCATTGCTTCTTATTTCATCATTGACTGGCTTATGCCCGAGACTTTAAGCTTACGGGGGTATGAGTTCACGTCTATGGGTATCTTTTGGGCCGTGATTATAGGCTTGGTAGTAGGAACCCTCATCTCCATCATCACCGAGTACTATACCGCCATGGGCAAAAAGCCTGTGAATTCTATTGTACAGCAATCTTCCACCGGAGCCGCAACCAACATTATTGCGGGTTTAAGCGTGGGCATGATGAGCACGGCCATGCCGATCATCGTGCTAGCTGCCGGTATCGTGTTCTCCTACGCAGTAGCGGGTTTGTACGGAGTAGCCATTGCCGCCGCCGGAATGATGGCCACCACTGCTATGCAGTTAGCCATTGACGCTTTCGGACCCATTGCCGACAATGCCGGAGGTATTGCTGAGATGAGCGAATTACCCAAAGAGGTTCGGGAGCGCACCGATATTCTGGATGCTGTAGGAAACACCACCGCCGCTACTGGAAAGGGTTTTGCCATCGCTTCGGCGGCGTTAACTTCACTGGCGTTGTTTGCGGCCTTTGTGGGAATCTCCGGCATCAGCACCATTGACTTGTACAAAGCACCTGTTTTAGCAGGTTTGTTTATAGGAGGCATGATCCCGTTCGTGTTCTCCGCACTAGCCATCAGTGCCGTGGGAAGAGCCGCCATGGCCATGGTGCAGGAGGTACGGCGCCAGTTTCGTGAGATACCAGGCATCATGGAGGGCACGGGCAAACCTGAGTATGATAAGTGCGTGGCCATTTCTACCAAAGCCGCCATCCGGGAGATGATGTTGCCGGGCGCTATTGCTTTGATTGTGCCTATCATCATCGGGTTTGGCTTGCGGGGTGTGTTTGAAGAAGTGTCCAGTGCTGAGATTTTGGGTGGCGTTCTAGCAGGGGTAACAGTGGCAGGTGTTTTGATGGCGATTTTTCAATCCAATGCTGGAGGCGCCTGGGACAACGCAAAGAAGTCCTTCGAAAAAGGAGTGATGATCAACGGGGTCATGGAATACAAAGGCTCAGATCCACACAAAGCCTCGGTGACGGGTGATACGGTAGGGGATCCGTTCAAAGATACTTCCGGGCCGTCTATGAACATCCTCATCAAGCTGATGTCTATTGTGTCATTGGTGATTGCTCCCCATATCGCGGTACGCGAAACCACGCCTGATGCCCCTGAGAACCGACTTGACGTAGAAACCACTACCTTGAAAACTGACAAAGCAGGGCCAGATACCACGGTATCTTACCTGAAGAAATAAAGCAGCAGGGAGGACATGCAAATAATCTAGCATCTTGCAACCAGAAAGCCCTTTTATACAGAATAGGGCTTTCCTCTTTTATTTTAGGGCAGTTTTCACCAAATTTGATGCTTTCCAGAACCCAAAAAGATGCATCATCCGCCGGTAACAATCCAAGACAAGCAGTTCAGTATTTACATTCCAGAGCGGAAAATCCTTCATAGTGTGGAGATTGTGGCGGCCCGCATCAGCCATGACTTCCGCGGGAAAGACCCTCTATTTTTAACCGTACTGAACGGGGCCTTCATGTTTGCCTCAGATTTGATGAAAGAAGTGAGCACGCCGTGCGAGATTTCCTTCATCCGGCTTTCTTCGTATGAAGACATGCAAAGCACCGGCAAGGTGAAAGAGATCATCGGGTTGAAGGAAGAAGTGAAAGGCCGGCACGTGGTCATTGTGGAAGACATTGTGGACACCGGGCATACTATTGCCGGGCTGTTACCGCAACTGCACGCCAAAGGTCCGGCCTCGGTAGAAGTAGCTACGCTGCTCATCAAACCAGAGAGCCTGCAGCATAACTTGAGCATTAAATACCCAGCCTTGTCCATTGCCAATGACTTTGTGGTGGGCTATGGCTTAGACTATAACGGCTTCGGGAGGAACCTGCGAGACATCTACAAAGTCATGTAGATTTTGGCTAGGAGCCATTTTAAGCTTACTTTAGGAAAAACGACCAGAAAGCGAGAGGAGCCAAATTGGACTGCTCCTGTAAATTCTGTCATTTCCAAGATTTTATTCCTACTTTTGTTTTCTCACAATTTCAATACTCATGCTGAACATCGTACTCTTCGGTCCTCCAGGGGCAGGCAAAGGCACGCAGAGCCAGAAATTAATCCAAAAATACGGGCTGATTCACCTTTCTACCGGTGATTTACTGCGCTCTGAGATTTCTCAAGGAACTGAATTAGGGCTCACCGCTAAGAAACTCATGGATGAAGGCCTTCTGGTGCCCGATGAAGTGGTGATTGGCATGATTGAATCCAAGATCGCAGACAACCGCACTGCTGCCGGGTTTATCTTTGACGGCTTTCCGCGCACTGTGCCCCAAGCCGAGGCGCTGGATCAATTGCTGGTGAAATATGATCAAGGCATCACTTGCATGATTGCATTGCAGGTGAACGAAGAGGAACTGGTGAAACGCCTGTTGCTCCGTGGGCAGACCTCGGGTAGACCAGATGACGCAGATGAAACCCTCATCCAGAAGCGGGTGCAGGAGTACAACACCAAGACCACGCCAGTGGCCAACTACTATGCGCAGCAAAACAAATTCTTCGCGGTAGACGGTATTGGTGAAATTGAGGAGATTTTCTCAAAAACCTGCGAGATCGTAGATGCTTGCCAGGTAGCCTTAAACAAGTAAAGAGACCCGCTGAAGGAAAGAAGGAACGATTCAGGTCTGTTCTTCTGTTCTGCTGAGACGTTTATTTCTGATAGAATATTCTGGAAGCATTCTCCTTGTGGGAATGCTTCCTTGTTAACATAGCATTTACTTTACCAATACAACTGTGTCATCATCCAACTTTATTGACTACGTCAAAATCTGCTGCCGATCCGGACACGGAGGAGGCGGTTCAGCCCACTTGCACCGCGACAAGAAAACTGCCCATGGTGGACCAGACGGCGGTGACGGCGGCCGGGGAGGGCACATTATCCTGAAAGGCAATTCCCAGCTCTGGACCCTGCTTCACTTACAGTATCAAAAGCACGTGATCGCCGAGAATGGTGGTTATGGTGGTCCAAGTCACTCTAGCGGGGCTTATGGGAAAGACATTATTTTAGAGGTGCCCATCGGGACCATTGCCAGAGATGCCGAGACGGGAGAAATCAAAGCAGAAATCACTGAGGAAGGCCAAACAGAAATCATCACGCCGGGTGGAAGGGGCGGTTTAGGAAACGCGCATTTCAAATCATCTACAAACCAAACACCTCTGTACGCCCAACCGGGTGAACCTGGGTTAGAGGAGTGGACCATCCTGGAGCTGAAACTACTTGCCGATGTGGGGTTGGTAGGTTTCCCGAACGCCGGTAAATCTACCCTGCTGTCAGTGGTTTCATCCGCGCGACCGAAAATCGCGAACTACCCGTTCACCACGTTGGTGCCGAACCTGGGCGTAGTAGCCTACCGCGACTACAAGTCCTTCGTGATGGCCGATATCCCGGGGATTATTGAAGGCGCCTCGGAAGGAAAAGGCCTTGGTATCCGGTTCCTGAAACATATTGAGCGGAACTCCATTCTGCTGTTCATGATCTCGGTGGAGAGCCCCGACATCAAAGAGGAGTACGAGATTCTGGTGAACGAGCTCAGGACATACAATCCTGAACTGCTGCACAAGCAGCGCCTGCTGGCGATCACCAAAACAGACCTGATTGACGATGAACTGGAGGCTGAAATGCGGGCCACGCTTCCGCAAGATCTACCTACTGTATTCATCTCCAGCCTTACCCAGAAGAACATCACGCAACTGAAAGACATGATTTGGAAGGCGCTGAATACCGCCTAGTTCTGTGCTTGTTATCAGAAATCAGCTTGTAGTCTCAAGGCATTTGGCGCTGCGGATTTATAGACCTCACAGGTTTCAAAACCTGTGAGGTCTATAAATCCATACTACGCATATCCGTTTCCAGCCTTCCGCCTGAGCGCCTAGAGGTCTACGGTGGCGGGCAGAGCCCGGCAGCCGAGGCTTTAGCCGAAGGCAGTGGAACTCACAGCGCGAGGGCGGAAGGCGGGGCCCCGCGGCCGTGAGCGCTTACCGGTAGAGATGAAACAACACAGTTCATGAACCCACGCAAAAGGCAGCACTCCAAAGCATCAGCAGAAACCAAGTGTTTTTACAAAGCCTTCCCAAAATCACACTACCACTTACCTGTCATACCCCTGACACAAACAGAACCAAACCAATTCGTGTTTTCGCCTAAAAATGCCAGAATGGCATAAAAACAAGATTGGCAAAATAGTTGCCCAATGTCAGGCACCCAGAAAAGAAGAAAGTTAATCTGAAAAGATAAAGCATATATGAGTACAGCAGCTGACCAAAATCCTCAAGAACAAGAGAATATACAGCCCGAAAACACAGAGGCGACAGAATCTACCGCAACGGAGCAGACAGAACAGCAGGCAGCAGAAACTACTGCTACATCCTCTGAGAACGGTACTTCTGAAGCCGATGAGCTCAGAGACAAGTACCTGCGCCTGCACGCTGAGTTTGACAACTTCAGACGCCGTACGTCTAAAGAGCGCCTGGAGCTGTTTAAAACCGCTAACCAGGAGCTGATGGTGGCTTTGATTCCGGTGCTGGATGACTTGGAGCGGGCCCAGTCTGCCATGAAAGATGCGCAGGATGTGAACGCGGTGCGCGAAGGTGTGGAGCTGGTGTTCAGTAAGTTCCAGAACCTATTGCAGCAGAAAGGTCTGAAAGCCATGGATGCCGTAGGCCAGCCGTTTGACGCTGATGTGCACGAAGCCATCACGCAGATTCCGGCCCCTTCTGAAGAAATGAAGGGCAAAGTGATTGACCAAGTAGAGAAAGGATATTACCTCAATGACAAAGTGGTTCGCTTTGCCAAGGTGGTAATTGGAGCATAAGAAGCCATGGCAACCAAAAGAGATTATTACGAAATACTAGGCGTAGCCAAAGGGGCCACTCAGGAGGAGATTAAGAAAGCGTACCGCAAGATCGCGATCAAGTTTCACCCTGATAAGAACCCCGATGATCCTACGGCCGAAGATAAATTCAAAGAAGCAGCAGAAGCCTACGAGGTGCTGAGCGATGAGCAGAAACGCCAGCGTTATGACCAGTTCGGGCACCAGGGCGTGAACGGCGGCGGCTTCGGCGGCGGAGGTGGCATGAACATGGAAGATATTTTCTCCCAGTTCGGTGACATCTTCGGAGGCGGCGGAGGCGGTGGCTTCGAAAGCTTCTTCGGAGGTGGCGGCCAGCGTGGCGGCAAGCGGATGCGCAAAGGTAGTAACCTGCGAATCAAGCTTAAGCTAGACCTGGAGGAAGTAGCCAAAGGCGTTGAGAAAAAAATCAAGGTCAAACGCTACGATGCCTGTAATGCCTGCGAAGGAAACGGTTCTAAAAACGGATCTTCCCTGAATACCTGCGGCACTTGCCAAGGCCAGGGACAGGTAAAGCGCGTGGTGAACACCATGCTGGGTCAAATGGTATCGGCTAGTACGTGCCCTTCCTGTAATGGCGAAGGCAAAACGGTAAGCCAGAAATGTGACGTTTGCCACGGTGAAGGTCGTCAGCTCCGTGAAGAGGTGATTTCCATCAACGTACCAGCAGGTGTGGCCGATGGCATGCAGCTTTCCATGGGAGGAAAAGGAAACGTACCTGAGCGTGGTGGTATTCCCGGTGACTTGTTAATCCAGATTGAGGAAGAGCAGCACCCAACCTTGCGCCGTGACGGTAACAACGTCATGTTTGAGCAGTACGTGAGTTTCGTGGATGCTACCTTAGGCGCCAGTGTGGAAGTGCCCACCATTGAGGGCAAGGTGAAGATCAAAATCGACCCAGGAACTCAATCAGGTAAAATCCTGCGCCTGCGCGGCAAAGGTATTCCAGACATCAACGGGTACACCAAAGGTGATCAGCTTATTCACATCAACGTCTGGACGCCTAAGAACGTGAACCCAGAGGAGCGCCAGATTCTGGAGCGCCTGCGCGAGTCACAGAACTTCGTGCCGAACCCTGGTAAGAACGAAAAAGGCTTCTTTGAGAAAATGAAAGAGTACTTCCAATAAGGAGTACTAAGGTATGAGATATAGGCATCGCCCGCTTTTCAACTGAAAGGCGGGCGCTGCTATTTTAAAGCTATTTTCCTGAAAACAGAACCCAAACCCAAATGCCCCCTCACTTGCAAACCGAAGCGCTTTCACTTAGCTTTAGCCTGATTAACTAACCGCTATTCTCTTGCAACCCATTCTCCAGATACAGGGCGTGAGCAAGCGCTACGAGGCGCACCAAGCCCTGAACAAGGTGTCGTTTGATGTACCTAAAGGCAGCATTTTTGGGCTTCTAGGACCTAACGGAGCCGGCAAAACCTCACTCATCCGCATCATCACTCAAATTACCGGACCCGACGAAGGACAGGTGCTTTTTGAAGGCCAGCCGCTGCAGCCACGTCATGTGCAGCAGATCGGGTATTTGCCTGAGGAACGGGGACTTTACAAGAAAATGAAAGTGGGGGAGCAGTTGGTGTACCTGGCGCGGTTAAGAGGACTGGAGAAAGCTGATGCCACCCAACGCATCAAAGTTTGGGCCGAGCGGTTAGATCTGAAAACCTGGCTCAACAAGAACGTAGAAGACCTTTCCAAAGGCATGCAGCAGAAAGTGCAGTTCATCGCCACGGTGCTGCATGAGCCTAAGTGTCTCATCCTGGACGAACCTTTCTCTGGTTTTGACCCGGTGAATGCAAACATCATCCGGGACGAGATACTAAAGCTTCGGGATCAGGGGTGCACCATTATCTTTTCTACGCACCGCATGGAATCTGTGGAGCAGATGTGCGATTACATTGTCATGATTAACCGCTCCCAGAAAGTGATGGAGGGCAGTTTGAAGGAGGTGAAATCTAGGTACCGCAGCCACACCTACCATGTAGAAGGCATCGGAAAACTGCTGATCATGTCGCCGGATTTCAAGGTGTTGACCCAAGCACAAAACGGAAATGAGTTCAAGGCCGAAGTACAACTGGAGCCGCAGGTAGGACCCAATCAATTGTTGCGTTATTTGACAGATCGGGTAGAGGTGCACGGCTTTCAGGAGAAGGTGCCCAGCATCAATGATATTTTCATTCGAACCGTAACCCAAGAAGCGCATGGATAAGATTTGGTTAGTGTTTCAGCGCGAGTACCTGGTGCGCGTGCGTAAGAAAAGCTTTATCATTATGACCATTCTGGGACCGCTTTTAATGGCCTTGGTTATGATCGTGCCCATCTGGCTCGCTACCATGTCTGATGACACCAAGGTGGTGCAGGTGCTGGATGAAAGCGGCTACCTCAAAGGAAAACTCACCTCTACCGAGGAACTGAAGTTCGTGAACGTGCCCGGACCGGTAGAAGTGGCCAAACAGGAATACTTAGCGTCTGAAGATGCCGCTTTGCTGTACATTCCTAAAATAGACCTTGAAAAACCGCAGGGCATTCAGTTGTTCTCCCAGAAAAGCACTAGTCTATCTATGAAAAGCTCTTTGGAGAAGCAGGTGCGGTCAGAACTGGAAGAAGTGAAGTTTGCCAACTCCGGCATTGACCAACAGGTGCTGGACAAGATTAAAACTCCGGTGAGTATCCGGACGGTGAACCTGAGCGATGAAGGGGAGAAGAGTAGCGATGTGGGCGTGACTACCGGGGTAGGGTTTTTAGGGGCGTTTTTGGTATACCTGTTCATTTTTATTTACGGAGCTCAAATAATGCGCGGCGTCATTGAAGAGAAAACCAGCCGAATCTTAGAGGTGATGGTGTCCTCGGTAAAACCCTTTCAACTCATGGCTGGCAAGATTTTAGGCATTGCAGCGGTGGGGCTAACCCAGTTTGTGCTCTGGATTGTTCTCACCTCCGCCATCTCTACCGGCGTAGCCTCCAGGTTTGACATGAACCGTTTTTCTGATGAGCAGATTGGCCAGACTGTACAGGGCATGGAACAAGAGCGTGACGTGCAGCAAGACCAGGAAATTAATGAGCTGTTCAGTGCCACCCAGAACCTGAACTATCCTTTGCTCATCGGGAGCTTTCTCTTTTACTTCTTAGGAGGCTATCTGCTGTATGGTGCATTATTTGGAGCTGTGGGTGCCGCTGTAGACTCTGAAACCGATAGCCAGCAGTTCATGCTGCCCATCACGGTACCGCTCATTTTGTCCTTTATTGTAGCGCAAACCATCATTATCAAGAACCCCAATGGGCCGGTGGCCTTCTGGATGTCCATGATCCCGTTCACGTCTCCTGTGGTCATGATGCTGCGAATGCCGTTTGGGGTGCCCACCTGGGAGTTGCTGTTATCCATGTTCTTTCTAATCGTTGGTTTTATTGGTACTATTTGGGTCGCTGCCCGTATCTACCGAGTAGGTATTTTGATGTACGGCAAGAAGGTGAACTACCGCGAATTGTCTAAATGGCTGTTCTACAAAGGCTGATAGTAAGGCATTAGATTTTAGGCAATGGACGTTAGATGTTCGCTGTGTGACCAGAACCTGTCTAACATTTAAATCCTTTTTGCCTGTTTTCTGAAAAACTGCTCTGAAGCATGAATAAGATTGTAGTACTGTTTTTATCTGTCCTGTTACTTTCTTCTTTCACCATGGATAAACCTGCGTATCGTTTATTCAAAGGCATCGGCAAGTCGGTGAAGTATGAGAAGATGTTGAAAGAACTGGCTTCCGCCGATGTGGTGTTTTTTGGCGAGCAGCACAACGACCCCATTGCGCACTGGCTTCAGTTGGAACTCGCCAAAGATTTGTTTCAGCTACATGGGAAGCAATTAGTATTAGGTGCCGAGATGTGGGAAACCGATACCCAGGCCGCAGTTGATTCTTTCCTGTTGGGGCAACTGGAAGAACATAAGTTTATGGAGGCAAGCCGTACCTGGCCTAACTATCCTACCGACTATAAACCCATCCTAAACTTCGCGAAAGCAAACGGCATCAAGGTCATTGCCACTAATGCTCCCCGCCGGTCGGCAAGAGTAGTCGCCCGTGAAAGCCTAAAAGGATTGGAGACCTTGCCAGTAGAGGAAAAGCAATGGCTTGCCTTGTTGCCCATCGCCGTTGATCTGGAGTTGCCCGCCTACAAACGCATGCTCAGCATGCTCGGTGATTCACACGGCACCTCGGCGGCTTCGGCCCAGATTGTAGAGGCGCAGGCGCTGAAAGACGCGACCATGGCGCACTTCATCAGCAAGAACCTGCAGAAAGGCCAGCGCATGTTTCACCTTAACGGCGCCTACCATTCAGACCATCATGAAGGGATCATCTGGTATTTGCATCGCCTTCGGCCAGAGTTGAAAGTTTTCACGATTTCTACTGTACTGCAGTCACAGTTGGAAGATCTGGAGAAGGACAACCTAAAACGTGCTGATTTTGTCTTGGCCGTTCCGGAAAGCATGACCAGAACTTATTAGAAAATCCGGTGCAAAGTTAGCTTCGGGGTGTTTTCAAAAAGAGACTAGAAATGCGGTTTACCCCCTGGGGCCCTAAACATTTCAAGAGTTAAAAAGACAGGTTTTAAAAACCTTTGAGATCTTTCTTCCATAATACGCATTCCCCTTTTCCAGCCTTTCGTCTGAGCGCCTAGGACTCGACCCGGTGCCGCGGGAGCGGCAGCCCTGAGGGGCAGGCGAGAGGCCACAGCGCGAAGGCGGAAGGCGGGGCCCCGCGGCTGTAAGCGCTTACCGCAAAAGGTGAAACAACAAAGCTTATAAACCCACGCAAGAAGCACTTACTCCAAAAGCATCAGCCAACCAAACAGGTACAAAAAAAGACCTGCTACACAGCAGGTCTTTAAATAAAATCATCTAAGGAATGATTACGCTGAGAAGGAGCTTCCGCAACCACA
Source organism: Rufibacter tibetensis (assembly GCF_001310085.1). Taxonomy (GTDB): domain Bacteria; phylum Bacteroidota; class Bacteroidia; order Cytophagales; family Hymenobacteraceae; genus Nibribacter; species Nibribacter tibetensis. The sequence goes on from NZ_CP012643.1 coordinate 3,268,388, forward strand.
AGTGCTTTTAGCTTGCGGGTTGTTGAAGACGAATCCGCGGGCATTCAGACCATCCTGGAAATCTACTTCCATTCCCATTACATACATTCCGTGTTTCTTGTCCATGATCAGTTGAACGCCGTCTAACTCATAGATCTCATCTGAGTCCTTGGCTTTATCAAAGCCAAGCAAATAAGACATGCCAGAGCATCCACCGCCTTGTACACCAATCCGAAGGCCATATTCCTCAGGAACATTTTTATCTTTCATAATCACCTTCACCTCTTGCAGGGCAAGGGGAGTAAGAGATATAGGAGCTTTTTTTAGAGTTGTGCTTTCCATAGTAAGTGGTTTTTGCGTGGCAAAGATACTAAAATACAGACTGATTGTAAACTACAGCGCTATACTATAAGAAACCAAAAAACCGAGAAAATGATTCAGCGGCAACCTGTTCAAATTTTTCCCGATATTTACTCTGCAGACAAGCGCTTTTAATGGCCTTGCTTTTATTTTACGCAAGTAAAAAAGCAATGGCTACTTACTTTATCTCTATGACCGCAGACACTTCTTCTATTGTCTTATTAGTTTTATTAAGCTCACTCCCAGCCCTAATCATTGGCGGAGCCATGTACCTGCTCACCCAAAAGTACCTGGAGCGCGACTACCGTAAACGGGTATTGGAAATCAGGCTGAAAAACAGCGAGACCATCCTGCCTATCAGGCTACAGGCGTATGAGCGCATCATTCTGTTCCTGGAACGGGTCACTCCAAGCAACTTATTGATCCGGGTGAGTCCTTCTGGGTTAACTGCTTCTGATTTTCAGGCACAGTTGCTACAGGAAATAAGGGCAGAGTACACGCATAACCTTTCGCAGCAACTTTATATGAGCGAGGCAGCCTGGCAGCAGGTGAAGAAAGCAAAAGAAGACGTGGTTTCTATGATCAATCAGAATTACCAGAACCTGCAGGACAAAAGCCGAGGCACCGAACTAGCCAAAAAGGTGCTGGAAAACATCCTGCACAACGAGGTAGACCCTACAGCCCAAGCCATTCAGTTCCTGAAGCGCGAATTACACGAGATCTTCTAAACTGGTTTTACCGCTTTAATGCTGTACATCAGGGGCAATTTGTCCTCCATGCCTTTGATCCGCCAAAAGCCGTCTGGGCCCTGTACCGTGTTGGAAAAGCAGTTGTAGTAGGAGTAGGGCAGTTCTTGGAATTCTGTGATCTGTAAGTTCTGGTGCAGCAGCGAAGAGAAGACCTCGCTCAGTGCATGGTTCCAGGAGTACTCAGTATAGTGGATGGGGGCGTCAGGATCAGTATAAGTGCCGGATGATTCTTCTACAATGGGTCCTCCTGTATTGAAGTAAGGGTATTCCACCTGGGTGAAGCCGTTGCCAAACATCCAGACCATGGGGTGGAACTCCGCCAAAAAGAAGGTGCCCCTTGGCTTCAGGAAATGCGAAATTACCTGTGCCCATTTCTCCAGATCAGGCAGCCAGCCAACAACCCCGTAGGAGGTAAAGACAATGTCAAACTGACCCTCTAAGTGCTGAGGCAGGTCATAGACGTTGCAGCAGACAAACTCCGCATCCAATCCAAGCTCTTCGTTTAATTGCTGCGCCAGGGCAATGGCCTCATCTGATAAATCTACTCCCGTGGCTTTGGCTCCCAACCTGGCCCAGGAAAGTGTATCTTGGCCGAAATGGCATTGCAGGTGCAGGAGCTTTTTACCACGTACATCGCCTAGCGCCTCCAACTCTAAAGGGTTTAAACTGCTTTTCCCATTCTTGAACGCCTCTATATCATAAAACGTGGAGTCTTTGTGCACGCCGGTGCGCAGGTTCCAAGCCTGACGGTTGAGTTCAAAGTAATCTACAGAGGCATCCATGGTGGGTTTTGAAGCTAGTTTGGGAAAATATAGCAAAAAGGCAAGCTTGATAGGATGACAGTGAACTCATCGTCAGCCCCTATTACCTCTTCGGCTATTTAGAAAGGAAAAGACAGTTGGCCGCTTTGGTGCTTGCCGTAGTTGAGATTTGAAACGGTGATACCAAGCAGCCGGACCGGTTTGGTAGGGAAGAAAGGCGTACGCAGCAATTCAACGGCAATGTCTAACAACACTTCCTCGGCCCGTACTGAAGAAAAGAAGGTCTTGCTGCGGGTATTCAGCGTGAAATCGTGGTACTTGAGTTTGAGCGTGATGGTTTTGCCTGAGGCTTCCAGCCGATGCAGGTCGTAGGCAACTTCCTCGGCCAGCCGCTGCAGTTCCGGTAGCATCTCTTCCTCCGATTCCAAGTCCTGGCCAAAGGTGCGCTCTGAGCCAATGCTTTTCCGGATGCGGTTAGGTTCCACGGGACGTTCGTCCTGCGCCCGCGCAATCTGGTAGAAGTAAGAACCTGATTTCCCGAAGTGCCGCCGCAAATCCATTTCAGACCGGTTCTTTAAATCGGCTCCGGAATGGATGCCCAATTGCTTCATCTTAGCCGCAGTCACATCACCAATGCCGTAGAATTTTTCAATGGGCAGCGCCTCAACAAATGCTTCGGCCTCATCGGGCAATACCACCGTAAGCCCATCAGGCTTGTTTTTACCAGAAGCCACTTTAGCCAGGAACTTATTGAAAGAAACACCCGCCGAGGCCGTTAAACGTGTCTCTTGCTGAATCTCGTTCTTGATGCGTTGGGCAATAAGCATCGCTGATTTCAGCCCGAACTTGTTTTCGGTAACGTCCAGATAAGCCTCGTCCAGGGAGAGAGGTTCCACCAGATCGGTGTAGCGCAGGAAGATTTCCCTTATCTGGCGGGAGACCTGCTGGTACACCTCAAAGCGCGTGGGCACCATGATGAGGTGCGGACACTTGCGAAGGGCCAATTGGGAGGACATGGCTGAGAAAACCCCGTATTGCCGCGCCTCATAACTGGCCGCTGCCACTACTCCCCGCGCTTTGGTACCACCCACTGCTACCGGTTTGCCGCGCAAGGCTGGGTTGTCGCGCTGCTCTACAGAGGCGAAGAAGGCGTCCATGTCTATGTGGATAATTTTGCGCACAGCTACTGGCTTTGGGTAGGTAAAAGTAAGGGGTTAAAAGAAGCGTTTGGGGTGCTTAATGTAGTCTGACTGGCTTGGTTCTAATTTTTTTGTCCTGATAATCAGGTTAGAAAAAGTAAGAAGGTTTGGATTATAAAATGATTCGTGAACTTGCAGCGTTAGTCTACGTACTGCGAAGTTAGTCTATGAAATTTTTATGGACTAGTTTAGCAGGTAGGTTCTTTTTATTTACCCTTTAAACCCAACATTCTTAACCTTCTTCTCTATGAAAATCAAATCTTTACTGTTTCTTTTAGTTTGCGGTGTTACCAGTCAGTTCATGATTGGTTGTTCTTCTGGTCAATACTATGATTTCAGCACACCAGCAACTACTTATCATAAAGCCGCTCCCGCACCTGTTCAGGCCGCACAGGCAGAACAAGTTGATGCCGTTGCTCCTGCCCAAACTGCAGTTGTAGCCCAGGCAGAACAAGAGAAAGCACAAACGCCTCTGGCGGCGTCTACTCCTAAGGCTGCTCCAGCGTTAGAAGCCAACGCTGCTAAACCAGTAGCTTCCAGAGAAGTGGCTCGCACCGCTCCTTTAACTTCTACGGCAGTTGCTTCCGCATTGGAAGCCAATTCCAGCATGAAGGCAATGGCCAATGAGTTGGCTTCGGCTAAAAGCAAAAAAGAAGTGAAAATGGCCACCAAGAAAATCTTGCGGGAGGCCAAAGCCGCTAAGAAGGCTAACGCCTTAAATCAGTACGTTAAAATTGGTTTGGTTCTTTTGCTGGCTGGTGTGGTATTAGGGATACTAAGTGCTCCGCTTGGCACAGTAGTCGCCATTGTGGGTCTGGTCTTCATCATTCTCGGCTTACTTGAGTTGTAGATAGCCATAGGGAATTTCTCTATTAGTAACAACGGCACCGTCTCTACAGGCGGTGCCGTTGTTGTTTTAAAGCCATTTTAGAAAAAGAGGCCCTAAAAGGAAGGTTAGTCATCGTTCCGGTGGAGGTAATATAAGACGTACCCAAAAATGGTAATGGCTACCCTTATGGCCCACCCAATGGAGCGGCCCCAGTTATCTACCCATAAAAGGAGAAAGTGGTTTGCGCCAAAAGAAGCGACCAGCAGCGAAACCAAGCCAACCAGAAAGATGAGTAATCCTAAAAATTTCATAGGCAAGAGCGGTGTAGAGTGAATGCCGAAGATGAATATAAGAAAGATGTGCCTCACTCCTGAATTCCATACTGCGTTCACCTAAAATTTTGAATGCATGACATAAAAGGAAAGGGCTCTGTTTAGAGGCTGTTTATACAAAACAGCCTCTAAACAGAGCCCTCAGTATTTGAATGCTTATCCTTAAATGTATTTGCTAGTTGTTATACTCTTGCGGAACTCCGCCGGTGCCGGCTTGCGACGGGATGCCCAGTTTGCGTTCGCGTTGCTGTTGGTATTGCTGGAACTGCGTAATGGAAAGTACGCCTTTCAAAGACTCCAGACGAGTAGCGCTAATCAGGTCCATGGTAGCTTTCAACTGGCGCGGATCGCTTTTGTGGTCTTTCTTCGCCTTCTCCAACTGCTGGATGCTGGTCAGGTTAATGGCTTTCACCTTGGCGGCCTGGGCTGCATTCAGCTTCAGGTGCTGCGTCATGGTGGTGGTCATGTTCTGGGCACGGGTCTCAGGCGTAACCGCTCCGGTTTGGGCTTGGCTGGCGAGCGTGGTAAATACAAAAGCCAACAAGAAAATAATCCTCTTCATATTCGTTTAGGTGTTAATGCTTCAGGAAATAGGGAAGCCAGCATTGGTTCCCATACGCCGAAAACAAGGCCAATAGTTCCGGTCCCTGAGTGGCAAAGATACAAATACCGGGCCAGCTTCAACCTAACATCAGCTGCTAAAACCGTAGGTTTCGGGTGCAGGGTTTCCGCTAATTTCGCCTTATCTTTGAAATCCATAGTCTGCGGTTACAACGCAGCAAGAAAGTAACAGAGTCTTTTCAGAACGATTATTTAGCATGCCAGAAAACCATTTCAAGACGATTGCGGGGGAGCTGCAAGTAAACCAGAAACAAGTAGAAGCCACTGTGGCGTTGCTGGACGAGGGAGCCACCGTTCCTTTTATTGCCCGGTACCGCAAGGAAGTAACCGGTAGTTTGGACGAGGTAGCCATTGCTGCCATCAGGGACCGTGTAGAGCAACTTCGCGAACTGGACAAACGCCGCGAAAGCATCCTGAAATCTTTAAAAGACCAGGGAAAACTGACTCCAGAACTGGAATCCCAGGTACTGGCCGCCGAGACCATGGCCGTGCTGGAAGATATTTACCTGCCGTACAAACCAAAACGCCGCACCCGCGCCACCATCGCCCGTGAGAAAGGACTGGAGCCGCTGGCGCAAAGGTTGTTTGAGCAAGCCAACATGGACGTAGCTTCTGAGGCCGCCGCCTATGTGAGCGAAGAAAAAGAAGTAAAATCTACCGAGGAAGCCCTAGCCGGTGCCCGCGACATTATTGCCGAGTGGGTGAACGAAAACCCAGATGCCCGTGCCAACATCCGGAATTTGTTTGAGAAGAAAGGCGTGTTCAAAGCACGCGTGATCCCAGGCAAAGAAGAGGAAGGCCAGAAATACAAAGACTACTTTGAATGGGACGAACCCATTGAGAAAGCTCCTTCGCACCGAATCCTGGCCATGCGCCGCGGCGAAAAGGAGATGGTTTTGATGCTGGATGCCCAACCTGAGGAAGAAGCAGCTTTAGCCATTCTGGAAGATCAGTTTGTAACCGGTCATAACGCTGCCGCTGAGCAGGTGAGACTGGCTATCAAGGAAAGCTACAAGCGTTTGCTTCGCTTGAACATGGAAACCGAGGTGCGTCTTTCTTCCAAGAAACGCGCCGACGAAGAAGCCATTAAAGTATTCGCCGATAACTTAAGACCCATGCTCTTGTCTGCGCCGTTGGGGCAGAAACGCGTACTTGCCATTGACCCGGGTTTCAGAACCGGTTGTAAAGTGGTCGCACTGGATGAGCAAGGCAAACTGTTGCATTACGAAGCCATTTTCCCGCACAACGGTGCGCACCAAGCTACTACGGCCGGGCAACAGGTAATGGTTATGTGCCACAAATACCAGATTGAAGCCATTGCTATTGGTAACGGAACCGCTAGCCGCGAGACCGAAACCTTTGTACGTGGATTGGGCTTGCCCAATACCATTGCCATTGTCATGGTAAATGAAAGCGGTGCCTCCATCTACTCGGCTTCAGATGTAGCCCGCGAGGAGTTCCCCGACCAGGACATCACCGTTCGTGGTGCCGTTTCCATTGGTCGCCGGTTGATGGACCCATTAGCTGAATTGGTGAAACTGGACCCGAAATCCATAGGCGTAGGCCAGTACCAGCACGACGTGGACCAGAACGCCTTGAAGCATAGCTTGGATGACGTGGTAATGAGCTGCGTGAACGCCGTGGGCGTGGAGGTGAACACCGCCAGCAAGCAGTTGCTAACCTACGTTTCGGGCTTAGGACCGCAGTTGGCGCAGAACATCGTGGACTATCGCAACCAGAACGGACCGTTCAAAACCCGTAACGAACTACGCAAAGTTGCCCGTTTAGGTGATAAAGCCTTTGAACAAGCGGCCGGTTTCTTGCGCATCAGAGGGGGGAAACACCCACTAGATGCCAGTGCCGTGCACCCAGAGCGTTATGCCTTGGTGGAGCAGATGGCGAAGGACCTGGACGCTACCGTAGAGGACCTGCTGAAGAACGCAGAACTCCGCAAGAAGATTGACCTGAAGAAGTACGTGTCTGACACCGTTGGTCTGCCTACCCTGCAAGACATCCTGAGCGAATTAGCTAAACCAGGCCGTGACCCGCGCGAAAGCTACGAGGCATTCAGCTTCACTGAAGGCGTAAATGAGATCAAAGACCTTCGCACCGGCATGAAGTTGCCAGGCATTGTCACCAACATCACCGCCTTCGGGGCGTTTGTGGACATTGGGGTGCACCAGGATGGCTTGGTACACGTGAGTCACCTGTCTGACCGTTTTGTGAGTAATCCGCATGAGGTAGTGAAAGTAGGGCAGAAGGTAGAGGTAACTGTGCTGGAAGTGGAAGTTGGCCGCAAACGCATTGCTCTTTCCATGAAAGGTGATCCGCAGGCCGCTGCCCGTCCGAGCCGCGGCAATGACCGCAAGCCTGGTAATGCTAGTAATGGTAGCAGACGTGAAGCACCGAAAGAGGAAGAAGACATGGCTACTAAACTGAACAAGTTGAAGAACATGTTCCGGTAGTCTTCTTCTGATTGCTTGTTGTTTTAAAGAAGCCTTCGGGTGTTTGGTGGCCTTTTTTAAATGTGCTTCCTAAACGCCTGAGGGCTTCTCTATTTTCAAGGAGATCAGGTAGAGTGGTTATGGTATAATTAGAAGCAACAAGGCCTGGGCTATTCCAGATTTAGCTGCTTTTGTGTTTTAGCGGAGTATTGATTAATACAAAATTGGGGTAGGTGAGTGTGATGACACGTGCTAAAGGGAGGGTTGTTATTTATAGTTAAATTTTTAGAGGCTAGTGGTTATGTTTGTTGAAGAGGATTCATTCTAATTGAATGCTTTTATAGGATTAACTGAATTAGGGTGGTCTGTGAATAGTTAAATTTTTTGTGTATACATTAGTGATTTTTTTAAATTTATTCTTATTTTTATAAAGTATAAATTCATTATTTCAGCTTATGCAAAAACCTTTACTCCTCTTGCTGCTGGTGTTCTTTTCCTTGTATGCCCAGGCGCAAAAAGATACTTTACGCATCAAGAACATTTCTTACTCCTCGGGTTTTGAGGAAAAGTATTTTAAGGCCTTAGATAAAGGAGAGCAAAACAAGCTTGCACTATTACTGGCAGTTAATCCCTTCGTTACTGATAAGGAACTTGAATCAGCAGGGCAATCCATGCAGCGGCTTTACGCAGCTTTAGAGCTAAGCAAAATCAGGGAAAAGGCTTTGCCTAAGCAGGTGAAACTCATTTTTGATGTGGCGCACAGGCAGTTCCTGAAAAAATACGAGGAGGTCGCATCCTTTGACCAGATCATGAAAACGGGGACGTACAACTGTGTGAGTGCTACTGCCTTGTATGCGCTGGTGCTGGAGCATTATGGTATTGACTATGAGGTAAAGCAGCTGCCTACCCACGTCTACCTGGTTGCCGACCCCAAAGGAAGCAAGATCATGATGGAAACCACCAATCCTCTAGGCGGTTACTTTGTCCCAGATCCTAAGTTCAAGAAAAGCTATGTAGAATATCTACAGAAAGGCAAACTGGTGAGCGAAGAAGAGGTGCGCACTAAAGGGGTGGATGCGGTTTTCAACGAAAACTTCAAAGCCGATAAATCCATCAATTTCCAACAGTTGGTTTCCTTGCAGTATTACAATGAGGGTTTAAAGCAGTATGAAGATCAGGCGTATGAGAAATCTGGAAAAGCGTTTCAAAAAGCGTACCGGTTGCACCCATCGCACGAAACCCGCTACCTGCTTACTTCAGCCTTGGCGTTGCAAATGGAAGGGCTGAACTACGATAAAATGGAACAGGTAGACTTGTTGACCAGTTTCTACGCCATGCAACCAGGCGACGCCTACCGCGATGAATTCACCAATGATTTCAAGGTATTAACCCAAAAGCACTTATTAGATAAGCCTGATACTATCTTCTATAACAAGGTTTATGCAGCTTTCAAAAGCTCGGCCCGTGATAGCGTCTCTTATAAAGATATCGCGTACGTCTATAATTTTCACAACGGCAGGGTGAAGGCATTAAATAACCATTACGAGCAGGCCATGGCCTATTTCACCAAAGCGTACGGCTTCAATCCTGCTAGCACTGAGTTAACAGGCATGCTGAAATCAGTGATCTATGAGCAACTGAACCGGAACCGTTTCTCGGGCGATCTTTCCAAAACGCTGGAAAACTACCAGAAAAGCTTTCCCTTCCTGCAATCCGATCCGAACTACCATCATAATTCTATGTTAGCATACGCCAGAGCCATTCAGAACGCGTTCAATGCCGACAGCCGGACCGAAGGAAAGAAGTTGCTGCTTTCCCTGGAAGCCCTCTACAAGAAAGACAAAGGAGACTTCACCGAGCGAATGATGGGCGATTTATTCCTGGGAGCCTGTCAATCTTATTACCGGGCCAAAAGCGCACCCACTATGAAAGAGTTTGCGAAAAAAGGCTTAGCCTATGATCCAAGAAATGAAAGCTTGCGTCTGGTGGTTTCCATGCCTGCCAATACCAGGTTCTAATCCGCTTTAACCTTGAATAAGAAAAGGCGAGTGGTTTGCACTGGCCTTTTTTGTTTTGGTGCTTTTTAGCAAAAGAATGGTCTGAAGCAGAATCATCGCAGAAAGTCGCAGGTTCTCCCCTTGAGGGGAGGTAAAGAGGGGTTTTACACAGGAGAGTGCGTCTTCAGGAGCTAAGTACATAAACATCTACTCATAAGAGCAAAGAATGATCAGCAATGCCTGGATCGGCAGATGTAAACACCCCTCTAACTCCCCTCAAGGGGAGAATCTCCGTTTGGTGAATGATAAACCAGATGGAGGACATTTGAAGTGATTACCTGATTTAAGTGATTATCCTCTTTGAAAGATTCTCACTGCAAACAAAGCCTCTACTTTGCCTGCGTTGAAGAAGCCTTCTTGGGCTTGATCAGGTCCATGGTGAACTCCAGGTCTACATCCCGTTTCTGGATCAGATCTTCTGCGGTGTACGTAATAGGGTAGTCTGGCAGAATGCCCCGGTCTTTATAGGGATAGCCGGAAACCGCCATAAAGTAATTCCACTGCGGAATGGCTAGTTCAAGATCAGTATTGGCCAGTTTGACAGACAAGTGTAAACCGCTGGTATTCCGTAATAGCCACCGCCGTAGACATCTCTTGTAATGCGTTCCGGACTTATATCTATGGAAAACCAGGGCAGATAAACCAATTTCTGTTCGATTTGCCTTGGTAAAAGCCTCTGCTAAAATACTAAGCCCGTTTGGTAAACTGGTATAAGGTAACCAGAAGGTAAAATTTATCACAGTGAACAAGGTAAAGATTATTTCCTGCGTTAAGTAAATCAAGCTGAAACCCTGGACCAAGTCAAATCAGTAGAAGTCCGTATAATAGGAGCAGGAAAATACAGGAAAGGAGTATAGTACAATTACTTTATTTGATGTGTTCAAAACCCCGCCTTGCAGAATCCTGTTTAAACATAGGTTAGGAGGCTAGGAAAATGGGCTGTCTAGCTGGTGTAAACCAGTTTCAGGTAGCAACGCCTAACAAAAACAAAGAAATGGAAGAACCTGAACCATACTTACACCTGGAAACCGACCGGTTGCACCATTCTCTGGTGCTGCACTGGAATGGCTTTGTGCCTAGTGAAGTATACCGCGACGGGTTAATGGAAGCTATTCAGGACTCTAGGAAAGAAGGCATCCAGAGCTGGGTCATGAACATGAAACACATGAAGGTGATTCGGCAGGCCGATCAGGAATGGACCCTTTCCACGTGGTTTCCGCAGTTCCAGTTGCTGGGCGTGAAACGGTTAGCCTTTGTGGTCTCAGATGATATTTTCAACCAGATGGCGGTGAGTAGCATGATTGCTACCATAAGGCCCAGGTTCCACGCTGAGTTGGAGTACTTCCAGGAGCTGGACTCTGCCGTGCGGTGGGCCCAGGAAAATAAAGGCAGCCTTGGCGATTTACGTCTGTTTTCCGTAAAATAGGCCTAAATCACATTTTTCTCTGCATGAACATCCGTAAGAAAGTAAAAACAATCCTTCCCCTGGAAGGTGGCCGCTTTGTGGCCTTAGGCGTATTTGTGAAAGCCGCTGAGCAGGCAAAATGGTCAGACAACGAAATCCAATCAGTGATAGATGAAATAGTGGAAGCCGATGAAACTGAGGCGCTTTCCATCCTTCAATCGTACACCACCACCTAACCCAATCGCCATGCCCTTAAGCCCCAAGCTCGAAGCCAAACTAAGCAAACCGTTCGCCCCAGACAGCCGCATAGATGATGTGTTCGCAGGCAATGACATCACATTCATCACGGATGGGCAGGGCCACGCCATTACCTTATTCATTGGCAAGCGCAAGCCAGACGGCAGCATCAACGGTGAACGCTTTGTGCGGCGCCTCAAGTTTGAGGCCGATGGGGTGACCCTGAAAGCCAGCCACTGGGAAAACAAAGGCAAAGTGACCCGGTTCTGATTTGAGCCATTTTTTTTGCAAAAGCAACCCTAAACAGAAAATAAAATTTAGGGGCCTTTCACCAACTCCCAAAAGTAGCAGATAGAACAGCAGGTTACCTTCGGGGCGACCGGTGATTACAAAGGTATTTCCCTGGTGGGCAACACCGCTTGCTTTGTGCACAGCGACGGGAAAATTTTTGAAGTGACCAGCATCAACGCTCTAACGAATGAGGTAAAAGAATATGAGATGCCCTTAAAGGCTGAACATAAAGTGAAAGGGCTGGGTTATGATGCCAAAAACTAGCGCCTGCAGCTGGCTATTAAAGGTGAGGAACCGGGTGAACCGGCTTACAAAGGTGTTTACGGGTTTGATCTGGCATCTAAAAAATTATTGGCGGACCCGGTATTCAAGCTGAATCTGAAAGACCCACTGCTTCCGCAGGGCACCGCAAAAAGCCTGAGTAAAGTGTGATAGCCGTCAGAAATCGCCATCTGTCCGGTGACCGTCGACATTTACCTCATGGAAGCTTCTAACCCGCAGCTCTTTATCCTCAAACCAAACGGCAGCATCAAGACCCGGTACAAATTAAGTGATGCTGCTTTCTACAAACCAGAAGGAATTACGTTTAGCCCAAGCGGGGAGAGATGTATATCTCCAATGAGGGGAAAAAAGATCCCGGCAATATTCTGCTGGTGAAACTTAAGGAAACAAGATAAGTACTAAGCTGTTTCTGCTTCAATAATCATTTAGTATATGTTGGTTCGACGGAATCTGAAGTGGAGTGTCATTGCACATTATACCTGGAAGAGCATGCTGTATTACACGCTGCTCGCCATTGCGGTGTTCCTCCTGCATGATCATTTTGAAGTACTTAAGTTACACTTGCCTTTCAGCACCATCACGGCTTTAAGCACGGCTCTGGCTATTTTCCTGGGTTTCAAGAACAGCAACGCCTATGAACGCTGGTGGGAAGCACGCCAGATCTGGGGCCAGTTGGTGAACAGCAGCCGCGCCTGGTCAAGGCAGGTGGTGACCATGATCATTCCAGAGGAGTCGCATGAGGCGCAAATGGTGAAAGAACTGCAGGAGCGGTTGGTGTACCGGCATATGGCCTTTGTGCATGGGCTTCGGGTTTTCCTGCGCAAGCCTAAGCAATACAATGAAACCCGGCAGGAAGAAATCTACGAAGAAACCAACGAGTACTCAGACACGATGGCTTTCCTGTCGCCCAATGAGTACAAGATTTTCTGCCAGAAAAACAACCCGCCCAATTACCTGCTCAACCTGCAAGGCGATGACCTGAGAAGGGCCTATGACCGGGGCTGGCTTTCCGATTACAGGTTTGTTCAATTAGAGCAGACGCTGGTGGAGTTCAACAACGTTCAGGGCCGCAGCGAACGAATCAAGAACACGCCTTTCCCGCGGCAGTACAGTTTCTTTTCCAGGGTGTTTGTGTTCATCCATGCCTCTCTGCTTCCATTTGTGTTTGTGGAAGAAATTGGGTGGGCCAGTATGCCTGTATCGGTCATCATTTCCTTTGTATTCCTTTGCCTTGACTTAGTGGGCGAGCGCATGGAAGACCCGTTTGAAAACCGCTTGGAAGACGTGCCGCTCACTTCCATGTCTTTGGGCATAGAAACCAACCTCAAAGAACACTGGGGCGACAAGAACTTTCCGGCTTCAAAAGATATGTCCAAGGGCATTGTGCTGTAAAGCTTGTTTATGTTTTTAATAGAAAACTGAGGAGTAGGTTTAATGGCTGTTTTCTGGAAAAGGTAAAAAGCGAGCGGCTCCTTTGTGTCATCACAAAGGAGCCGCTCGCTTTTCAATAGCTCAGGAAATTACCTGGATCTTGAAGCTTCCATGGCTGGGGTCATGCGCGTCATAACGGCTTGTCCCACAATCAAGAGACCTACAATGAAGTGAGGTTCCCAGATGTAGTCATGGAAGAAGAACAGCCAGGGAGACAAAGCCAGCAGAAAGCCGATGGCCAGGTCACTGATGATGTGTGCCGGCATGGGAATCACCTTCATAGCTCCGGTTTCATTTTTAGTCATGAGCGCCTGAACCAGAATCACGGCTCCAATCCCTATGGGAAGGTAGCTTTCAATTCCGCCTCTGTAGAAGCCAAACACCCAGGGCGATGCAATCAATAGAATGGCAATGAGATAGTCCATCATTCCGTGGACACTGGTTGGTATAATCCGCATAAAAACCTCCTTTGTAAAAACGTAAACGTATCTTTTTATACGCACCTGAAGGAGGTTGGCTGATAGAGTTTATACTGATTTTCAAGTGTTTATAAGGAATAAATACTTACCTGAGGCATTTTGTATGCGGAATGGTGTCCTTTTAAAACCAAATATGGAATGAAGCCACCAAAGCAGATATCGTATTGTGCCACTTATGGGTACTTGAGTCTACCTATTTTAAAAATATTCGTATAGGCTGCAGGCTTAGGCTCTTACCTGCCACTTTAGGGTGGTGCTGCCTCCGATCTCTTACAATTTCTTTTTGTGCTTGTTTTTTCATAAAAGCTACAAAACCAAATAGATACAAAAACTTTCTATATATTAGATTTGGTATGTAGTATTAATGCAGTAAGTTATAGGAAAAATACTGAATTGAGGTTGGAAAGAAATTAGATAAATTAACCATAAAGTTTACGGGTATACTAAGCGTACCTATTCATCAAGTTAAAACACTATACATATGGACTACGAAGTGAAAGGGGCGGAGGGGAAGTTAGGAATTTTGATCCCGGGGTTAGGGGCAGTGGCCACCACGTTTATAGCCGGGGTAGAGGCGGTCAAGAAAGGACTGGCCAGCCCGGTAGGGTCACTCACCCAAATGGGCCGCATCAGGTTGGGCAAGCGGACTGAAGGTCGTTTCCCGCTTATCAAGGACTTTGTGCCCTTGGCCGGACTGGAGGATATTGTCTTCGGGGGCTGGGACGTGTACGCCGACAATGTGTTTGAAGCCGCGGTTAACGCTAAAGTTCTAGAGCCTATGCTGCTGCACGCCGTAAAGCCCGAGTTGGAAGCCATAGTGCCCATGAAAGCGGTATTTGACCAGGCCTATGCCCGTAACCTGGAGGGAACAAACGTCAAGGAAGGCGCAGACAAAATGGAGTTGGCCGAAGCCCTGATGGAAGACATCCGGAACTTCAAGGAAGCCAATGGCTGTGACCGTTTGGTGATGGTATGGTGCGGTTCTACGGAGATTTATATTGAGGAGTCTGAGGTACACCAAACCATTGAGGCATTTGAACAAGGCTTACGTGACAATGATCCACAAATAGCACCCAGCATGGTGTACGCGTATGCTGCCGTGAAAATGGGCGTTCCTTTCGCCAATGGAGCTCCTAACTTAACGGTTGATATTCCGGCCATTGTAGAGCTGGCCAAAGAGAACGACATCGCCATCTCGGGTAAAGACTTTAAAACGGGCCAGACCTTGATGAAAACCATTCTTGCCCCGGGTCTGCATGCCAGAGCCTTGGGTGTGAAAGGTTGGTTCTCTTCCAATATTCTGGGTAACCGTGACGGCTACGTACTGGATCACCCGGAAAACTTCAAGACCAAAGAAGTTTCCAAATTGAGCGTGCTGGACGAAATCTTCAAGCCAGAGGCTAACCCAGAACTGTATGGGGACATGTACCACAAGGTACGCATCAACTACTACCCTCCGCACGGTGACAACAAAGAAAGCTGGGACAACATTGACATCTTCGGGTGGCTGGGCTACCAGATGCAGATCAAAATCAACTTCCTGTGCCGTGACTCTATTCTGGCCGCGCCGTTAGTGTTAGACCTGGCCCTGTTCACTGATCTGGCGCAACGCGCCGGCATGAGTGGAATTCAGGAATGGTTGTCTTTCTATTACAAATCACCGCAAACTGCCGAGGGCTTGCCACCAGAGCACGATATCTTCAAACAACTCATGAAAATGCAGAATACCCTGCGCCACATGATGGGCGAAGACCTGATCACGCACCTGGGCCTGGACTATTACCAGGACCTGGTAGACACCTTGTAGGGCCTCAGTGATAGAAGTACATAAACTCATTTCCTCCGGCCTGGGCATTGGGTACGTAGGCAAAGGAGGCGGAACGGTTGCTGCCATAGCCACCTGCCTTCTTTGGTACCTGCTGCAGGCTGGCGGGGAAATGAGCTTGCCTGCCCAACTTATTTGCGCGCTGCTGTTGACAGTAGTGGGCATTTGGTCGGCAGACCAGGTAGAGCCTTTGTGGGGGAAAGACGACAAAAAGGTAGTTATTGATGAGGTAGCAGGCATGTGCCTTGCTTTGGTGGCGATACCATTGACCCTTCCTCATGTACTAGCTGGCCTGGTGTTGTTCCGTTTTTTTGATATACTCAAACCGCTGGGCATCAGGAGGGCCGAGCAGGTGAGAGGTGGTTGGGGCGTCATGTTAGATGACGTGCTGGCCGGTATTTGCGCCAACCTCCTGCTTCAAGTAATCATGTACTTTACACAATTTTAGATGCTCACTTTTCTAAAGGCACAAACGGCCTCTGTGGGCGCCACAGTAGTTGATTTCGTGGTCACCGTATTGGCCGTGGAGTTCTTCGGGTTATGGTATGTGATGGCAAACCTGATTGGAACTGTCTCAGGGGGCATTACCCATTTTGCGTTGGGTAGAACCTGGGTTTTCCATTCAGAGAACCCTAATGTAAAAGCACAAGCCATCCGCTACTTCCTCATCTGGAACGGAAGCCTGGTGTTGAATGCGGTAGGTATCTTCCTGATTACCCATTACAGTGGTATCAGCTATATCATCTCAAAAGTGATCACGTCTATTGTAGTGGGCATTGGCTACAATTACGTCATGCAGAAGAGCTTTGTGTTTAAATAAACTATTTTCTCTACCCCTCAGATAGATAGCACATGGAAGCAAGAGAAAGAATTGCCCTGACCACTACCGTGAAAGCGAAAGCTCCCGGCGAGAAGGCCTGGAAAGTTTTCCTGCAGCAGGGTATCTACAAGATCGTGAACCCGTTTGTGCGGCTGTTGATCAAACTGGGCTTTACGCCCAATGCGGTCACCACCACCGGGTTTATCATGAACGTAGGCGTAGCCGTCATCTTTGTGGTAGGGGGCGAAGACGAGAACCGAAACGATCTGTCTTACGTGGGCTGGGCCGGATTCCTGATCATGATGGCTGGTCTGTTTGACATGCTGGATGGGCAGGTGGCCCGCATGGGCAACATGGGATCTACCTTCGGAGCTCTGTTTGACTCAGTGCTGGACCGGTACAGTGAGCTGATCATGTTTCTGGGCATCTGCTACTACCTCATGGCCCACCATTACTTTCTGAGCTCGTTGTTTGCGTTCATTGCCATGATCGGTTCCATGATGGTGAGTTACACCCGCGCCCGCGCGGAAGGACTGGGGGTAGAATGCAAGGGGGGGTTCTTCCAGCGGCCCGAACGTGTGGTACTGATTGCTTTGGCCGGAATGTTCTGTGGCCTTACCGCCTCTTTGATTGGGGCCGATTACAAACTCTACATTCCCGGCATTCCGTTCCACGTGTTTGAGACCATGTCTGTCTTCACCATTCCCATTACCGTGTTGGCTATTTTTACCAACGTGACGGCCATTACCCGCCTGATGCAAGCCAGGCATGCCATAGAAGCCAAAGAAAGAAGTCAGGCTTTGAAGCCGTAAGAAAACTTCTTGTAGTCATCTCTTGAATAAAGCGATTAGGGCCTGTTTTCCAGAAAACAGGCCCTAATCGCTTTATTTATTCTCCTAAGTGAACGTGCTCCTGAAACAGCTCCGTCATGGGTTCACCGTCTCGCTTTGGAATAGGGAAACCGAGCAATTCAGCAATGGTAGCGGCCACATCTGCCTGAGAGCGGGGCTGAGTAACTGTTTTTCCGCGCTTTAGATCAGGCCCCAGCGCTAAAAGGCTGATGTGCCGGCAGCCCTCACAATTATCGCCGTGGCTCTCAAAGTTCTTGCCTGTATGTCGGCCGTGGTCGTTGGTGATGAGGAGGGTGGTGTTGTTCTGGTACTGCGGTTGTTTTTGGAGCCATTTCCACAAATCGGCCACTAAACGATCGCTTTGCCTGATGGCTTTGAGGTAGCCGTTCCAGTTACCGGCATGGGCTTCAGAATCTGGTTCGCGCAGGTTAATGAGCATCAGTTTTGGTTGGTGCCGGCTTAATACCTGTTTGGCTACTCTAATGGTAGTAGTGTCATCACGGTAGCCAGTGCCTAAGCCCTTGATCCCGCTGTTGACCGATGGCGCAAAGGCAGCGGCGGAGTCTGAACTGTATGTGCGGGCCAGAACCTCAAGTTTGTCTTTACTGGTAACTACCCAGGCATCCGTAGCAGGGGCGCCCGTATGCTGGCGGTAATAATGAAAGACAGACGGAAATCTGGGCAGCTCATCGCCATTGTTCTTTATTTTTTGGTGATACCCAGTGGTGAGCGCCACATGCCCGGGGTTGGTCAAGGTAACGCCTTGGTTGTAAAACTGCGGATTGAATACACCTTGGGGCGCTAAATAACGGGCCATGTTGGGAATATTAGAGAACGTGGAGTCCCCCCAAGAGTCTGAGTACCGCACTCCGTCAATCACCACCAGAATCACGTGCTGGGTAGCGTACGTTTGAGAGGGTTTCTGCAGGGGAGTTGACCCTGCCCTGCTGGAGGGGGAAGAAGACTGACAGGCGCCAAAAAGGCAAATAAGAAAAAAAGTAAAGAGGCGACTTAAAAACCGATAAATCATGCAACTGAAAAAATGGTGTCTGGCTACTATTTATAGAGCAGGTATTTTGCTCTAACAGTTTTAAAGTAAGCAAGTTCCTCCGCCCAGGTTTTAATAATATCCTGAGGGGCGGCACCAGCCTGGAGCTGCTTACGGGTGACATCGGTTTTCCAAAGGCCATCCAGGCGGCTGTTCTTCCATTCCAGTTGGGCAGGGTAGAGCGTTTTCAAAGCATGCATGATGTACACCGTGGCTTTGGCAGATTCAAACTTGTTTCTATCGGTTACCACCGCCTGCGCTCCGTAGCAGGTTTGCCCCACGAACTTGGGCGGATAAATCCGGATGCCGTCTACCACGCTGTCGGGTTTGAAGGAGGCGGGTTTGAAGGTGATGCCAGCCAATTTGTAGCTGTTCAGTTGTTTGGCCAGTTTCTCCCCGTCTATCCAGGGCGCGCCAATAAACTCAAAGGGCTGCATAGTGCCTCTACCTTCTGAGACATTGGTGCCTTCCAGAACACACATGGCGGGGTAGAGGGTAGCGGTGGTGAGATTGATCATGTTGGGCGAAGGCTTGATCCAGGGCAAACCGGTCTGGTCAAACCACTGGCTTCGGATGTAGTGGCGCATGGGCACCACCATCAACTCGGCTTGCGGTAGCTTTTTGGCGGCACGTTCTCCGTTGAACATCTTGGCCAATTCGCCTACCGTCATGCCATGGGTGATAGGCAGGAAGTTGGGGCTGGTAACCGGTGCTTTGGCGTTTCTGCCTACGCCGCCGTCCACATACAGGCCGGTAATGGGGTTAGGCCGGTCCAGCACAATCATCAGTTTCTTGTTTTCCGCGGCGGCTTCCATCACGGCAGTCATGGTGGCGATGTATGTATAGTAGCGGGCTCCTACATCCTGGATATCGAAAATCAGCACGTCCACGTCCTTCAGCATTTCAGGCGTGGGCTTACGGACGTTCCCGTACAGCGATATTACTTTCAATCCGGTTTTCTTGTCTACCTCGTTGGCCACGTGCGTGTCTGCCTCGCCCCGTATACCGTGTTCGGGACTGAACAATTTGACCACCTTTACGTCTGAGCGGGCGTGCAGCAAATCCACAATATGGCCCTTGTCTGGCATAATGCCCGTATGGTTGGTCAGGATGGCTACCCGGCGGTTCTGTATGAAAGGAAGAAACTCTGGCGTTACCAACCGCTCAATGCCAATGATCACCCGGTTAGCCGGGGAGGTGGCTTTTGGAGTTTGCGAGAAAGCAGGGGCAAACCCTGGTAATAAAGTAATTAATAGAAAGAAAGTTAAGAAGGAGAGACATGTCTTCATCTTCCCAAGATAGCAAAAGAAGCGCAGGTTTTCCAGAAGAAGGTGCGGGCTGTTTAGGCCGTATTTTAGAAAACCAGACCTAAAACAAACGCAGGATTATAGCCCATCACCGTACTTAAAATGGGAATTCACGGTAACAGGTAATTTGCCTTGAGGTGTCAACTCGCCTATCAGCAATTTGGCGGCAGCGGCCTGTACCGCGGGTAATTGCTGGTACCCCACCAACAGTGCACTGGCCTCGTGAATGTTTTCAAACCGGTTGAGGGTATAAGCATTGTCAAACAACACCACCACGCATCTTTTCTTCCGGATGAGTTCGTTTACCAATGCTCTTTCCTCGGGAGTAAAACCCAGGTTATTGCTGGGCCTGATGCTGGGGCCATAGATACTGATCAACAGCAAGTCATACTTCAGTAATTCCTTCCGGAGTTTTTCTAGATCTTTTTTATTGGTTTTGCGAGGCAAAAAGAAATCTGTGGTGGTGAGAGAGGCCTTAATTTTCTGTTGGAAAAAAGTGCTTCTATTGCCGCCTAATGCCAGACTTGCCACTTTCCGGCGCTTCTTTTCTTCCAGCGGAATTAGTTTCCGTTTGTTCTGGAGCAGGGTAAGCGAGCCTTCGGCCAGATTGCGCAGCATTACGTGCGCGTGCGGGGCATGCAGGTCTTTGTACAGACTGTCTATTTCAATGGGTTTGTACTTGTTCAGGCCTAACCAGTATTTAGCGGCCAACACCTTTTTGCACCGACGGTCTATCTCTTTCTGGCTAAGCCTGCCCTGCCTGATCGCGGCTTTGATAGCGGCCAATGCTTTGGGTACGTTCACTAAACGCTCCAGCACATCGTTACCGGCCTCTAAAGCCATGACTTCGGCCTCGCCGGGAGCGAAGTATTTGGTCACACCTTTCATGACCATAGCGTCTGTGAAGATAAGCCCCGCGTACCGGAATTCTTTTTTCAAAATGCCGGTCACAATGGGTTTGGACAGAGTGGCTGGTAAGTTGGCGGTAGAGTCTAATTTAGGTAAATGAATGTGACCCACCATCACACCGCCCACCCCGCTTTGAATAAGATGCCGAAAGGGGTGCAGTTCTAAAGAATCAAGCCGGTTACGGCCATAGGGAATTACGGGCAGATCCAGGTGAGAGTCAACTTCGGTATCACCATGACCAGGAAAGTGCTTGGCCACGGCAATAATGCCGTTGTCCTGCATGCCCATCATCTGGGCCAGACTTTTAGAGCTTACATCGTCTTTATTTTCCCCGAAAGACCGGTAACTGATGATAGGGTTCTTGGGGTTGTTGTTCACGTCTACCACCGGGGCGAAATTTACGTGCATGCCCATGCGGGTGAATTCATGCCCCATTTCTACGCCCATCTGGTAAATGAGACTGTCATTGTTGATGGCGCCCAGCAACATGGGCAATGGGTATTGCATGGCGCTGTCCATGCGCATGCCAATACCATTCTCGGCGTCCATGCCAATCCAGAGAGGAATCTTAGAGGCGGCCTGTAACCGGTTTGTCATTTTAGCCTGCCGTATGGGCCCACCCTGGAAGAAAATCAGTCCACCTACTTTGTACCGCCTGATGAGTAACCGTACGTCCTCCTCGTGCTGGGCTCCTTGGTTAGAGAACACCTCAATCATCATGAGTTGCGTGATGCGCTCATCTGGTGTCATGCGCCTGAACACTGAATCTACCCACTTGTTTTTGCGGTTAAGGGCGGTGATCAGGGCATTAGGGTATTTGATGGTGTCCTCCGGGGAGATAGGCTGCGGTTTGAAGACCACTGTGTCATCTGCGTGCGGATCTTTCTTTTTACACGCAGAAAACGTGAGGCCTGCCAACAGCACCACTAGCAAACAGACAAAAAGGGAAGGTTTTAGACGATTGGTTGAGAACATAGGTAACAAGCGATAATCTATCTCTAAGGGCTGCTCTGCAGAGAAGACCTTAGAAAGCCCTTACCTTACGGCATAAGACCGAGATGGTTGATGTGGCGGACAGAAGTACCCAGAAGAAACAGGGCTTAGTTCTGTAAGTGCTTCTAAGATAGAAGCGAAAGGTATGGTTTTCTTTCTCAACTGCAGAACAAAGTAGAAAGTACTTAAAACAAAAACGCCTTTGCCGGAAGTATTCCAGCAAAGGCGTTTATTAGAGGTAAATTGCTTTGAGCTTACTTTTTGAAAATCTCCCCGAAAAACTGCTTCATAGCTTCCCAGGACCTGCGGTCAGCCGCTGCATTGTAAGCAGCTCCTTTTTTGATGTCTGACCCAGCTTCAGGATTGGTGAAAGAATGGACAGCGTTGCTGTAGGCAATGAATTGGTAATCCACGTTAGCATCGTTCATTTCTTTGAAGAAAGCATCTACCTCGGCTTTGGGTACGAAGGGATCAATGGCGCCGTGGGCCACTAACACTTTGGCTTTGATGTTCTTGGCATCGGCTGGAGAGGGAGTAGCCAAGCCTCCGTGGAAACTTACCACACCGGCTACATCGGCGCCGCTCCGGGCCAATTCCAGCACGGTGGTGCCGCCAAAGCAGTACCCAATGGCTGCCACTCTGGAGGCATCTACGTTGGGTTGTTTTTTGACCTGGGCTAAGGCCGCATTGACGCGCTGGCGTAGCAAAGGCACGTTGTTTTTGTATTTGCCGGCTTCAGCGGCAGATTCCTGTGGGGTTTTAGGTCTCACACCTTTGCCGTAGATATCAGCTGCAAAGGCTACGTAGCCCATTTTGGCCAACTGTTCACACCGTTTCCGGGTGTAATCACTAATGCCGTTCCACTCGTGCACCACCAGTACTGCCGGAAGTTTGCCTTTCTTAGAGGCGTCATAAGCAAGGTAACCCTCTAAGGTGGTGGTTCCTTCTTTATATTCTACCACCTGGGTTTTGATTTGTTGGGCCTGAGCCGATACTGCCATAAAGGTTAACAGGAAAGCAAAAGCAAAAGAAAGCTTATTCATAAACGAGGTTGGGTTTAAAGTGGTGATGTAGCCTCTCTATCGTGAATCGTAATCAGAAAGGTGAGCAAAACTTCACGGTGGTGGCAGTTTCGCCTTGCATCGGCTTAGAGAGTAACTCCGTTGCCTCTGGAATGGTTTTGAGACGCCGCTTTCTTTTGAGAAACCAGGTGCCTGGTTGATAGCAGATCTTTACCTCAAAGAGAATAAAACCATCAAAACCGTAGGGAGGCATTCAAGCCAGCTCCGCCGTTATGCCATGCCGGAGAGACAACCCAGCTTCTTTTATTGATGGCCTTCTTTACCCTGTGATACCCCCAGTAGGTGGCTTTGCCGGTAAGGTAACCCAGGGCAGCCCCAGCCAGGACATCAGAAGCCCAGTGTTTGTTGTCATTGATGCGGGACAAACCCACCAACGTGGCTAAGCCGTAGGCCGCCTGAGGCACCCAGTGGTTGTCTTGGTACACAGAGGCAATGGCGGTAGCCGCGGCAAAGGCGTTAGAGGTATGCGAGGAGGGAAAGGAAGTGTTTTGGCCATCACCATTTGGGCCTTCAAACAAGTGGCTGTCATTTGTGCTGCTAGGCCGATGCCTTTGAAAAGTTTTCTTCAATTTGTCAGTGGCCAGGGCATTCAGGTAAAAGCTACCTAACCCCACAATGGCCGCCTCTTTCATTTTGGGGCGTTTAGCCAAAGCACCCACTGTGAACATGGTCGCAAAAGTAGCTTGTATGGGCAGGGCAGTGCCCATGGGGTCCAGCACCTTGGCTGCATTGTTAGAGGCCGAGGTCCTGCTCTGCTGCGCCAGGTACTGAATGTGCCTGTCTAAACGGTTATAAGAATGGATAAACATACCCGTCACCACCAGGGCAGTGGAGGATTTAAGCAGGAATCTTCGGTGCTGCTTCACCCATGAGGGTTTGGGTTGATAGAGGGTGAAGGTAGTGTCTTTTGGTTCTTGGAGAGGAGTTGAGTTAAAAGAGTCGGCAACTACAGATGCTCTGAAAAGGCAAAGCAACGCTACTATGAGCAGGAACAGGCGCATAAGAACTTAAGAGTCAAAAGAGTAGAAGATGTTTTTTGAAGGCTATTCCTCCTCTTTTAGTTTCATGATGCTCAGTATTTACTTATAAAATTTGCCTCCTTCTTAGTTGGGTAGCTACAAGGTGTAACTTCTTTTATCTTAAGGGAATAGCATTTAAGAAAGGCGGGGGAGAAAGCAGATTTTAGAGTCTGTTTTCAGGAAAGGGGCATAAAACAGGCGGGCTCCTCTTTTAGTGAGGAGCCCGCCTGTTTTACTTAACACTGTGGTTGATGGGGATTTAATTATCGCCTTGCATTTTATTCTGAATGGCTTGCTGCAGTTCCATCATGTGCGGCTCTACTTTGGCCTGGCCAATCTGTGCACTTTTCATAGTGATGACAGACTGTTTCTGGGCCATTTTCTTGCCCACTGGGGTAAGGTAAAATGCATTCAGTTCTTTCAGTTCTTTCTCAGTGAATTCATCCATGTATAATTTGATAAGGTCGCCTTTCACGGCATCCCAGTTCATGTACTTGGAAAAGAAGGACCGCACTTCCACCTCGGCCGCTTTCATGGCCGGAACCTGTTCCATTTGCATGGTCAGCATCTGTTGAAGGTTGTCGTCAATGGTTTTGGGGCTGCCCATGGTTAAGAGCAGAGTTTCGGCGGCTTTGTAATGGCTGCTCTGAGTTTGTGCCATGGCACTGCCTGCTGAAACCACCAGCAGAAACACCCAAAGAGAGAATATCTTTTTCATTTTAGAGGGTTGATTAGGCTCCTAATTACGTAAGGGGCTGCAGAATAACCAGCATAGCCCAGTATTTATTTTGGAGAGCCATAGAGGTAGTAAACCACGGGAAACTACTTCCGTACCACAGGGTTGAAAGCATTTTCCCTACAACCATCCCTTTTGCACCTAGTTTTATGAAAATAACCAAAAAAGAGACTGCCTACCAGGGCTATTACCGGCTACAGGTTTTTACGGTAGAAGACAAAGGAAAAGAATTTGAACGCGAGGTCTTCCAGACCGGTAGGGCGGCGGCGGCGCTGGTCTATGACACCAAGAAGCAGAAGTTCATTTTGGCTAAGCAGTTCAGGCCAGCCGTGGAGCAGGAGATGGTAGAAGCAGTGGCCGGCATGCTGGACAGCGCTGACGAAAAGCCAGAGGCTGCCATCCGGCGCGAAATAGAAGAGGAGATCGGCTATGCCGTAGATCACCTGCAACTCTTGTATGAATACTTCCCGTCACCGGGTGCTTTCTCAGAGCAAATGTTCTTGTTTTACGCCGAAGTAAGTGAGAAAACGGGTGAAGGTGGGGGCAAAGACGATGAAAACGAAGACATTACCACGCTTGAACTTACCCCGGAACAATTGGTGAAACAGCCTATTACAGACGGGAAAACCATTCTGGCCATTGAGTGGGCTAAAGCCAATCTGCTGCCAAAGCTGAAAGAACAGAAGAACGGCAAGAAGTCTTCCTGAAGTTGAATCTTCAGCGGGAAAGCGGTTCTAATATCAGTGGTACTTTAACTCTCCCGGCTTACTCCCGTAAACAGACTCACAAGTTTAGTGTATTAACCTATTAACCTGACCATACTATGGAAGATCAAAATAAAAACCAAGGCACGCCTCAGCAAGAAGGTTCTGGCTCCAACAACAGCCAGGACGGAAATAACGGAGAAGGTGTATTTGCAGACCATAATTACGGCACCAAGGCCGAGGGCGGTAATACGGCTAACTATGACGCTGATGGCAATTTTGTTGACTTCAACGGCAAAGAAGACTATGGCACCCCACATGTTGATATAAACGGTGGCGGAGACATCCAGGGCCGTCGTGGCGGAGGATACGGTGAAAAAGACTTGGAACTGGGCAAACACCCAACCGGAGACAACAAACAAGCCAAACATGACGCCGAAAGTGACAAGGATACCGGTTACGGTACTCACGCCGGTGGCCTAAGCGATAGCCACAGCGGCTTCAAAGGAAACCACAACGGTAACGACGGGACTGGTGGTGGCCGCAGCAGCGGACACGCAGGGCACGGGGGAGACCCGGATGATGAGAAATACTCGCCTAACAAAGGCGGCAAAGACCAGAACAATGATCCAGACGTAGCTGGCAGAGGAGCTAGAACTAATTAGGAACATCATTTCAGGAAACAAGAAGGCCTGTCTCTGTTAAGAGGCAGGCCTTCTTGTTTTAGAGCCATTTTGTCAAAAGCACCTGAGAAATACCAGCCAGGAATACTTAGCTAAAAAAGGAAACTTCCGTAAAAAGACGGGACAAGGCAAAGGCTTCAACCACCTGATAGGCAGTCACCTTGAACAAGAAGCTTTAAAATAGCATATGGCAGAAGACACCCTGACGCTTGAACTGGACGGGCACCAAGTCCAGATTTCACACCCGGAGAAACAGTATTGGCCCGAGGAAGACATCACCAAGAAAGACCTGGTGCTCTACTACCAAAGCATGGCAGATGTCATTCTGCCTTACCTGCAAGATCGTCCTGAGTCTCTGCTGCGCCACCCCAATGGTATTTCTAAACCCGGGTTCTTCCAGAAGGATGCCGGAGACCAAGCGCCAGATTGGGTGCAGACCACCTCCATCAAAGCAGAATCTACGGGCAAAGATGTAGACTACATTGTCTGCCAAAACAAAGCCACCTTAGCGTACTTGAACAACCTGGGGTGCATTCAACTCAACCCCTGGAACTCAACCCTGCAAAACCTGCACAAGCCTACTTACCTGGTGCTGGACCTAGACCCCGGCGAGAATACCTATGATGAAGTAGTGGAAACCGCCTTGGTAGCCAAACAAGTGCTGGATGAACTGGAGATACCGGTGTATGTCAAGACCTCAGGCGCCACGGGCATGCACCTGTATGTTCCACTGGGTGCTAAGTGGCCGTTTGAGCAGGTGAAGGAACTGGCTTTTGCGTTGGCCCAACGGGTGCATGAGCAATTGCCAGACCTCACCAGCTTAGAGCGTAGCCCTAAAGAGCGCCGGAACCAGATCTACATAGATTTCCTGCAGAATGCCATTGCCCAAACTGTAGCTGCACCCTATTGTGTGCGGCCCCGGGCAGGTGCCCCAGTTTCTACCCCTCTTTTGTGGAAAGAAGTAAAAACCGGATTGCACCCTTCGCAGTTTACTATACAGAACGTGCCGCAGCGCGTGAAAGAATTAGGTGACCCCTTTCTGCCCGTGTTGGGCAAAGGCATTGATGTGCCCGCTTCCCTCAAAAAACTGAAAAAATAAAACTATGGAAAAGAAAAGAAGAAACTCCCTCTTGCTGGCTGGGGCTGGTTTAAGTGCATTAGTGGCCTTACGGGCCTTCACCAAACGAAAACGTGAGTTCTCCTTCACAGACCGTACGGTCCTGATTACGGGAGGAAGCCGGGGGCTGGGTTTAGTGTTAGCCAGGATGTTTGCCGAGCAAGGAGCAAAGATAGCGATCTGTTCCCGCACTCAGCACCAGCTAGATACCGCCCGCGAAGAACTGCAGGCCGGTGGGGCTACGGTTTTGGCTTTCAACTGTGACGTGACTGACCGGGCGCAGGTAAGAGCCATGATCTCAGAGATTAAGGAAAAGCTGGGACCAATAGAAGTACTCATCAACAATGCGGGCATTATTGCCGCCGGGCCTTTAGAGGAAATGCGGGTAGAGGATTTTAGAGCCGCCATGGACATCCACTATTTCGCTTCGCTCTACACCATGCTGGAAGTGATCCCGGAAATGAAAGCCCGGGGCGAAGGACGTATTGTCAACATTGCCTCTGTTGGTGGAAAAGTGAGTGTACCGCATCTGGTGCCGTATAGTGGCAGCAAGTTTGCGTTGGTGGGCATGTCTGAAGGTTTCCGGTCTGAACTGCTGAAAGACGGAATTTATGTGACCACCATCAACCCGGGCCTTATGCGTACTGGCAGCGCCCGCAATGCCTTTGTGAAGGGGCAAAACCAGAAAGAATACACCGCCTTTGCCTTGATGGATGCCAATCCCATGATTTCGCTCGCGGCCAATGTTGCCGCCCAGAAAATTATGGACGCCTGCCGGTATGGGAAAGCAGAAGCGACATTGGGGCTGAACGCCAAGTTCATCAGTACCCTGCATGGGCTTTTCCCCGGCACCACTGCTGATCTGATGGGCTACGTGAACATGTTTTTGCCGGGCCCGGGCGGAATAGGATCAAAAGCCGTGCGTGGGTATGAAAGCGAGACAGAGCTTACACAATCGGTTTTGAATGCTCCTAATCAAAAAGCGGCTCAGGAGAACAATGAAATGTAAAAGGGTTAAAGGAAGATGGGCTGATAATTGAGGTTAATTTTTTTACTTAGTTTTCTTCCTAAAAGCCTTTGTCTCAGAATATCCCGTACACCTTAGTTCATTTAACCCAAACCATTATGAGCGATACCACTGTAACTAAAATTGACGGTGCTTTTTCTCCAAAAGGAGAAGACGGAGAAAAGTACCTGGCCTCTGGAAAAACAGTTTCCATGCGCCTCTGGGAAAAAGAACAGCCCGACGACACCAAGCCTGAAGTACGCCGCGAGTACGAAACCGTAGGTTATGTGATCTCCGGACGTGCCGAGTTGCATGTAGAAGGGCAGACGGTGATACTGGAGCCCGGCAACTCATATGTGGTGCCTAAAGGGGCCTCGCACACCTACCGTATTCTGGAGGAATTCACCGCCGTAGAAGCTACTTCGCCGCCTGCTCAGGTGAAAGGTCGTGATGAAGGCTGATAATTCTAGATACTCTAACTCCTGAGCTATCAAGTTTAGGAAAATTTTCCTCTTAGTACTTGCTAGTCCTGTTTACTTGTCTAAATCAGTAAACAGGGCCAGCAAGGTATCTTTTCAGTTTAAGATGGTGTGGTATAAACCTGCATGAAGAAATGAATACCAAAGAGCAGAATGACTTTTGTGAAAGTATAGGCAGGCTTGATTTTGAGCAGGCACGCATTAAACACGTTTTGTTTAAATCAAAGCTAAGAGCCCTGCTTTACGGAGCAGACATAGACCCCGCGCCGGTAGTCTCTACCACCGGGTGCTCTCTTGGAAAGTGGATTTATGAAGTAGCCATGCCCCGCATTGGGCACATGCCAGAAGTGAAAGACTTGGAGAGGATACACAATGACATGCATGCCATTGCCCATAGGCTACTGCAGGAATACCAACAAGGCAAGCAGGAGCAGGCCTTGAAAGAGCTTCAAAAGGTAGATGATACTGCCCAGAAGCTGTTGCACCTGCTTGATGTGATTGAACGCAGAACAATTGTTTAGAAAATATGTCAACACCTTTGTGCGCAGGCTGTTATTATGTCATGGGCTTACTCCTTGGTTCTATTACTCTCTGTTTGAAAGAACTTTTTGCTGCGGGTATAGTAAAGCTATAGGAGCCCGACGAAGAGTAGGGGCGAACCAGATGTACGACTAAAGCAAACAATTATGCCAGATAAAGTAAACAACCCCGGACCCGAAGAAAACAACAACTCGGCAAACAACATGGAACAAGGCAAACAGTCAGAGCACCAGCGCCAGGACGTCAGTGACAATGACAGCTATCGTCGCTCCATGACCGGGTATGATTCAAGCAAACAAGATGAGAACTTCATGGGTACCGAGAAAACAGGTGGCGGAAACTCACTGGATGAGCGCGACACCAATGATGGTGACTCAAACCAGGAAAACAACTTCTAACTTCCATTAGTAAAGCCCTTGGCGTATATGCGCTAAGGGTTTTTTTGTGCTTTTCTAGGAACTAAAAAAATATTTTGTACACCCTCTTTCATAGGGGCGGTTTAACTCTGATTTTGGAAAAACTGGCAGAAAACTTGCTATAAGAAGGGTATGCAATGATTTGATAGTGTCAGCGTTGAATCAATAGGCGTGTTCTTCTGTTATAAATTGACTATGAAAAGGCATATGAAAAAGGTTCTTTTATCAATACTTACCGGTTTAGTGATGACCGGTGCTTCGGTTGCCACACCCGCTGTGGCCGAGGTGAAGGGAGGAGCTGCAACCACATATGCAGCGTCTGCCAAACTAGGAGCTAGAGATATTATCACTGAAATTATTGACGTAGTGGGGTTGAAGCCTCGGTTTGAGGTGCGGGCGGCCAACGTGCCAAACGCGGCGGCAGTCATCATGAATGGCCAGCGGTACATCCTCTACAATGAAAACTTCGTGAACACGCTGAATAACGCCCTCAGAACAGACTGGGCTGGGGTGAGTATTCTGGCTCACGAGATTGGCCACCACCTGAACGGGCATACCCTTTCTAAAGGAGGCAGTAACCAGCGAGATGAATTGGAGGCCGATGAGTTCTCTGGTTTTGTGTTGCGTAAGATGGGTGCCAGCTTAAGCGAAGCCCAGGCCGCTATCAAAGCTTTAGCCGATGACGAAGATTCGTACACGCACCCGGGTAGAACCTCAAGGTTAGCGGCAATCAGCAAGGGCTGGAGAAATGCGCAGGATCAAATCCTGGCCAGTGCAAAAGCCGGAACCCCTAACCGTACAGTGGCTGGTATTAACCGTTCCATTGCTACAGAGCAGGCAGTAGCTAACAGCAGCAGACGTACTTCCTCTTCTTCGGCCAGAAGAATGCCATCGCAAAGCATTCTGCGCCAGGTGAAGTTGCAGAGCTTGCCTCAGGAGCGTATGTACGTGACCACTTCGTTGAACGTGGTGCGTGAAACCGAGAGAGGTATGGAAGTAATTGGTAAGCTAGAAAAAACAAACAACCGCAACTTCCCTTACGTGTTAGAGAGCCGCTACTTTAGCAACCTCTTCGTAAGTACTGACGGTTTACTACTTAATGAAAATGGCCAACGGGTGGGTGTGTTAACCACTACCTAAGCCTTTCTATATATTAATTGACTACCGCCACCTTCTTTCCAGAGGGTGGCGGTTTTTTATGGCACATTTACCTGCGTATAGAAGCCATTTTGAGTTCTGGAGTTCTTTAACCAGCCTTAAAAACAACCAAGAGGAGCCTGCAGGGTACAAGATGCCGTTTTTTGCCGTACCTTTTCACCATGAACCGTTGCTCTTTTCTTCAAGGCCTGTTAGTGGCCTCCTTTAGCTTTTGTGCCCTTAGCCTTAGCTCCTGCGCGCAGGAAGTTTACCAGCCCAACCAGGTTTTAAAAGATGTGGAGATACTTTCCGCTGACTCCATGGGTGGCCGATTACCCAACACTCCTGGGCACGCCAAGGCGCAGCAATATCTTCTGCAGCGTTATCAGAATATCGGGTTAAAACCAGTGGGACAACAGTACCAGCATACCTTCACTTTCACGCAGCGTAACACCACCACTACCCAGCCGGGGGTGAACCTGGTGGGCATGATTGAAGGGAAATCTGATAAAGTGATCGTGATCTCAGCGCATTATGACCACGTGGGTACCCGCAACGGAAAAGTCTTCAACGGCGCCGATGATGATGCCTCAGGGATTGGTGCTATACTGGCTTTAGCCACCCATTTTAATAAGCAGAAACCCCAGCATACTTTAATTTTTGCGGCCTTTGACGCGGAGGAACAAGGCCTGGCCGGGTCTAAAGCTTTCGTGGCTAACCTCCCCATCGCTAAAGAACGCATTCTGTTGAATGTAAACCTGGATATGGTGAGTATCTCAGAGAAAAATGAATTGTACGCGTCTGGTACCTACCATCACCCAAACCTTAAGCCTTTGCTGGAGCAAGTAAAAGTAGCAGAGGGATTGAACCTGAAATTCGGCCATGACCGCCCGGAGCAAGGCCATGATGACTGGACCTTGCAGTCTGACCATGGAAGCTTCCATCAGGCTAAAATTCCGTTCATTTACTTTGGGGTAGAGGATCATCCGCATTACCATAAAGAGACGGATGAGTTCAAAAACATCCACCAGTCATTCTACCTTAAAGCAGTAGAGACCATATTGCATGCAACACAGGTGCTGGATAAGCAACTGCCTTTGTAACATTCAGATATAGAGATAATTTGCTGTCTTAACATAAGATTTCGTTATTGACTCATTTGATGAAAATGCGTCGATAACGAAATGTTTTTTATGCTTATCATTCAAACCCTATTCGTTCAGTAGAGTCCCTTCTGGCATATTTTGTGTTCAATACTGATTCAAAATCAGAAATTGCACTTTTATTATAAAGAAAACCCTATAAAATATAAACCGTTTAAGACCATTACCTAAACCGATGTTTCACCAACAACGAAAGCATGGTCAAGAATCAAACGTATGGACTTTTTCTTTTAATAATTCTCCCCTTCCTGAAAGAAATATCAGGGTCAACTACACCGGCTCCCGCTATGCCGGTCTTAGATCCTCATCCTGTCGCGATGAAAGCTCCTGCTACACCTAAGGCAAATGCCAACACGGTACAAATCAACGTGGATGCCTCGGTTTACTTTCCACTAGAGGAGCAAACCGACGAAGACCCTCTCATCACAGCCGATGGTTCTAAAATAAATGAGAAGAACCCCAGGCAACACCGTTGGCTAGCCTTGTCCAGAAATCTGCTGTCCAGGTGGGGAGGCAAGATTGAATATGGTGACTCTGTCATGGTAGAAGGAATCTCAAACCAGTTAGATGGTGTGTATGTAGTTAGAGATGCCATGCACCATCGCATTAAAAATCGGGTAGATATTTTAGTTGGCCCCGATGATAATATAATGGGCTACTGGGAGGATGTAAAGCTTAGCAAGCTATAGCCTTTATTAAAATTCATTTAATGTAAGAGCCTCATCATATAAGTGGTGGGGCTCTTCTGTTTTGTGGCTGTGAAGCTTGATATTTATTTAAATATAACCAATATATAATCAGTTGATTATCTATTGGTTCAAGCCGAATGTGAATGTCGTCTTGGACGAAAAGGAGTGTTTTGGCACGGTTTTTCCATTTAGGCAAATACAGCCCGCAGGATGGGTTAGAGGAAGAAAAAAACAGGTGTTATGAGAAAGATTATACTAATAGTGGTGGTTCTGCTGGCAGGACTTCTACCAGAAGGATTCGCCCAGGATGGGGGCGTAAGAGTTGGAATCAAAGGTGGGTACAACCACTTCGGGTGGCAAGGTGAAACCGTGAAAAGCTTTGGAAACTTGCTGGAATACACCAACGGTAATGTGCAGACCAGAATGCGGCAGGGCTTCCATGCAGGGGCTTATTTGAGTATACCATTATCAAATGGTTTTGAGTTTGAGCCGGGCGTGCAGTATTCTCAAAAAGGCATGGTGCTGGAAGGGCGAGTACCTGGTGACGCCGCTCAGTTTGCCAATGCCAAAATCAGGCTTACTAATAAAGCTGAATACATTGATGTGCCTTTGCTGGCGAAGGTGTATGTGGGCGAGGGCTTCAATTTATTCGCTGGTCCTCAGATCTCGTTCCTGTTGTCAAATAAGGTGAACGTGAACGCCGGGGCATTTGGCTTCTCAGCCTACAACAGTGATTTTGAGTGGCAAAACAGCCAGCGCAAAGTTGACCTAGGAATGTCAGCGGGAGCGGGGTACCAATTCCAGAATGGCTTGAACGTGGGAGGTAGCTATGACATGGGCTTCACCACCCTTGATGACAATGCCAGTTACAAATCTTACAACCATGGCTTTAAAGCCTCTCTAGGTTTCAGATTCTAATGATTTTAGTTGTAGTGAAGTGTTATAGGATGAGAGGAAAAACGGCGGACAATGTCCGCCGTTTTTTTGTTATTGGTTTACTCTGTTTTTCTTCTTTTTAGTTTGACCGTTGCCTTGTCCATTGCCCTGGCCTCCAGAAAGGCCTAATCTGCTGGATAAGCCAGACAAGGTAGTCGTAAGCCTGTCAATAGGAATTCTTTTGGTCACTAAGCCATATACTAAGGCGGCGCCAATGGCACCCGCTGCTATGTATAAAGCAGTTCTCCAGGTGGTATTAGAAACAGCCGTAACTGTAGTAGCGGCAGCCAGGCCAGTTGGCGCAGGTTCTCCATAGTTAGCGGCTTCCCATAATTGGTGCAGGTAGGTGAGTACGTCTGTAGAGGCTTCTCTCTGGCGCAGGATGGTGCCACGTACCTCAGCTGGTAAGTCATGGTCCAGAGCATCTCTATATGCTTTCTGCGCCCATTCCTCACCATGGATACACGAGCCTAAGATGCCTTCTTCGTTGCCGCCAGAAATAGCAGCTTTAAAATCCATCCATTGGCGGTACAGTTTGCCTTTGGCAGTGGTATCACGTTCAGGGGTTCCTCCGTGTTGTTGAATGATCTGGTTCAGTTCATTTGCAAACGCCAGCCGTTGCTGTGAAAAGCGACGGTACGCATCTTGCCGAAGGGTATCTGTGCTTTCCCGGGCGGCACGCTCGTAGCCTTCCAGGCCATCATGGACAAATTCGTTCAGTTCCTTTAGAACCTGCACGACTCTTTGTTTCTCGTTAGTTGACATACGTTCGGTTTTGAGTTAATGAAGTTTTATGAACGTGAACCAACGTGACAGGTTTAGGAAAAATACGGATTGCTTCTGGTCAAAGGAAATGAGAACGGCTTTTGTGGTTCTGACCTCCTTTTCTGAAACTACTCTCTAAACTAAGAACTTTGCTTTCAGCAAAAGAGGTGTTTTGTTTCTGGTTTTAAAAAATAAGCTCAAAAGTAGACCAGTAAGCTATTCTACCTCAAATTGCATGGGCAGGTTAAACGGCAACTGGCGGCGTTTGCTGCGGCCATTAAGGTCGGTCAGGAAGGTGTTTAGCTGGTCCTGGTACTCCAGGTGGTAGTCTTCATGGAGGTGCTTTTTGATGAGCGTGATGGTGCGCAACACCATACGGGCCGTGGCTACATAAAAGCCTTTGTAGATGCTTTCAAACTGGCCGGTGAAGTTCTCGAAGATCAGGTGCAGGAGGTACAGGTGCAGTTCTATTTCGCCTTTGCGGTCTTTGGTGATACGCTGGTAACGTCCAATTTCCTGCGAAGCTTTTTTCAAGCCCCGGCTTAACGCTTTGCTCAAAGAACGTCCCGACACAGAAAACATGATGTCATGCAGGGTTTCTGAACTTCGGGCAAAGAGGGTTTCCAGCGTCACGTCTTCCAATAACTCATAAGCCAGTGTGTCATATGCCTCGGCGTCTTTCCGGACCAGGCGCAACACCAGAGCTTCTTTCTCTTTTTCACTTAGTTTTTTCAACGCCTGCTTAAAATCAGCGGAAGGGACGGGCATGGGTACTACTTAAAGATTACAGTATAGGATTAGGAAATAGTTTCTTGTAAAGACTCAATCCTAGTAGCTTCAAAATTACAGCTTTATGAGGAGAAGTTGGCAATATCACATTTGAAAGGGCAGGGGGCACTAGTCTATCTTTAGAAAAATTGAGACCAGCTTTAGAAGTGACAAGTTTTAATTGACCGAATTTTAATCAGGCAAACCCTAGCAGGAGATAATGTACTTGGTTTACAAGAGCTTGCTTCCAGGACAAGGCTTTTGGCTTTTTATTGGATAGAGTCCTTGGTAAATTGGCAGGCAATAAAATGAAGCATATGACCCATCAAGATAAACTAGCCGGCATACGGCAGCAGATGCAGGAGCAGGGCGTGAGCGCCTATATCATACCGTCGGCAGACCCGCACATGAGTGAATATCTGCCAGAGTATTACAAAGGCATTGCCTTCGCCTCAGGTTTTATGGGGTCAGCGGGTACGTTGGTGATTACCCATGATTTTGCCGGGCTCTGGACCGATGCCCGTTACTTTGAGCAGGCCCAAGAGCAGTTGGAAGGTTCTGGCTTTGAATTGGTGAAACTGAAGGTGCAGCACGCCCCTGAGTACATTCAGTGGCTGGCCGGAAAGCTGACCACAGGCGAGACCGTGGCGTTTGACGGAAGGCTGATGTCGCTGCAGTTGGCCCAATTACTGGAGCAGCAATTACAGAAACGAGGCATTTACCTAGCCAGTGACCGTGACTTTTTAGAAGCTGTGTGGGAAAACCGTCCAGCTTTGCCTACTGCCCCGGCGTTCTTACTGCATGAGCAACTCACCGGTAAATCCTCGGTTCAAAAACTGAAAGAAGTACGGGCAGCATTACAACAGGCAGGAACAGAGTATCACTTGATTTCTTCCTTAGATGACATTGCCTGGCTCTTTAACCTGCGGGGCAGTGACGTGAAATGCAACCCGGTAGTGCTGGCCTTTGCGCTCATCAGCCAAGAGAAAGCGACGCTCTTCATAGATGAAGTAAAACTACACCAGGATGACAAAAGGCAATTAGAACAGGCAGGTGTAACCCTGCAGCCTTATGAAGCGGTGGCACAAGCGTTAGGGGAACTCCCTGCTGAGTATTTCATTTACCTTGATCCCAAACGTACCTGTCAAGCGCTATACGAGCAGTTGCCGGAGCAGATGGGCGTGGTACAGGATACCAACCCCACTACCGTCTTCAAAGCGATTAAGAACGAAGTGGAGGCGGCTAATACCAGAAGCACCATGGTGAAAGACGGCGTAGCCTTAACCCGTTTTTTCAAGTGGCTGGAAGAAAACCTGACCAAAACGGAGATCACCGAGATTTCCGCCGCAGAGAAATTACGCGAGTTTAGGGCCGAGCAGGAAGGCTTTGTGGGCGAAAGCTTTGACACCATTGCCGGCTACCGCGAGCACGGTGCCCTGCCGCACTATAAAGCTACCCCGCAAAGTGACGTCACTTTAAAGCCTGAGGGGCTTTTCCTGTTAGATTCAGGTGGGCAGTACCAGACCGGTACTACTGACATTACCCGGGTTATCTCTTTAGGAAACCTCACCGAAGAAGAGAGAACAGACTACACTCTTGTACTGAAGGGCACCATAGACGGCTCCACTGCTCGTTTCCCGAAAGGTACCCGTGGCTACCAGATTGACGCCATCACCCGCAAACCGCTCTGGGATCACGCCCGCAATTACGGCCACGGCACCGGTCACGGTGTGGGCTTCTTCCTGAACGTGCACGAGGGGCCTCAGGTAATTAACCCTACCCCTACACCCGTTGACATAGAATTAGGAATGATTACCTCAATAGAGCCAGGCATTTATAAACCCGGCCGATACGGTGTCAGAATTGAAAACCTTGTCTTGACTGTGCCAGATGAAGTAAATGAATTTGCTGAGTTCTACACCTTTGAAACCCTGACTCAGTTCCTGATTGACACAACTCCGGTGAACAAGGACTTGTTGGAACAGCACCACATTGAATGGCTGAACAACTACAACCAGGGAGTGGTAGAGAAGTTAGGACCGCATTTGACAGAAGATGAACTAGCATGGCTTCAAGAGAAAGCAAAAGCTATTTAAAAGATTTGAGAGAAAAGCAAAGAGGGCGGCATCAATGCGATGCCGCCCTCTTTGCTTTTAATTTGTTTTAAGAAACTAGCCTGAAAACTGCCCGGTTACTGTTTGGGCATGTACTTGTCCCGTACGGTCTTGAACTCAGATCCAGTTTTCCATTGGGGCCACTCATTGGAGAAGGCAAGACGCTTTCCCATTTGGTAAAGCAGTTGTAAGTCAGCTACGGCTCCGTCAAACTTGAAAGCAGTGTTTACCTCGTCATTAGGCTTGTGGTAGATGTTGGCGGTAAAGTTGTCCAACAGTCTTTTACCTTCGGCTTTGCCGAGTTGGAGGTGATCTGTGCCCATTCCGGTAAACAAAGCAGGAACCCCCGTTTTCGCGAAGTTGAAGTGGTCTGAGCGGTAGTAAAGACCTGACTCGGGGTTTGGGTCACGGGCAATGTACCGGCCCGCTTTCTGGGCCTCTTCGGCGAGGAGGTCTTCCAGTTCAGATTGCCCCATGCCTATCAAAACAATGTCTTTAGTAGCACCAAACGGGTTGAGCATGTCCATGTTGAGGTTGGCGACGGTCTTCTCTTTCGGGAACACAGGATTCTCTGCATAATGCTGGGAGCCTAACAAACCTTGCTCTTCGGCAGTCACGGAAAGGAAAACGATGGATCTGTCTGGTTTCTGGCCTTGGCCTGTGAACGCTTTGGCAACGGCCAACAACCCGGCAGTGCCGCTGGCGTTGTCGGCGGCACCGTTGTAGATGCTGTCGTTCTGGGCGTTCTTCTTGCCTATGCCCAAGTGGTCCCAATGCGCAGAGTACACGATGGCTTCCTCAGGACGTTTGCTTCCGCTAATCTTCGCGATGAAGTTGTACGATTTGTCATACTTCACGGTGGCTTTTAGGGAAGTGCTCACCGTCATGCCCAGTGCATTGCCCTTAAAACCACGTTTTGCTGCCCGTTGCAGTTCGGCTTGGTAGTTTTTGCCGGCGGCGGCAAAGATCTTCTCTGCCACGGGCGTTGTAATCCAGCCTTCCATGGCGCATTTGTAGGTTTCTTTGCCGCGGGTGTCCAGATAAAATTTAGAGGTGTTCCAGTTGTTTTGCACCACCTGGAATCCATAACCGGCCGGCTCGGTGGCATGCACAATCAGGCAACCTTTGGCGCCTTGGCGGGCGGCTTCCTCAAATTTGTAAGTCCAGCGGCCGTAATACGTCATGGTGCGGCCCTTGAAGAAAGTAGTGTCTGAAGAGTAGAACCCCGGGTCACTCACCAGCACCACCACAACCTTGTCTTTTACATTGAGGCCAGCGTAGTCGTTCCAGTTGTATTCCGGCGCCACAATCCCGAAACCGGCATATACCAGTTCACTATCTTTGATGGAGACATTTTCTTCGGGACGCCTAGCCCAGACCACATACTCTTCTAGCCCCTTCAACGTCATGGTTTTTTTGCCTTTCACCGTCAAGGTTGGGGCGGGAGCCGAGGTGATTTCCACCATGGGTACTTCCTGCAGAAAGCTGTTGCCATTGCCGGGTTCCAGGCCTAGTGCTTTGGCCTCTTTCTCCAGGTAAGCGAGGGTTTTTCTCTCGCCGGTGGTGAACGGCTTGCGGCCTTCCATGTCATCGGCGGCCAAGGCGGTCACATAGGTACTATAGCTTTCCAGCGTAACTTGAGCAGTAGTTGTAGACTCGTTAGTTGTAGGCTCAGCAAGAATTGCCTCAGATGCGGTGGCGTGCTGAGTATTAGTGGTAGTTTGGCAAGCCGAGAAAACTGTAAACCCGAGGGGCAAGGCCCAGAAATATATGCTTTTGAACATGCGTAATTTATTTAGTATGCTACTGAGCTTA
This sequence comes from Rufibacter tibetensis, assembly GCF_001310085.1. Taxonomy (GTDB): domain Bacteria; phylum Bacteroidota; class Bacteroidia; order Cytophagales; family Hymenobacteraceae; genus Nibribacter; species Nibribacter tibetensis. The sequence continues at coordinate 3,306,766 of NZ_CP012643.1, forward strand.
TTTATTTAAACTTCTTAAAGTAAAATCTAAATCCGTTATATACTCCATTTCTACTAGATGGCTGAAAAATACTTTGTTATTTATCCATTCATTAGCCTCATCAAATAGATATTTGTCCCTTGTGAAAATTGCTCTTGGTGTTACTTCTAAAAAGAAAACATGACCTAAGAACAACATCTGGTAAAAACCACATTCATTAATATGAGTTAACGATTGTTCAGTAAATGCAAGGGAGGGGTTGTTGAAATTTTCTTCAACAAAATAAATTCCATTGTTTTTCAGGAAGTAAAGGGGTAAATCTCCTATCCCAAATCGTGCAAAATTTCTAACAGTATTAAATTTGGTGTCTAATCCATTTTTTGTACACCGATGATATTCTTGTAAAAACACTTCATAAACTCCTCGTTTAAATTGTCTTGTGAAGTTTCTTAAAAACCTTGGCTGTATTTCAAAAGACTTTTTAATCTGTATTGTTAATCTTGAATGGTGATAGTTAAAGTATCTAGATTTTAACTCTTTGTAGGAGTTTTCGTTTTTGTTTTGTTTAAATAAGAATTTAATAATATTGAAAATTTCTTTGAAGGCTAGTTCAGGGGACATGACAAACTCCTTAAACTTATCTTTAGTTGATGTGCCAAAATAGGAATTGCAAGCATCACAGATGTCAACACCTATCATAGTTGAGCCTAATTTTCTTGAGATAGTATGGGGTTCATTATTAAAAGACACTTCTGTCTTTTCCTTCAAGCACCAAATACATTTTCCTTTGTGAATGTACTCCTTCATAGGTCTTTATTAGAAGGCAAAACAGCTTATTTATTCGACTCCTTTTTAGGGTCTGTTTTGTAGAAAACAGACCCTAAACGTTTCTATTTCAGATGCTCGTCTAAGTACTCAGTTACTTTCTTATACAGATGCACGCGGTCTTTGCCGCCCACGTTGTGCGGATGACCCGGGTACACGAAGTAGTCCAGCAGCACGCCTTCATCCACGGCTTTTTTCAGGAAGGCTTGGCTGTGTTGCCACACGACCACGTCGTCTACGGTGCCATGAATCATGAGCAGTTTGCCTTTCAGGTTCTTCACGTGGTTGAGTAAGTTGGCTTGCTCGTAGCCTTGCGGGTTTTCCTGCGGGGTGTCCATGTAACGTTCAGTGTACATGACCTCGTAGAGGCGCCAGTCTATCACCGGTCCGCCGGCCACGCCTACTTTGAAAACGCCGGGCTCCTTGAGCATGAGCGAAGTGGTCATGAAGCCGCCGTAGCTCCAGCCGTGCACGCCCAGGCGGTTGACATCCACATAGGGCAGGCTTTTCAGGTGTTCCACGCCTTTCATTTGGTCGCTTACTTCGGCTACGCCGGCCTGGCGGAAGATGGCTTGTTCAAAGGCGCGGCCTCTATCGGCGGAACCGCGGTTGTCCAGCGTGAACACGATGTAGCCTTTCTGAGCCATAAGCTGCATCCAAAGGTTGGAGCCGCCTAACCAGCTATTGGTGATCATTTGGGCGTGCGGACCACCGTATACGTACACCACCACCGAGTATTTTTTCTTCTCGTCAAAGTTGGGCGGGGTAATCATGCGGCAGAACAGATCGGTGCCGTCCTCGGCCTTGATGGGGAAGAGGGTGGTTTCGCCCAGTTTGTAGTCCTGCAGTGGGTTTGGAGCCGTTAACAAGGTTCTGGCTACTTTACCCGCATCAGTGTCCAGAATCCGGATGGTGCGCGGAGTGGCGGGGCTGCTGTAGTTATCTATGAAGTACTGGCCGGTAGGGCTGAAGGAAATATTGTGCACGCCGCTTCCCTGCGTGAGACGACCGATACGACCAGTGCTGAGTTCCACGGCGTATAAATGACGTTCCAACGGACTCTCGGCGGTAGAGGTGAAGTACGCTTCGCGGCCGTTTTTGTCAAAACCCACCAAGTTCTTCACAATCCACTCGCCTTTGGTGAGTTGCCGGATGAGCTGGCCGTTGGTGTTGTACAGGTACAGGTGGTCAAAGCCGTCTCGTTCGCTGAACCAAACAAATTGGTCAGGCTTACCGGGCACAAAGTAGAGGCCGCGCTCGGGTTCTATCCATTTGTTATTTTTCTCTTCAAACAAGGTCTTCACAAAGGCGCCGGTGGCAGCGTCATACTGGTTTAGCCACATGTGGTTTTGGGCGCGGTTCACTACCGCCAGGTAGATGGATCTCTCGTCGGGGCTCCAGGTGAGGTTGGTGAGGTATTGCTCCGCAGGTTCGCCGGTTTTCAGGAAAATGGTTTTGCCTGAGGCCACGTTGTACACGCCAATGGTCACGTGGTGGCTCTTGCCGCCAGCCATGGGGTATTTGATGTTGTTCAGGGTGGCGGGCACGGTGCTCACATCTACCAAGGGGTAATCGGTGACCATGCTCTGGTCCATGCGCGAATACGCCAGACTGTTGCCGCTGGGGCTCCAGAAGGTTCCTTTGGTAATCCCGAACTCAGAGCGGTGGGCCGCCTGTCCGTTGACAATAGCAGGGTTGGTTTCTTGGGTTATTTGCTTGTTTTCGGCGCCGGGCTGAGAGATGAACAGGTTCTGGGCTTTGGTATACGCCACCCGTTGTTTGTTGGGGGCAAAGTCAACGTTCTCGGCAGCGGCATCTAGTTTGTAGAACGGCTGGGCTGCTTTGTTCTGGACATTGTAACGGTACAGGCTTCCGCGCTGGTTTACCAGAAGCTCAGAGCTGTTCAGCCATTCCAGTCCGTTTACCCCAGTAGCTTTGTTTCCGCCGGCTTTTTCCAAAGCGGCGCTTAAATCGATTAGGGTCACTACGGCTCTGGGAGCGTCCTTCACGGAGCCCCGCAGGAGTTGGTCGTTGGTGTTGCTGACGTAGCTGTAGTCATTGGTGCCGGGCACCCAGGTAAGCTGACGGAGGTTGGCAGGAGAGAGGCTGGGATTCAGGAAAGCGTCTTCCATGGTGAGCAGCTTCTCCTGGGCGGTTCCCGTAAAAGAAGCCAAGAAAGCCAGCCAGAAAAAGGCTAGAAAGGCAGGTGATTTTTTATACATGTGGTTTGGGGTTAACAGCGTAGAACAGTAGGCAAAGGCAGAAAATGAGGTAGCTTTTGCAGGAGTTCTTCTATCAAAAATAAGGCTAAACTACCTTTTTTTCAGGAACAAGAGGTGGTTTTTAGCTGTTTTACTTTTGCTGAGACCTACGCAGATGGGACTTCCTAAACTCATGTTAATTGCTTAATTTTGTGTTATGGACATTCTAACTGAAATTCTGGAGCAGGAAGACGTGTTGTTATTGGAGGAAACCACCGATGTACGCGAGCTGGTGGTCTACAATGATGACGTTAATACGTTTGAGCACGTCATCAACACGCTGGTGCAGGTTTGCCGCCACACACAGGAGCAGGCTGAGCAATGTACCATGTTGATTCACTACAAAGGGAAGTGCACCGTAAAGCTGGGCACGTTCTCTGAGCTGGAAATCATGTGCACTGCCATCCATGACCGGGGTATCTCAGCAGATATCGTTTAACCCTGAACTAACTGGATGAATTTCCCTTCTAAGCTGATTGAAAATGCGGTAGAAGAGTTGGCGAAGTTACCTGGCGTGGGCAAAAAGACTGCCCTGCGTTTGGTGCTGCACCTGCTCAAAGCCGAAACCGAAGATACCAAACAACTTTCTGAGGCCCTGGTGCGCATGCGTACCGGCATACGTTACTGCAAAACCTGCCATAACATTTCTGACATGGAGGTATGCGGCATCTGTTCCAATCCGCTCCGTGACCGTTCCCTGCTGTGCGTGGTAAGCGACATGCGTGATGTAATTGCCATTGAGAACACAGCCCAGTACAAAGGCGTGTACCATGTGCTGGGTGGCGTGATTTCTCCGCTGGAAGGCGTTGGCCCCTCAGACCTGCACATTCAGTCTCTGGTGGAGCGCTTGCCAAGCTCCGGGGTAAAAGAGATTATCCTGGCGCTCAGCCCCACCATGGAAGGCGATACCACGGCCTTTTACCTAACCCGTAAATTGAAAGAATATCCGGCCCGTATTTCCAGCATTGCCAGAGGCGTGCCGGTAGGTGGGGAGTTGGAGTACACTGATGAAATTACCTTAGGCCGAAGCATTCTAGACCGTACCGCTTACAGCCAGATTTAAGCTTCTTTTTAGAAATCAAGCTTTAAAGGGTCAGGAAAGCAGGAACAAACGTTCCTGCTTTTTTTATGTTTGTCTTTCTTTTCAGAACTTACCTCAGAATACATAGACTAAGAAGAAAACCTGCTCCAACCTTACCCTTTTGAAAGACCTTTCCGTCATCATTGTCAATTACAACGTCAGCTATTTTCTGGAGCAATGCCTGCTTTCCGTTAGAAAAGCAGTGCAAGGCCTGCAGGCGGAAGTGTTTGTGGTAGACAATAACTCGGTAGACGGATCGGTGGAGATGGTGCGGCGGCGGTTCCCCGAAGTGATTCTTCTGGCCAACAAAGAAAACCTGGGTTTCTCCAAAGCCAACAACCAAGCCATCAGGCAAGCACAAGGCAAATACATTTTGCTCCTGAACCCAGACACGGTAGTAGAGGAAGACACCTTCCGGAAGTGCATCCGGTTTATGGAGGAGAACCCAGAGGCGGGTGCTTTGGGCGTGAAGATGATGGACGGCGCCGGCAAGTTTCTACCAGAGTCCAAGCGTGGGCTTCCTACACCGTGGGTGGCATTTTCGAAGGTGTTTGGGTTAGCCGCCCTGTTCCCAACTTCTTCCCTGTTCAACCGCTACCATCTAGGTCACCTTCCAGCAGATGAAGTGCACATAGTAGATATTTTAGCCGGAGCATTTATGTTCATACGGGCCGAGGCACTGCAGAAAGTGGGTTTGCTGGACGAGGACTTCTTTATGTACGGCGAAGACATAGACCTTTCTTACCGCATCAAAGAAGGCGGGTACGAGGTGTTTTACTTTCCAGAAACCCGAATCATCCATTACAAAGGCGAAAGCACCCGCAAGACCAGCGTGAACTACGTGTTCATGTTTTACCGGGCTATGATGGTCTTCGCGGAGAAGCATTTCAGCGGCAGCCAGGCCCGGGTGTACTCTTTTTTAATTAGGCTGGCCATCTACCTGCGGGCTGCCATTGCTCTTGTATTCAGAGCTGTACAGCAACTTTTACCTATCGCTCTGGACGGGTTATGCCTGGCTATTGGAGTAATCATTGGCGAGAAGGTAGTGCCAGATCCGCTTTCCTTGGACCCATCGCCCATGTGGGCAACATACTTTGGGGTTTGGCTAGGTACGGCGTTCTTCAGCGGGGCTTATGACAAACCCACCCGCTTGTACCGGCTGGTACGCGGCATGTTATGGGGAAGCATCCTGCTTATGGCGTTCTCCAGCATTGTGGCCATTGTGGGCGAAACAAACAAAAAACATTTATTCGTGGCAGTTGTGCTGGGCTTGGTGGGAATGACCATCTGGCGTTTGCTCTGGCACTTCCAGGAATACGGCCATTGGCGGTTTGGAGAACCCAAAGCCAAACGCATAGCCGTGGTGGGCAGCGGGAAAGAAGTGAAACGCGCATCCCATCTTCTTCGGCAGGCCGGGGCGCAGGAACCCGTCGCACACCTGGAACCGCAGCACACCACCTCAGACTTGCAGCAGATTAGGGAGGTCATCGATATTTTCAAGATAAACGAACTCATCTTCTGCGGGAAAGACCTGGCCGTTTCTCAGATCATAGAATGGATGGTGCAGATCCATGACAGCGCCCTCGAATTCAAGATACTTCCCGAAAACAGCACCTATATTATTGGGTCTTCGTCTAAAAACGCCCGCGGTGATTATTACGCCTTGCACATTGAGGTGAACCTGCTGAACCCGTATCATCGCCGGAACAAAGTGGTGTTGAATTCACTGGTGAGTGCGCTTCTGCTTATCTTGTCTCCGTTCCTGGTTTGGCGCATCAAAGAAAAGCGGCAGTTTTTTAAAAATTGCCTCGGAAACCTGATCGGGTTGTACCAGTGGGTGGGGCTGAAAGCCACGGCCACGCCAGACACGCGTCCGGCTATTCTGTCGCCGGTAGACAAAGTTTCCCGTTCCAGAATCAGTCCGGCGGCGGCCCGGCAGATGGAAGTGGTGTACGCCAAAGAATACACGCCCTACGCAGATTTGCAGATCATTGCCCGTAACCTTTCTAACCTAGGCAGACCCGCGAAACCGGTAAAACCCTTTGTGCCTGAAGCAGTACAAGTAAAAAGGCACGCCTTGTAGTATATACTTGGGCTTTTGCGCCCGCGTTAAAGGAGAGTGTAATTGCCGTTTCTGTCACGATTTTTATAGTTATATGGCGTAAATAGATGAAGTATTAATTAAATATGCTCAGATACGCTATAAAAACAGCAAAAGGTCCTATTTTTGAGCCCATACCTTTAAGTCTTCTTAAGAGATGATCACTACCGAACAAAAAACACTTTCAGACCGCATCACCTCCCTTGCCGAATCACAAACCATCGCCATGGCGAAAAAGGCGCGTGAGTTGGCAGCCAAAGGAGTGGACGTGATAAACCTTTCCTTCGGGGAACCAGATTTCCAGACGCCGCAGTACATCAAAGATGCCGCTAAAAAGGCAATTGATGACGGCTATACTTTTTATACTCCGGTTGCCGGTTACCCAGATCTGCGCAAGGCGATTGTAGAGAAACTTCGCCGCGACAACGGCCTGGAGTATGGTCCTGAGAACATTGTGGTTTCTACCGGAGCCAAGCAATCCATTGCCAATGCGGTAATGTGCCTGGTGAACCCTGGCGATGAGGTCATCATCATCTCCCCGTATTGGGTGAGCTACGAAGAGGTAGTTAAACTGGCCGAGGGAATTCCGGTGCCGGTGAAAGGTCCTCTGGAGAACGACTTCAAAATTACGGCGCAGCAGTTAGAAGAGGCGATTACGTCCAACACTAAACTGGTGATGTATTCTTCGCCCTGCAACCCAACGGGTTCTGTGTTCACGAAGGACGAACTCGCCGCTTTTGCCGCTATTTTGGAAAAACACCCGCAAATCCACGTCATCGCTGACGAGATTTACGAGTACATCAACTTCACAGGCGAGCATTACAGCTTGGCCCGTTTTGAGTCCATCAAAGACCGTGTGATTACGGTGAACGGTTTCTCTAAAGGCTATGCCATGACTGGCTGGCGCGTGGGCTACATTGCGGCCCACAAAGACATCGCCGATGCCTGCGACAAAATGCAGAGCCAGATCACCAGCGGTACCTGCTCCATTGCCCAGAAAGCTGCTCAAGCTGCTTTGGAAGGCGGAAGAGAATCAGCTGAGGAAATGAGCGCTTCTTACCTGCGTCGCCGCGATTTAGTGTTGGGTTTGATGAATGACATACCAGGCATCAAAACCTACGTGCCACAGGGTGCTTTCTATATCTTCCCAGATGTGAGCGCTTTCTTCGGGAAGTCTGCTGGTGACATCAAAATCGAAAACTCAAACGACTTAGCCATGTACCTGCTGAATGACGCTCACGTGTCATTGGTAGAAGGTGGAGCCTTTGGTGCACCGCAGTGTATCCGGTTCTCCTTCGCTGCGTCTGATGCCAAATTGATTGAGGCGTTGGAGCGTATTAAGGCTAGTTTGGCGAAACTGAGCTAAAACTGAGTATCACATTTTCTTAGTACTTTTGCCTTCCATTGGATAACGCGCCTGCAAGATAGGTGCGTTATCCAATGTTTTGTTTGTAACCTATACATCTTCTGAATGTCTATTCAGCACACGGTTTCTGCCCTTTTTGACCGCTTCAGCCAACTGCGGGTTCTGGTTGTAGGCGATGTGATGATTGACTCCTATCTCTGGGGAAAATCATCACGCCTTTCGCCGGAGGCACCTGTGCCCATTGTGAACCGAACTAAAATTGAGCAGCGCCTAGGCGGTGCCGCCAACGTGGCCCTGAACATCCAGAGTTTGGGCGCTACCCCATTGCTGTGTTCCGTAGTAGGCGACGACGCAGACGGGGCCACTTTGCTTAGGCTGTTACAGGAGCAGGGCCAAACCCAGGAAGGCATTGTCTTGAGCCCAGACCGTCCTACCACAGTAAAGCAACGCATCATCTCCGGCGGACAGCAACTACTCAGGATAGATTCAGAAGTAGAAACGGATCTAAACGCGGTAGAACGACAAGCCTTAATCCAGAAATTTCAGGACCTGCTGCCAGAGGCGCATGTGGTGATCTTTGAAGATTATGACAAAGGCGTTTTAAGTACCGAGGTAATCCAAGAGCTTCTAACCTTGTCTGCCCAGGCCGGAGTACCTACCGTGGTGGACCCTAAGAAAAAGAACTTCCTGTCTTACAAAGGAAGCACCCTGTTCAAACCCAACCTGAAAGAACTTAAAGAAGGCCTGAAAGTTGATTTTGCAGATGCAAACTTAGCTGCTTTTGAACAGGCGGTAAACACCTTGCAGGAGCAGATGGCTTTGGAGAACGTGCTGGTGACGCTTTCAGAGAGAGGGGTGTTCTGCCAGTCGTCGGCCAAAGAGAAGATTTATTTAGATGCCCACATCCGGACCATTTCTGATGTTTCAGGCGCTGGAGATACCGTTGTGAGCATTGCAGCTCTAAGCTTGGCGGCCGGGTTGCCCTTGGCTGCCCTGGCGGAATTAGCGAATCTAGGCGGGGGATTGGTCTGCGAACACGTAGGCGTAGTTCCCATCAACAAAGAACAACTGCGGCAAGAAGCACAGGCATCAAAAGTCTTGCAGAAAGAACTGGTTTCCTTTGCCATGAAAGCGTAGGCTTCTGTTTAGCGCCGATTTTAAAAAGCAGGCTCTAAAGCAGCTCTTTCTCGATTCTTATTTAAAGCTATAAAAAATGGCTTCCTGCATACGTATGCAGGAGGCCGTTTTAGTTTACTTTTCTGAAAAGAGGCTCGAAAACCCTATCGGTGGCTATACTCTTTCACCGTCTGGATAAAGCATTTTACTTTCTCCGGGTCAGTGTCTGGGTACACGCCGTGGCCTAGGTTGGCAATGTGACGGTTCGGGCCGAAGGCTTCCAGCATCTTGATGGTTTCACGTTTCACACCGTTGAAGTCGTTGTACAGGGCGCAAGGATCCAGGTTGCCTTGCAGGGTTTTGTCAGGACCTACGGCCGCGCGGGCATCTTTCACGTCCATGTTCCAGTCCAAGCCAATGACTTGGCAATCTAACTTAGAAAACTCCGCGAGGGAGAAGAAAGCTCCTTTGGCGAAAACAGTTACCGGAATACCTTGAATAGCCTGGCAAATCTCCGCGATGTAGCGGTAAGAGAATTCTCTGTAATGCGCAGGAGGCAAAATACCCGCCCAGGAATCAAAGATCTGGATCAGGTCGGCTCCGGCTTCTACTTGGGCCTTTAAATAGGCGATAGTGGTATCGGTGATTTTGCGGAGGAGTTGGTGCGAAAGCTCAGGGGCTTCATACAGCATCTTCCGGGCTTTGGAGAACGTTTTGGAGCCGCTGCCTTCCACCATGTAGGCAAAGATAGTCCAGGGCGCACCCGCAAACCCAATGAGCGGCACGCGACCGTTCAGTTCCCGCTTGGTGACTTTGATGGCTTCCAGCACGTAGTTCAGGTGCTCGTATGGGTCTGCCACACGCACGTCTTCTACGTCGGCGGCAGTTTTAATGGTGTTGGGGAACAGAGGTCCGCGCTTCTCTATCATTTCATAGGTGCAACCCATGGCTTCTGGTACCACTAGGATATCAGAGAAGATGATGGCGGCATCCACGTCCAGCAAATCAACTGGTTGAATGGTCACCTCAGCAGCCAGTTCAGGGGTTTCTACCAGTTCTTTAAAGCCTGAAAGGCGTTCGCGCACGGCGCGGTATTCAGGTAAAATACGTCCTGCCTGACGCATGAGCCATACAGGAGTCCGTTCAGTTGGCTGGCCCATGGCAGCCCGAAGCAGCAAGTCGTTCTTTAATTGCATGCCGCAAAGATAAAGCAAAAAAATATGAGTCCTGGGTTCTGAGTTCAGAGTTCTGAACTGGAATTTATGGGGAGCAGAGAAGATAAGCCCGAAATGATTTCGGGTTCGTTTTTGCAAATCGGCTTCAAAGCGAGTGAACGGCTTATTTATACAGGCTTGAACAAGGCCAGCAAAGCTGTCACAATGAAGCTTACCCCTAGTGACAATACAATGAAGCCCATGATTTTGGTGAGGGCGGCTAAGCCGGCTTTGCCCAGGAAAATCATCAGACGAGGCGAGAAAAGCAGGATGATGTAACTCACTATTCCCAGCAGGATGATGCCCAGGATGGTGAGGCCCATGTCTACATAGGTAAGCGTTTTGGTAAAAAGGCTGATAACAACAGCAATGGACCCAGGGCCAGATAGCAAGGGCATGGCCAGTGGCGTGAACGAGATATCTTCTTTCTCCACCCCTTCGGCCACTACGTCTTTGGATATTTTCTTGCCGTCATCAGATTTAGAATTGAGCAGGTCCAGGCCGGCGCGCATGATCATAATGCCGCCCGCAATACGTAGATCATGGATTCGGAGGCCGAAAAAGTCCAGCACCGCCTGCCCGGCCAGAAAGAACACGGTTAAAATCAAAATCATGTACAGACAAGCTTTAAAGGCTTGTTCGTTGCGGCGCGTGGGCGTGTCATCATGGGTGAGCGTCAGGAACACCGGCATGGCGCTAAACGGATTCACCACTGAGAATAAAGCGGAGAAAGTAGCGAGTAAGATTTCCATTGGCTTCAATAATACAGAAAATCAATAATATACCCGCACGGGTGCTTTGGGGGAGAGAGCACCGAAAGCTTTTAAGCTTTATTTTAAAAGACGGCTCCAAAAACCAGAGGGGGCAGGTTTTGGCTGGCGTGAATAGGTGCGTTTTAGTTGCACCAGTTGTAAGCGCTGGATGGCTTTGATCAGGTACTGGTAGGCTTGGGCATCGCGGGCCAATACACCGCTCACACCCGGTTTCCAGAGGCTCAGGATTTCTTCTCCTTCAGAGGCAGGGGTAAGGATAAAAATATGGGTGCGCTCCAGTTGGGAAATCAACCCTTTGAGGACTCTAATATCGGGATTGTACCCCAGGCTGGCCTTACCTCCCAAGATGATGATCTCCCTGGTGGAGTTGCGGGCAGACCCAAATTTGCTTGCAAATACCTCATAGCTCACGGCTTGGACCTCAACCCGTTGGGTATATAAATTTTGCTTATCTAAAGCCTGAACTAATGATGCAGCCAGTGTTTGGTCGTCTTCCAACAGCAGCAGCCGATAGGATGTATTCATAGGTAAGTAAATATAAAAGAATCTGAATTCTCTGTATAGTGTCGCTTAAATAATGTTGTAAAATGTAAATTAGTTCTTTTTATTATTACAAACTAAAATCTATTTTGAACGTCAACAGCTGAAATTTGCTTTAATTAAGTCCATGTTGAAGGAGAGGAACGTTCCTGAATAAGAGAAAAATAGTCTTATCCTTCCTGAAAAAAGCTTGGAGCTTACCCGCATAAACGTGAGATTTGGGGTCTATGCAGAGGTTAGGAAAACGGGCCTTTCCATAGAATCAAAAGATGATTTACTTTCCACAACATGAATGCAATTAAATTAGGCATATTGGGTGGCGGACAGCTTGGTCGCATGTTGCTGCAGGCAGGCCTTGATTTCAATCTCTACACACTGGTCCTGGACCCCGATGAACATGCTCCGTGCCGTCACCTCTGCGAAGAGTTTGTGCATGGTGACTTTAAAGACTATGACACCGTTTACGCCTTCGGGAAACGGTGTACGCACGTGACCATAGAAATTGAGCACGTAAACGTAGATGCCCTTTTTGCGCTAGAGAAAGATGGAATTCAGGTGTACCCAAAGCCCGCTTCTCTCCAGACTATCCAGGACAAAGGCCTGCAAAAGGAGTTTTTTCAAAAGAATAACATTCCTACTTCAGATTTCAGGTTGCTGCAAGATGCTGCCGAGTTGGAGGCGAACGTAGATTTTCTGCCTGCCTTCCAGAAACTTCGCCGCGGCGGGTATGATGGCAACGGCGTAACCCGACTTTCTTCTGCGAATGATTTCCATAAAGCATTTCAAGCGCCTACGGTATTGGAAAAGTTGGTGGAGTTTGAGACTGAGATATCGGTTATCTGTGCCAGAAACGTGCAGGGTGAGGTGAAAGCGTTCCCGGTGGTGGAGCAAGTCATGCACCCAGAACACAACCTGGTAGATTACCTGTTGGCACCAGCTCAGATTGCCTACAAACTGCAACGCATGGCCATTGAAATTGCTACCCATGTAACCACTGGTCTGGACATTGTGGGGTTGTTGGCGGTAGAGATGTTTGTCACCCGTGACGGACAGATTTTGGTAAATGAGGTAGCGCCACGTCCGCATAACAGTGGCCATCATACCATGAAAGCAAACGCTACTTCTCAATTTGAGCAGCATTTACGTGCTATCCTGGGCTTGCCTTTAGGCGATGCCGAGCCGCATTGCCCAGCCGTGCTGGTAAACCTTCTGGGGGAGGCAGGCCATTCTGGTGAGGCGGTGTATGAAGGTTTGGAGACTACGCTTCAGGAGCCCGGCGTGCACATCCATTTGTACGGAAAGAAGTTTACGCGTCCTTTTCGGAAAATGGGCCATTTAACCGTACTGGCTCCTACCATTGAAGAAGTAAAACAAAAAGCAGATACCATCAAAAACCGCTTAAAAATCATTGCATGAGCCAATCTCCTGAGCAAAATAATGCCCTCGTAGGCATTATCATGGGCAGCCAGTCAGACCTGAAAGTGATGTCTGGTGCTGCCGATATCCTGGAACAACTGAACATTCCCTTTGAAGTAACCATCGTTTCAGCCCACCGCACGCCCCACCGCATGTTAGAATATGCTGAAGGTGCCCGCAAGAAAGGCTTGAAAGTGATTATTGCCGGCGCAGGCGGAGCCGCCCATTTGCCTGGTATGGTGGCAGCCCTTACTACCTTGCCGGTGATTGGGGTACCGGTAAAATCCAGCAACTCCATTGATGGTTGGGATTCCATTTTGTCTATTCTACAGATGCCTTCCGGGGTGCCTGTAGCCACCGTAGCTTTAAACGGAGCTACCAACGCTGGTTTGCTCGCCGCCCAGATTCTGGGAAGCACCAACGCCGTAGTAGCCGATGCCTTGGAGAAACATCGCACCACGCAACGCGATAAAGTGATGCGCTCGGTAGAGCAACTCCGCCGCGGAGACATTGAAATGGACTAGCTTTGCTTTCCCTACAACCCATAGTAGAAACTGCCACGCCCGAGTTCTCTCAGGCGTGGCAGTTGTATGAAGAGGCTTTCCCACCAGAAGAGCAACGTTCCTTTGCGCAACAGCAAAGTCTGTTAGCCAATGCCGCTTATCAGTTTTTCATTATCAGGCACCAGGAAGAGTTTGCCGGATTGCTAGGTGTTTGGCAACTGCCGGAAAGTACATTTCTGGAGCATTTTGCGGTGGTAACTACGTTGCGAGGGAAAGGAATAGGAGCAGGTGCGCTGCAGTTACTGGTTAAAGAAAAAAGGCAACCTATAGTCCTGGAAGTGGAGCCGCCTTTGACAGAGATTGCCAAACGCCGGATCAGTTTTTATGAGCGGCTTGGTTTCCATTTAAATGATTTCGAATACCGGCAACCGCCTTATGCTGCTGCCAAACCATGGGTGAAGTTACAGCTCATGACGTACCCCGAAAAGGTAGTGACCCCAGATTTAGAAATGATTAAAGCTCAATTGTATAAGCAGGTGTATGGGCAAGCAGTTTAGGGGCTGTTTTTGTAAAGAAAGCTTAAAAAGCTTACAGCCTAGCTTTCAGAAATTAAAAGTCTAGTCCCTATATCTCCATTCCAGGAGAAAGCAATAGACCATCACCAGCGCGCAAATGGTGAGCCCCAATGATTCACGGGCTTCCTCAATGGCAGGGGAGCGGCTCATGTCAAAAAAAATGCCTTGGTAGATAGGAGGCCAAAGCAAGAAAGCGGCAATCGCATACCCCAGAAAAGCCAGTGCATAGACCCATCTGAATAACTTCCGCTTGAAGGCTAGAAAGCAAAGTATTGCTGCCGACAGGTAAACTGCCACCCAAACACCTGGATCAGGATCGTTCAATTGCACAAAGGCAAACAGGATGAACAGCACTGCAAATACAAGGAGAAGCAAGCCGCGTAATTTCATAGAATCTGTAAAATGCTTTTAGAAATATTTTGCTTTAAATTATAATTATGTAAACAACGGGCAAAGGCAACTGTTTTACGTACTAAAAGTATCATTGATAGACCTCCTATACAATTGCACGCCTATGAAAATACTTCTCCGCTTATCTGTATTTACCTTAGTGCCTCTTCTTTTTTCCGGATGTTACAAACTTAAGGGAAGCTACGGTGGTCCTAAGACTTTTGAACCGCAACCGCGGGCGATACAAGCCAATGACGTGGCTTTGCCCTCCGGGTACACCATTGAGCCAGTCGCATCAGGCTTGAATTACCCCACTGGTATCACCTTTGACGATCAAGGTACTGCCTACATCACTGAATCTGGCTATGCCTACGGCGAAGTCTGGCTACCTCCCAAGTTGCTGCGCCTGAACCCCGACGGCTCCACTACCCAGATTGCGGCTGGTGATAAAAATGGTCCCTGGACCGGTGCCACCTACCACGATGGCTTTTTCTTCGTCTCAGAAGGAGGGCAGCTGGAGGGCGGGCGCATTCTGAAAATCTCTAGGGATGGCCAGATTACCCGCTTGGTGGAAGGGCTGCCCAGTTATGGCGACCACCACACCGATGCCCCAGTTATTGGTAAGGACGGCTACCTGTACTTCGGCCAGGGAACGGCCACTAACTCAGGAGTTGTAGGCACCGATAATTACCACTACGGCTGGCTTAAACGACACCCTTCTTTTCATGATATTCCCTGCAAAGACGTCATCTTAAACGGGCAGAATTTTACTACTTACAACCCCCTCAATGAAAACGACAAGGACGAAGCCTCTACAGGAGCTTTCCTGCCATTTGGGACGCCCAGTACCCCAAACCAGACCATCAAAGGAGCCTTGCCTTGTTCTGGAGCTATCATGCGGGTGTCGTTGCAGGGTGGACCTTTGGAGTTAGTGGCCTGGGGGCTGCGTAATCCTTACGGACTGGCCTTTTCTCCAAACGGTCAGCTATATGTCACGGATAACGGGTATGACACCCGGGGCAGTAGGCCAGGGTACGGCGCCGGCGATGTGCTGTGGACGGTCCAAACGGGGCAATGGTATGGTTGGCCAGATTTCGCAAACGGTCAGCCCATGGCTTCTGATGACTACAAAACTCCGCATGATGACCCAAAATTCCTGCTGGCCAAACACCCCGGCACGCCGCCTAAACCCGCGGCTATTCTGGGGGTGCATTCCTCTTCCAACGGACTGGATTTCTCCCGTACTACCAGCTTCGGCCACGTAGGCGAAGCGTTTATTGCCCAGTTCGGCGATATGACCCCTAATGTAGGCCACACTTACGGGCCAGTTGGTTTCAAAGTGGTTCGGGTAAACCCCACGAGCGGCGTCATTGAGGACTTTGCCGTAAACAAAAGCAAAATGAACGGACCTGCCTCCCTCATGAAAAACGGAGGACTGGAGAGACCCATCGCCGTGAAATTTAACCCTTCGGGAAATGCCTTATACGTGGTTGATTTTGGGGTCATGCCTATGACTGAGGAAGGCCCCGCGCCTAAACAGCAGACCGGGGTAATTTGGAAAATAACTAAAACCGCTGCCCGATGAAACAGCTTTTAACAATCCGTAATAATGCCTGGAAGATGCTGTGGCTACTTCCGGTATTGGTTCTCAGCAGTTGCGGCACAGCCCGGCGCAGTGAACCTATCATGGGACCTCTGACTCTGCAAACACAGCAACTGGAAAACGGCCGTCAGGTATTTATGCAAAACTGCCAGCGCTGCCATCCTTTGGGAGAAGCGGGGTTAGGACCTTCTCTCAACAATATTCCGCTGCCCGGCGCAGCCCTTCGGTTCAGGGTACGCAGCAAAGCCTTTTTCCTAGGCATTGGGCGAATGCCATCCTTCAAAAAGCACGAGATTTCCAGAGAGCAGATGGATGAACTGGTGGTGTATCTAAAAGCCCTCCGGCGGCACAAAAGATCTGAGGCCGTGGCTGCCCAGTAACAACTGCCATTTCCATAGCTGCTTTGGGTACAAAGAAATAAAGAACCAGTTCCTTTCCTCTTGGTACACTATTAAAATCTAAGCCCGTTTTCGGAGCAGTTTTTGAAAACAGCTCCGAAAACGGGCTTAGATTAAAATGAATAAGGGTTTTACAATGTCAAGCTCAGCAACAGGTACACCTGACTTGTGGTGGAGCTGATTCCTGTATATCTGGAGAAGCCATTCCCTCTTTCAAACCTACCTTCTAATGAGAACTGGTGGTTGGTCCAGGCCGGGAAAAGCACACCGCCTCCCACAGCATAACTCTGGGCGTAATTCCTGAAGTCCTCCATAAAAGGTTCTTTCTTGACAGAAGTGTTTTCCTGTACACTGGAAGAACTGGTGGTGGTTATTTCTTGCTTGTAGTTGAAAGCGTAAGAGTTGATAATTCCTGCATTCACAAAAGGCTTAATCTTTTTGAAGGGCAAAGTATATCTCAAAAGAAGGGGGATTCTTAAATAAGGCAGATCAAAAAATACCTCATAATCTTTCCTGAAAGTGTTTTGTTGCTCGCTTAAACTTTTGGAGTATTGGTGACGGGTATATAAAATCTCGCCTTGCAAAGACATCTTAGGGTTTATCCAAGGCAGGGTTGTGTTTACAAATAACCCGAAGGCAGGACCCATGGAAGATGAATAGGTTTCATTCTCTTTAGGAAGGGTAGGGCCTCCCTTCACCGTTAAGCTGGAAGTGGCTCCGCCACCGGCAACACCCCAGGAGATAACTGCTTTCTTTGGAGTTTCCACGTACGTTAAGCTGGCCGGTGCGCTGCATTGGTTATAACGGGCTACTATCTCAATAAGGGCTTTTTGCGAGAAAGGGAGGTTTTTAGTGCCTGCAACCTCATTAGGACAACCGATGAAAGCTTGGTTTAATGTTCCCCTAAACAGGTTATAAGGAACCAGAACCCTCTTACCATTAACTATCTCAGCCTGGGAATAAGAAATGAGTTCCTGTAAAGAGTCTCCATGCAGAAGATAGAAACGATCTTTGGTTTCAGCGTCACGGTAAGAGTAGAGACTTGCTTTTCCTTTCACTAAAAGGGTAAGAAAACGGTCTTGGGAGGAGCTTCCTTCTTTTAAACGCTTTACTTCAAACTTAGACCCAGCCAGAACGCCATAGCCTTGAATCTCAGTTGGAGTATATATTTCAACGGCACCATCTTCTGATGTCTTGAAATTGACTTTTTCGGCACTTCTTTTGTCTCCTCTTTGATCAACGAGGCCTTGGATAGTGTCATTTTTTTGAATAATGTACCCTGACTGGAAGTTTCGTTGAGCCGATGCGGAAAGGCAGAGTACTGAAAAGAATAAAGGGAGTAGGACTTTTTTTATAAAACAGATTATGGAGCAATATAGAGGGGTTTCACGATCTTACAAAAAGAAGCCTGCTAAAGAAAGGTGCCCGTATACAACTTGAATGTGTTTTTCTGCTTGTCAAGCTTTTGTTTTATGTCAACCTCTACTCCGCATATTTACCTCATCCGTCACGCCCGGCCCCTCATCAACAAGCAAGGTTTTTTTACAAAAACGCAAGCCCAGCAATACCTTCAGGATTACAACGAGGCTGATGTGGAAGAAATCATTGAGCGGAGCGAACACCTGCCCATGGATCAAATAAAAAGAGTGTTCTGCAGCACCCTGCCCCGTGCGAAGGCTACTGCCCTGATGTTGTTTGGTCCTGATGTGGAACTGATAGAAGATGCCACTTTCAAAGAGTTTGAGAACCGAATGTGGGGTTTGCCCATGGGCAAGTTTCCTTTGAAATGGTGGCAGGTTACTTCCCGTGTTTTGTGGTTACTGGGCTTGAACCAGAAAGACATTGAAAGCTTTAAGCAAGCAAAGGCCCGCGCTGCTCAGGCTGCCGATCATTTAGTGCGGGAGGCTGAAGCAAATGGCTTGGCTGTGTTAGTGGCGCATGGCTTCCTGAATGAGTTCATCAAGAGGTCGCTTCGCAAGCAAGGCTGGAAGGTAGTACTAGATGGTGGCAGAGGCTACGTGGGAGTGACGCAATTAGAAAAGAGCTAAATTGGATTGAACATTCTTTTAAGAAAGCAAACAATAAACGGAGATGTTTTAGAAAGGAAAGGCTTTCTTCTTCTTGGCTTCTTTTCTAGCTGAAGAGGCTTTGTACCCGCCTTCAAACAATTGCCCGAAATTTATTTTCAGCTTTTCAGGGAAATCGTCTAAGCAACTGCAGTTGGTGTGCGCCAGAGCCCTAAGGGTTAGCTCGGCGCAAGCGTAAGAATCAGCGGCGGCACGGTGGTGTTTGAACTGGATGCCGTGGCGGTTGCAGAGTGATTTCAAGTCATACTGCGGAAGCCCTTGCCACACTTGTTTAGAAAACTGCACGCTGCAGGCATAATTCAGCTCGGGAAAAGGGAGTCCATAGGTAGTCAGCGTAGCGCGGAGTACGCTCATGTCAAAGCTGGCATTGTGGGCAATTACTAATTGGTTTTGCAGCAGCGGTCTCAGTTCCTGCCAGACCTGGTCAAACGTGGGGCTGTTCTTCACATCCTGCGGCTTTATGCCGTGAATGGCGATGTTCATGCCGTTGAAGTACGGGTAGGATTTAGGTTTGATGAGCCAGGCATCTGTTTTTACAATCTGCCCATTCTGCACAAACGTCAAACCAATCTCACAAGGACTGTCACGGTCAGTGGTGGCCGTCTCAAAATCAAGGGTAATAAAATTCATTTCCGTACTCCTTTAGCTCCAGAAGAAGCAAAGGTACGAAGCTTTGGAGGCATTGACGTCTGGTTGAAGTCTGGAAAGAGAAAAAGAATAGGTTTTGTAAAAACAGGCTGAAAAGAGAAATTCAATACTAAAGAAAAACAGAAAGGAGAAGCCATTGCCTCTCCTTTCTGCTTTTGAATTCAACTATCAACAAGATTAACGACGGGGAAACAGGATGTCCAGAATGTCCCGGGTGACAGACCCTGGACGGCGTCTTTCCTCTTCTCTCCAGTCATACTCTGCATCATAAGCCTGATCTCCGTGTAAAATGAAAGCACCGGGCTCTAATCTTACGCCGTACAGGGTCCGGCAATCAGTGGGAGGGGGTTGATGCCCCGGCGAACGGTTAGGGTACCAGATCCGGCACTCGCCGGGCGGCGGGTAATGGCCTTTAGGTACGCCCTGCAACTGCCGAGGGCCTGCCGTACCCCTTGGAGGAAGAATAACCCGGCCTAATATACCGTCTAAACCTCCATTCTCCCGTGGCTTCCTCCATTCTCCCGTGGCTTGGTTTGCTCATCCCGGGTATTGCGCCATTCCTGGTCATTGTAGCCTTTGTCTTTTTTATCTTTCTTCTTCTTGTACTCTTTATACTCCTTGCCCTCTTTGTGCTTTTTATTCTTTTCCTGGGCAGAGGCCGCCGGGCAAGCCAGGAGAGCAAGGCTGGCAGCAAACAATACCGCTGCTAATTTAGCTTTTATCATAGGGCAAGGTTTTAAGGGTGAAACGATCAATCTATTAGTTGCCATGGCAAAGTTCATACCACATCTGAAGAAGTCCCTTTTGAGAATTTTTTATAGCTTTTCATCAGAAGGGATAGGCCTCGGCTAACTGGTGCAAAAACAAAAAAGCCCTACCGCAAAGCGATAGGGCTTTCTCAACTAAACCTATTTTTTTATTACTTAACTTCTTCGTAATCCACGTCGGTCACGTTATCTGCGCTGGCAGACTGAGTAGCACCGCTTTGTCCGTCAGAACCTGGCTGGGCTCCACCACCAAATCCGGCGTCAGCACCTGGCTGACCAGCACCACCCGTGGCAGCGTACATCTCCTGAGAGGCAGCTTGCCAGGCGTTGTTAATGTTTTCCATGGCGCTGTCAATCGCGGCTAAGTCTTTCGACTCATGCGCTTTCTTCAGGTCAGCCAAAGCACCTTCAATGGCAGTTCTGTTTCCGGCAGAAAGTTTCTCGCCGTACTCTTTCAGCTGCTTCTCGGTCTGGAAGATCATAGAGTCAGCCTGGTTCACTTTCTCTACTTGCTCTTTCGCTAAACGGTCAGACTCGGCGTTAGCCTCGGCCTCTTTCCGCATGCGCTCGATCTCCTGCTCAGACAGACCAGAGGAAGCCTCGATACGGATCTTCTGCTCTTTGCCGGTGCCTTTGTCTTTGGCAGACACGTGCAGGATACCATTGGCGTCAATGTCGAAGGTTACTTCGATCTGCGGAACGCCGCGCGGTGCTGGCGGAATATCTGACAAGTGGAAACGACCGATGGTGCGGTTATCGCGGGCCATTGGGCGCTCACCCTGCAATACGTGGATCTCCACGCTTGGCTGGTTGTCAGAAGCAGTTGAGAAGGTCTCAGACTTCTTGGTAGGGATAGTTGTGTTAGACTCAATCAATTTGGTCATCACACCACCCATGGTCTCGATACCTAAGGAAAGTGGCGTTACGTCAAGCAACAACACATCTTTCACCTCACCCGTCAATACACCACCCTGGATAGCGGCACCAATCGCCACCACCTCATCTGGGTTTACACCCTTAGATGGCTTCTTGCCGAAGAATTTCTCAACTTCCTCCTGGATTCTTGGGATACGGGTAGAACCACCCACCAAGATTACTTCGTCAATGTCACTTGGCTGCAAACCAGCGTCTTGTAACGCCTTGCGTACCGGCTCCATAGAACGACGTACCAGGTCATCAGCTAACTGCTCAAACTTAGCACGAGACAGTCTGCGCACTAAGTGCTTAGGACCAGTCTGCGTAGCTGTAATGTAAGGCAGGTTTATCTCGGTCTCAGAAGAAGAGGAAAGCTCAATTTTCGCTTTCTCAGCAGCTTCTTTCAAACGCTGTAACGCCATTGGGTCAGTGCGTAAGTCCATGCCTTCTTCGGCTTTGAACTCATCGGCTAACCAGGCAATGATCACTTGGTCAAAGTCGTCGCCACCCAGGTGAGTGTCACCGTTGGTAGACAAAACTTCAAACACACCGTCACCTAACTCCAACACAGAGATATCGAAAGTACCACCACCTAAGTCGTAGACCGCAATTTTCTGATCCGCGTGTTTTTTATCCAAGCCGTACGCCAAGGCTGCGGCAGTAGGCTCGTTGATGATACGTTTTACATCCAATCCAGCAATCTGTCCGGCTTCTTTCGTAGCCTGACGCTGTGCGTCGTTGAAGTAAGCAGGAACAGTGATGACCGCCTCGGTTACTGTAGTACCCAGGTAGTCTTCCGCAGTTTGCTTCATTTTTTGCAAAACCATGGCCGAAATCTCCTGTGGCGTGAACTCACGGTCACCGATCTTTACGCGCACGGTATTGTTGCTTCCAGACTGCACGTTGTAAGAAACGTGGCTGGTTTCGTCTTTTACTTCTGAGAAGCCGCGGCCCATAAAACGCTTGATGGACGCGATGGTATTTTGTGGGTTAGTGATAGCTTGACGTTTAGCAGGATCACCTACTTTACGCTCACCGTTCCCGTTATCCAGGAATGCCACGATGGACGGTGTAGTCCGGCGGCCTTCGCTGTTCGGAATCACCACTGGTTCGTTACCCTCCATTACAGCAACGCAAGAGTTGGTAGTTCCTAAGTCAATGCCTATGATTTTTCCCATAGTCTATAATTTTATTTTAGTAGTTCCTAGTTTAACTTGATGCAGTCTTATTAACAAGACATGTGCCAAGGCCATAATTCTGCCGTTTTGTGACACAATGTCATTTTAACAAAAACAATAAGTAAGGCTATACGAAACAATGGGCAGGCAGTGTCAGGTGCGAATGCGCTTTTGACTTGTTTTTGGAAAGCGAGCCTGAATAGAAGGGAGTTTTGACAGTATTCCTGGATGTTTATTAGTAGATGAAGAAAGGAAGAAGTCCTGTTTTGAAGCACTTTTCAAGAAAACAGACCCCAAATGGCCTTCTTTCTTTGTCACCAACTTTAGCGTTTTTTGTAAGGCCGCTGAAAAGTGTTCATGGGTTTAGCTAGTCCTTTCAGCTGTTTAACCTCTTCACCTGTAAGCGCCCTGAAGTCACCGGGCTGTAAAGAATCCAATTTCAAAGTGCCAACCGCCACGCGAACCAGCCGCAACGTAGGGTGTCCCACTGCCGCTGTCATCTTGCGCACCTGGCGGTTCATGCCTTGGCTTATTTTGATTTCAACCCAGGAGGTAGGAATGTTGGCCCGGAACCGGATGGGCTTGGAACGTTCCCAGAGGATTACTTCTTCCAACAGCCTGGCTTTGGCCGGAGTGGTTTTTTTGCCCTGAAGCAGCACGCCCTTTTCCAATTGGTCTAGTGCGTCATCAGAGGGAACACCTTCTACCTGCACCCAATAGGTTTTCTCCACCTTGAACTTGGGATCGGAAAGACGGTGCTGCAGTTGCTTGTCATCAGTGAGTAGTACCAGTCCTTCGCTATCATAGTCTAACCGGCCCACGGGGTACACGTTGGGAACAGGCACGAAATCTTTTAAGGTGCTTCGTCCGGCTTCGTCTGTGAACTGGGTGATGACTTCAAAGGGCTTGTTGAGGAGGAAGTACTGCAAAACGGATTAGATAAGGTGGACGGGCTAAAAGTACGGATTTAGTATTGATTGTACGTTGAAAAGGGTTTAAAGCCCATTTTCTACAAACTTCCGAAGAAACGGCGCAAAGCCCATTCTGAACAGGCTAGCCCCAGCAGCAGGAAATAAAACCAGGATTGTTCCAGCAGGTCTTTCTCTTCCTCGTGGCTACGCAGGATAGTCTTGAAGTTTGCCTTAACTAAATCCTGTTCTAGTTGGGCCAATTGAGCCGGATAATACAGCTTGGTTTCGGACCGTTCCGCAATTTGGCTCAGCAGGCTATGGTCGGCCACAGCTAAAAGTGATTCCAGGTTTTGTTCTTGTACTACAAACTCTCCGTTGTCTGTATAGTTCTGGTTTTCTACCCTCGCGGAGGCGGCGTAGCGGTAAAAACCTGCCGGTAAGCTGCCCAGTTTCAGTCCTTCGCCGCCTTGCTCGTGCCGGAATGTATGACGGGTTTGCTTTCCGCCCTCGTGGGTAAGGGTGAGCGAAACCGTCTGTCCGAAGATTTCTTCCTGTACCGCGTTGAACACATCAGCCTGCAGGTTTACTCCTTCAGAGGTTTCAAACTCATCTTTGACCGGGTACACGTGCAGGCGTTTCTGGTTTCTTCGGTTGGCCAGCAGCTGCACCACGTGCGTCATGAGCTCATCGTAAATCTGAGAGGTTCCGTGGTCTACGGCCTCAGTGAGCCGCCACTGCCAGCTGCCGTCGGTGAGGAGCACTGCAGAAGGTGTAGGGGCCGAGGGTTTGTAAACCAAAAGTGGTTTGGTAGTTCTAACGGTACCTACCTGTTGATTCAGGATCACCTCAGCGGCCGGGGCAATTCGCCAATCTCCGTAAGTGACCGGTGTAGGGGGCCAGCTTCTAATACGGGTTTGGGCAGTAGGTTCCGTAGAGAAACGTCTGAATGCGTTGTTCAGCAGTGGCTGCACCTCGTCAAATTGCGGTGAAGGGCGGCTTAACTGCACCCCAGCCTGTACAGCGTTGAAGGCATTGAAATCGGTCTGGGCGCCCAGAATATAGAAGGAGGGAACTTTGGTGCTTTTCAATCGGCGGAGCCAATCTGTTCCTACGCCACTCACGTTAGGAATCTGGTGCAGCACTGCCGCATCATAAGGTGTTTTGAAGGAAGGATTTTGGAAAGGTCCCAACACTACTTCCACGTCCAGCAGCGGATTAGAAAGCAAGGCGCTTCTTAAAGCTTTGATGTCTGGGTGCGGAGCCGCCGCAGCCACCAGAATCTTGAGTTTGCCTTTGATGACTTCAAGGTACGCGTGCCGGCGGTTGTTCAGGGCCGTGAATTCTCCGTTTACTGGTTGAATTCTTACCTCATAGTGCTTTTTGCCAGCTTGCGCGGCAGTTACCTGAAAGGTGGTTTGCAAGGCACCGCTTCTGGGTAAAGAAACCGTTTTCCGCTGAACGGTTTTGCCGTTTTCCTGCAGCAGCACATTGACGTTGGTTCCATTGAAGCCGTTATGCCGTACCCGCGCCACAATAGGGAAGGAGGTACCGGTATAGTTGATTTTGTTGTACTGCACTTCCTCCAGCACTACATCGCGCTTGGCTACTGTATCACCTAAAGCTAAAGGGTACACCGGGGCGGCATACATCTGGAAAGTAGGCGTGGGACCCTGGTTATGGATACCGTCTGAAATTAGCACGGTAGCGGCCAGGTTCTGGTCTCTGTAGGCGTTTTCCCCTTTTTCAAGAAGCGCATGTAAGTTAGTAACGGGTGCCTGGAGCGGAGTGGAGGCCAGTGAAGTGGCCGCAGAGTCGCCCTCCTGGAAAGAGGCATTTACCACCTCCAATCCCCTTTCCCGGAGCCGGTCTGCCAGTGCATCTACTCCTTGCAAGGTTCGGGTTAGGGCTTCTTTTTGGGTGAACAGACCTATGGATTGAGAGTTGTCTAAGGCTAGTACCACTTTAGGTTTTATTTCTTCCTGCCTGATGCGGCGGGTGTAAGGTTCCAAAAGTAGAAAACACACCAATGCAACCAGCAAAGCCCGCAAAGAAGCCAAAAACCACCGCAAGCCTGTAGGCCAGGGACCACCCCTGCGGTACATAAACCAGGAAACGGCAATTCCTGCCGCCAGGCAAAGCAATACATACCAAGGAGAATACGCGGTGTGAATTTGAAAGGATTGCACAAACGGTGAGTTAGGTCACAGGATCAAGTAGCAAGATAAAAGAAGTCTGCCATATATGAGCGAATAGTCCCTGGTTTACCTCTTTATTTCTTAAACTGAACGCCTACCCCTGTTATTGCCTTTCTGCGGTTTTAAGCAAGTTTTTGGAAAAGGACCCTAAAAAGGGATTGCTTTTACTATAAAAGAGAAAGCCGATGTCAGTTTTAACCAACATCGGCTTTCTATTAAATTATGTTCTAAAACTTACTACTTAGGTAAGCATACCGCCGTCTACCTGCAGGGTTTGGCCGGTTACGTAAGAAGATAAGTCTGAGGCCAGGAATACGGCTGCGTTGGCTACATCTTCCGGAGCGCCTCCGCGTTTCAACGGAATTGCTTTTCTCCACTCAGCTACAACAGCAGCGTCTAGTTCGTCGGTCATATCGGTTTCAATGAAGCCCGGCGCGATGGCGTTGCTGCGGATGTTTCTGGAGCCTAATTCCAAAGCCACTGATTTGGTAAACCCGATGATACCTGATTTAGAAGCGGCGTAGTTAGCTTGTCCGGCGTTGCCTTTGATACCAACCACACTAGTCATATTGATGATAGAACCGCTTTTTGCGCGCATCATGTGTTTGGTGGCAGCCTTGGTTAAATTGAAAACCGATTTCAGGTTAGTGTTGATGACGGCGTCCCACTGGTCTTCGCTCATGCGCATCAAAAGACCGTCTTTGGTGATACCAGCGTTGTTCACCAGTACATCCAGTTTACCGAAGTCTTTCACCACGGCTTCCACTAATTGCTCGGCCTGGGTAAAGTCAGAGGCATCTGAACGGTAGCCTTTGGCTTGAATTCCGTACTCGGCTAATTCCTGCTCCAGAGCCTGACCTTTCTCCACGCTGGAGAGGTAGGTGAAGGCCACATTGGCGCCCATTTCAGCATATTTCTTCGCGATGGCCCGGCCAATACCCTTGGAGGCGCCGGTTACTAAGGCAATTTTTCCTTCCAGTAATTTCATAATGCTTGTTTAAAGGGCCATCTGCTACAGAAGATGCTCCCCGGTTCTCAGTCCCAAATATACAAATCTGGGACGGGAGCCAAAGAAACAAGCCTAGGTTTTCAAAAACAACCTGCTTTTGACCTGTTTTCAGGCAAGGGTGGCTAAAATGGGAGGGAAGCTTACTTGCAGAAGCGTTTGATCAGGTCATTTGCTTGGGGTGAGCCCAACTCAAAAGCCCTCTGCCAATCCTGGCAGGCGCTTTTGCGGTTCTTGAGTGTGTGGTTCAGGACGCCACGGTTGTAAAAGGCCTGCACCATGTTAGGGTCAAGGGAAATGGCTCTGTCATAGTCTTCTTTGGCCGGTGTGTATTGCTTCTGGCGCATTCTTAAATTTGCCCGGTTAAGGTAGGCTACGGCATAATCATCTTGCAGGGTGATGGCCTGCGTGAAATCAGAAACTGCGCCTTTTGTGTCTTTCAGGCGGGCGCGGTTAAGGCCTCTGTTGTTGTACGCTTTGGCGTAATTGGGTTGGTGCGTGATGGCTTGGTTATAATCTTCAATGGCTTGCTTGTACTGACCACGGTTCTGCTTGATATCGCCCCGGAACTTGAAAGACTCAGCATCAGTAGGCACCAGCAGAATGGCCTGGGAGAAATCGGCGAATGCCCCGTCAAAGTCTTCCATCTCGTACTTGGCTACTCCGCGCAGACGGTAAAGGCTACCATCATCTGGTTTCTTGGCAATGGCTGCATCGTACTCGCGCACGGCGCCCGTGTAATCATTTTTGCTGGCTCGTTCCAAGCCTTCTCGGTAATGAGTTTTGGCCGTTTTACAGCCACTTACGGTTAGTGTTACCAGCAGAAAGAAAAAAGTAAGACGTACCAAATGTTGAAATTTCAGTTGCATAGGCAGGTTGTAACTTATGCTACATACTGATTTTAGGAAATATAGTTATAGGTACATATTTCAGAAGCTAATCTGAAAAGGTAATGCAAATGGGTCTTCTACCATTATTTTTAACCTCAGTAGGCTGTTTTTCATTGTATTACTTTTTGCAAAGGTTAAAAACGAAGGTGTTTGAAATCTTAAGTGCAGAAACCGGACACCTAATCTAAGATTTACCCCTGCTTCGTATGTATTAGGCAAATATTATTAGGCTAATTAGAAGTTTAAAGGCCCTTAGGAGTAGCTCAAGCTTAGGTTTTAAGGGCTTTGGTCTCTGTTAAGGGGAGTGAAACATTTACAGGCAGAAAGAGTTATAGAAAAACTTTTCCTCCGTTGAGCTAATAAAGTAGTAGTTTGCCTTGCAGTAATCCGCCCTTCATGTCATTTACGAGCCAATCACCTGATTTTTTGAGCAAACCTTCAGCAGCAGCCATCTTTAACGCTGCCCAACGCCAAGTAAGGAAAAATTTAATGAGCGGTGCCTCCCTTGCAGAAGTAATGGACACCCTTATCCTCACCCTTGAAAAGGCTTACCCAGACATTTTTCCATCGGTACTATTATTAAAGGATCAGAAGCTACGCCACCTAAGCGCCCCAAGTTTACCGGAAGCCTACTCTAAAGCAATTGATGGAACCCAGATTGGCCCATTAGCTGGTTCTTGTGGTACAGCAGCGTTCACCGGAGAGCGGGTAGTGGTGGAAAGTATAGCAGTAGATCCTAAGTGGGCAAATTATCAGGTGGCTCTGGAGCATGGCTTACATGCCTGCTGGTCGCAACCCATTCTTTCTTCCCAGGATGGAAGTGTGTTGGGTACCTTCGCGATCTATTACAAAACTGAAAGAGTGCCTTCTGAGGAGGAAATACAGCTCTTAGAACTGGCGGCTGATCTGGCGGGTACTGCCATTGAATGGGGAATGGTGCTGAAAGAGCGCCGGCAACTGGAAGAGGAATTAAAAGAATCTAACGCAGCTCTCCAGGCCCTGAACAGTGACCTGGAGAACAGAATCCAGAACAGAACTCAGGAGCTTGAAAAACAGAATTATTTAACCAAAACCATTACTAATAATGCCACGGGAGCGCTCTTCATGATGGATGCCACCGGGTATTGCACGTTCATGAACCCAGCTGCTGAAGAGATGGTGGGCTACACCTTTGAAGAAATCAGGGAGAAGCAGCTACATTACATGATTCATCATCATCGGCCAGATGGTTCCCACTATGCTTTAGAAGATTGTCCGTTAGACCGGGCTTTGCCCCAGAACTTTGACGTGCGGGCCCATGAAGATGTGTTCTTCCGCAAAGACGGTTCCTCTTTCCCGGTTTCCTGTGCGGCAAGCCCTATTTTTGACGAGAAAGGAGTACCCATCTCTACTGTGATTGAGGTGCGTGACATTACAGAAGAGAAAAAAAACCGCCAGGAGCTGATAGACACGGTAGCGCAAATGCAAACCTTGCTTTCGGCTATGCCCCAGATTGCCTTTACCGCCACCGTAAACGGGGAGTTGGATTACGTGAACGGCCACTGGCGCGAGTACACCGGATTGCCTAAAACAACTGTTTTAGGCGAACAATGGATTTCTGCGCTGCACCCCGATGATGCACATCGTGCGGCGGCAACATGGGCCCGGTCTGTTGAAACTGGCCAGGTGTATGAGATTGAATTTAGGGTGAGGCATTGGACAGGGGAGTACCGCTGGTATCTGGCCAGGGCAATTCCGTTGAAAAATGAAGAAGGGGAGGTGCTTAAGTGGTTTGGCACCGCTACCGACATTCATGAGCAAAAACTCCTAATTGACCGCTTAGCGGCAACGCAGCAGGAGTTACAGAACATGAATACCGAGCTTACCCAGAAGAACGCAGATCTGGAACGCACCAACGCCGATCTGGACAATTTTGTTTATACTGCTTCGCATGATTTGAAATCTCCGATTGCCAACCTGCAAGGGTTGGTGAAAGCCCTTCAGGAAGAGTTGCATGACTTGGGGACTGAAACAGAACCGGTAGCACCTTTGCTGCTCATGATTGAAAAAGCAATCATCAGGTTCAAGAACACCATTGATGAGCTTACCGAAATCTCTAAAATTCAGAAGCGGGTAGAAACAAGCCAGGAAATGGTGAACCTTGACGATCTGGTGGAGGAATTTAAAATAGTGAATGCTGAACAGATCTTTACCAGCCGTGCCACCATTACAACCCAAGTAACCGCGGCTCCGGCTATCTGTTTCTCTAAGAAGAACCTCCGGAGCGTACTGTACAACCTTATTAGTAACAGCATAAAATACCGGCATCCGGACCGTGCCCCAGAGGTGCGGGTATCTACAAGTACCTACGGTGAAAATGGTGTTTCCATCAGCATTGAAGACAACGGGCTGGGCATAGAAGAACACCACTTAAGTCAAATCTTTGGCATGTTCAAACGCGTGCACCAGCACGTGGACGGATCTGGCGTGGGCTTGTACATTGTGAAGCGCATTGTAGAAAATGCGGGTGGTGAAATTTCAGTCAGGAGCAAGGTAGGCGAGGGTACCACATTTGAAATACGGCTGCCAAATAGTGCCCTTTGTGAGGTTCCCGTAAAGGAAAGCTGAGAAGCAGGTCAGGAAGTAATGTAATTAGGGGACGTTACTCTGCGCCTCCTTTGTAGGGCTTTGTTCCGGTAACTTATTACATTTGGTTTAGCTTTTTTTCCTGTAGTTTATCCGTTTTAAAACGAGCCTTAACCTGACGTAAGCCTAATGATAAAATCCTTGAAATTTCCGCTGCTGCTCACATGTTTGCTGAGCATTTGTGTTCTGTTTAGTTGTACTGCCCAAAAAGGCACTGGTAAAAAAGCGCATGCTGCCGAAACCATAAGGAAAGGTCAAGCTGCTAAAACAGTAGTGTATTTAGTGCGTCACGCCGAGAAAGCTGCTTCCAACGGAAACATGACTGATGACCCCGTTTTGTCAGAAGCAGGCCGTAAACGGACCGAGGTGCTGAAGAACCAGTTGGCTTCCGTTCCAGTGGCGGCTCTTTTCGCCACCAAGTACAAACGCACGCAACAAACGCTTCAACCTTTGGCCACTGCCCAGAAACAAAAGGTCCAGATCTATGAGGCGCAAGATTATGCAGGATTGGCACAGAAAATAAAGCAGGAGTATGCCGGCAAAACAGTGGTAGTGGCCGGACACTCCAATACGGTATTGCCTTTGGTAGAAGCACTAAGTGGAAAAAAGCCAGTTTCTGAAATTGCCGACTTTCAATATGATTACCTGTTCAAAGTGACTTTACCCAATGGAGAAGAGCCCTTAGTAGAAGTGCAGAAATATGGAGAGCCGTCCGTAGCTCCAGCTTACTAAGTCACTTCATTAACTAAAAACTCTGAAG
This sequence comes from Rufibacter tibetensis, assembly GCF_001310085.1. Lineage (GTDB taxonomy): Bacteria > Bacteroidota > Bacteroidia > Cytophagales > Hymenobacteraceae > Nibribacter > Nibribacter tibetensis. The sequence goes on from NZ_CP012643.1 coordinate 3,336,889, forward strand.
CCGAATTGGGGCTATTTTCCAGAAAACAGCCCCAATTCGGCTTCAGAGTTTTGAAGACCTTAGACTTGCTTCACGGCTGAATAAGCAGGTTTATCTGCGCGCATGAACACCAGGTGCAGCACCAAAGCCAGGATAGAGAATACTAAGCCAACTGCTACTACGCCGTTCCATTTCCAGAGGTGCCATGCTTGGCTCGCGATGAACGTACCGGATGCTCCTCCCACAAAATAGGTGACCATGTACACGGTATTTAATCGGTTTCGGGCTTCCGGAATAAGGGAGAAGATAAACGCCTGGTTAGAAATATGGGTGGCCTGCACGCCCAGATCAAGGAGAATTACACCAATCACTAATCCAATAATGCTGCTGCCCGAGAACCCGAACACTACATAGGAAAACACAATAAGCGCAATGCTGAAGGTTGTAATGGAAAAGGCATTTCCCCGGTCGTTGAGTTTTCCCATGTAACCTGCGGCCAGAGCACCCCCAGCTCCTACCAACCCGAAAAGGCCGGCCACGTCACTACCTGCGTTGAAAGGCGGTTCTTCCAACAGAAACACCAACGTAGTCCAGAATGCTCCAAAGGTGGCGTAACACAGAGCGCCACGAAAGGCCACCAGACGCAGCATGGGTTGGTCCCGTACCAGGTGCACCAGAGATTTCATCAGGCTTTTGTAGTTTCCCTTAAAATCAGAGGGTACCTCAGGTAAAAGAAAGTACAGCGCTCCCCACAGCACCAGCATCATGCCTGACGCAATGTAGAACATGGCCCTCCAGCCCAGGTGCGCACCTACAAACCCACTAACGGTGCGGGAAAGGAGAATGCCAATCAACAAACCACTCATCACAAAGCCTACGGTTCGGCCGCGGGTCTCCGGTTTGGCCAGGTGGGCGGCCATGGGAATCAGCAGCTGTGGTACTACTGAGGTGGCCCCTATTAGGAAACTAGCCGCCATAAGCATTTGAATGTTCACCGAGAAGGCTGCCAGAAGTAAGGCAATGATGATGGCGGCAAAATCTACCATGATCAGCCGTTTCCGGCGCAGCATATCGCCCAGCGGAATGATAAAGAGCATGCCCACTGCGTAGCCAATCTGGGTCAACATAGCCAAACTACCCGCCGAGGCCTCTGTAACCCCAAAGGTTTCAGAGATGCGGCCTAGCAACGGTTGGTTGTAGTACAGGTTCGCCACTACCATACCCGTAGCAATGGTCATCACCCATAAATTGAGTTTGGTAAGTTCCGGATGAGCGGGGGAGGAAATAGGTGTTGTCATGATAAAAGGAAGGCTGCCCACAGGGTATTTTCAACAGATAGTTTCTGGAGGAGCCAATTAAAGTGCGAGTATACGGCTCTTACATCCATTTGTCTACTGCCACGCGTCTACTTTCGCTATCCTTAAGGGAATCAGGAAAATGAAGAGTCACCTGGTTTCAGGTCCTTTTCCCAATAACGCTCCATAATCTGCCTGATCAATTGCATGCGAACCTTCAATCTGGGCTTTTGTAACAGCGGAAGAAAGTGGTCATGCGTGGCGTAAAAGCCGAGGTAAAATACCCAGAAGCCTAAGGCAAGGTAGGGAATGGCCGCCAGTTCTTCCTCTGAAAGCGGGCGTACCTCTCGGTAAGCGGTTAGGAAATTAAAGAAGGCTTGGTCAGCAGTTTCCTGGGTCATTTTACCATAATGCACGTCAAGGCACAGGTGTTGCCAGAAGGTCATGACATCATTTACCAAATACCCACGCCCCAAGAAGTCAAAGTCAAAAAGGGTGAGTTTCTCGTCACCGTCAAAGTGGAAGTTCTTCGGGAAGAAATCATAGTGGCAATAGCCAAAAGAAAAAGCACTGGTGTTGAACTGCGCCAGGCGTTCTTGCGCTTTGGCCGCAGCGTCTTGCAGCCACTCGTAGTCTTCTGGGGCTTCAGCGAAGAAGCCTTTAATAGCTTGAATAGGTTTAGTAAGGGTTGTTTCAACATTCAGCAGCCAACGTGCGTCGCTCATGTGAACGGAGGCAGATACATGATGGAACCTGGCCATTTCCTGTCCCAGGAGCCGCAACTGTTTGTCACTTAGCTGAGGCACCATGCGGCCGGGCGCATAGGTGAACAACACTGCACACCGGTCTCCTTCTGCGGCTGGTAGGGTTTGTATCACCTTTCCGGTTGCATCCGTAACCGGGTAGGAGACAGAAACCCCGGCTTCCTTCAGGGCTAAAAGCAAGTCGGTTTCAGTTTGTACTTGCGCGTAGTTTCTGTGTGAGGCTCGGTACACCCGCAGGATGTAACGGGTATCTGGGGTTGCAATCAGATACGTATCACCCACGCCCCTGGTCAGGAACTCGCCTTGCGCAGCGCCCAGGTTGTACTGCTCTGAAACAAATGAGGCAAGCGCATCTGCACGTAAAGTGGAATAGGCAGTGGGAAATACGGAAGCCATGGCAGCAGCATTGTTTGGAATTAATACTGAAAGTTACCCCTGATGTTTTCTTTTGGTTAAGATTGGTGTGCTTCAGCGGTTTGGAGTTCAACCCTTTGCTTTTGCGCTCGTTTCAAAATGGGTGTTACAGATCTAACCATGTAGAAACTATGAACCAGGAAGAAGAAAACAAACAACAAGACCCTACCAAAAAATTTGATGCGCCCCCTTTTTCTGAGTCTACCCAAAGCGAGCCGGGCGAAGAGTCAGAAATGAAGATCAAACCCGATCATGGCGAGGAGTCCTACAAAGGGTCGGGGAAACTAGTGGGCCGTAAAGCCGTCATCACCGGCGGCGACTCCGGAATAGGCAAAGCGGTAGCCATTGCCTTCGCCCGCGAGGGAGCCGATGTGTTGATTTCCTACCTGAACGAGGAGGAAGACGCCCAAGATACTGCCAAGTGGATAGAGCAGGAAGGCCGGAAAGCAGTTCTGGTACCCGGTGACATCAGTGACGAGGCGCATTGCAAAACCATTGTGCAGCGGGCGGTAGACGAATTCGGGCAAATTGACATTCTGGTGAACAACGCCGCTTTCCAAATGGCGCGTGAGTCGTTGCAGGACATTCCCAGTGAGGAGTTTGACCGGACGTTCAAAACCAATGTGTACGCCATGTTCTACCTGTGCAAAGCCGCCGAGCCGCACATGAAACCGGGCAGCACCATCATCAATACTACGTCGGTGAACGCCTATAAGCCATCGCCTTTGCTGTTGGCCTACGCCGCCACCAAAGGTGCTATCCAGAACTTTACTGCCAACCTGGGCCAGATCTTAGCAGACAAAGGTATACGGGTGAACTGCGTGGCACCGGGACCCATCTGGACACCACTCATTCCGGCTACCATGCCAGAGGAACAAGTGAAAACCTTCGGGAAAGACACGCCATTGAAACGCCCCGGCCAACCCGTGGAACTGTCGGCGATCTATGTATTGCTAGCCTCTGAAGGTTCCAGCTACATGACCGGTTCTACCGTGCAGGTAACTGGTGGTACACCCACGATTTAAGGTTGATTTCTGAAAACCACATAGAAAAGAGCTCCTTCAGTTGTAGGCTGAAGGAGCTCTTTTCTATGTGGTTTTTAGGCAGTTTTTAAGAAACCCCCTAAAAATCTAAACACTACTTATTCTTCTGTCATCCTGAAAGGATCTTGTGAGCGAACTAAAAAAGCATTGAAGAAGCACCATTACCGTTCGCCCACAAAATCTATCAAAATAAAAGAGTGGAGGTGGGGCCGGCGTTACTGTGCGGTTATTTCATAAATATGGCTGGTGAGCGCATTGGCGTCTGGGGCAATGGGTAACCCAACTTTCATGAGGTAATCGCCGGAGAAATTTTTGCCATTAGCTGCAAAGTTGGATTTGGTGCCCGGGAAAAGGTTGATTTCTTCTATTCTGTAGGTCTTCTTCGGATCCAGTCCTTGTAGGGTCACCGGGAACATGGTTTCATTGAAGCGGGTGTGCAGGTTGTAGGCATACAGCACCGCTTTGTCCTGTGCGGGCGCCACGTACATCACGGAGGCCCGGTTACCTTCATACGGGGAAACCAGCCGGTACAAATCGCCTTTCCAGATGACCTCGCTCACGCGTTTGTAGTTCTTGACAGCCTGTTGGCTGAAAGCAAGTTCCTCCTTGGTCCATTTGCCAATTTCTTGGTCGAAGCCCAGTTTACCCATCATAGCCACATCGGTCCGGAACTTCAGGGACTGTTTTCCCCAGGAGGTCACGTGGCTGGAAAGCGCGATGGACGGGAAGAAATACGAATAGCCCCACTGGATGAAAATGCGTTCCACGCCGTCGGTGTTGTCGCTGGGCCAGAACGAAGTGAAGTAGGGGAGGGCACCATAATCGGTGCGCCCGCCGCCACCGGAGCACAGCATGATGGGTAGGTGCGGGTATTTCTTGCGTACCCGGTCCAACACTTTGTACAAGCTGCGGTTATAGTCAATGTACAGGTGTGACTGGTTTTCCTTCAGGTACGGAGAGAAGGCGTTGGTCATCATCCGGTTGTTGTCCCATTTGATGTAGGCAATGTTGGGGTGCTTGGTGAGCAGGTTGTCTACAACATTGAAGACAAAATCCTGCACCTTGGGGTTGACCAAGTCCAGAATGAGCTGGTTGCGGTAGAGGTGCTCTTCGCGGTTGGGCAGTTTTAGAATCCATTCGGGGTGCTTCTCGTAGAGTTCGCTTTTGGGGTTCACCATTTCGGGCTCCAGCCAGATCCCGAACTTCATGCCTTTGCTTTCGGCGTCTTTGATCAAGTGCCCAATGCCGTTCGGCAGTTTTTCTTTGTTTTCTTGCCAATCGCCCAGCCCGGCTCCATCGCTGTTGCGTGGATATTTGTTCGCAAACCAGCCATCGTCCAGCAGAAATAAGTCTACACCTAGTTTAGCCGCATCCTCAAACAAGCCGGAAAGCTTCACTTCATTGAAATCAAAGTAGGTGGCTTCCCAGTTATTGAGGAGCGTGTACCTTGATTCGTTTCCGTCCAAGATGCCGTAGGTACGGCCCCACCGGTGGAAGTTACGGCTGGCGGTGCCTTTGCCCTGGGTGCTGTAGGTAAAGATGAAAGCAGGTGTGGTGAAGGTTTCGCCTTTCGGGAGTTTATATTCAGAGGCGTACGGGTTAATGCCGGCCACCATCCTGAGCGACTGCTTCTCGTCCATGTCAAACGCAAACCGGAAGTTTCCGGTCCAGGCCAGCGTGCCCGCCAGCACCTCACCAGTGGTTTCATCAGCGAGTTTGTTTTTGGACAGAAAGAACACCGGGGTCTGGTACATGTTGGCGCGGCTGCCCAGTTTGCTGTCTAATACTTTGGTGCCACTGGTAAGTTTGCTTTCCTCCATGCGCATCTCCTCGGCCCAATCGCCGTGGAACTGAGTGAGGTAGTACTGCGGCGCATCAAAGTGCAGCATGGCCGAAGCGTACTGCGTGAGCACCACCGGTTTCTTTTCCTGGTGCTTAATCTCGGTCCAGGTTTTAATCACGTCTTCCTGAAAATAGGCTGAAAAATGAAGCGTTACTTCCACCGGGTATTTAGGGTCTTTGAGGGTGATGTGGGTGGTGCTGATGTTGTCTTGCTTTTCAGTTCTACTGGAGGCATACCGCAGATCCAACGAGGGGTTTCCGTCGTTATGCGTGACCCTGATAGCTGGTTCAAACAGGTTTTCGGTCCCAGCAGTAACGTAGGCTTCGTGCTCTGGCTGCAGTTTGGCGTATTCAGACACCTCGGTGAGTTTGGGGCCCAGATAACTTTGATACAGCTTCTGGTTGGCACCCACCGAAAGCACCAGATGCAAGTTTTTAGTCTCAATGACCAGCTCATTTTTAGTCTGCGCTTTCGCACCGGTCACCAAAGCAACTAGCAAGAAAGCAACTAAGCGATACAACATGCGGAACAGGATTGGTTAGGGTGATGGAATGAAACAGCAATATACTTTTTGTGGCGAAATCTATGGATGGGCCATCAAGCGGAATTATTCTACACCTAATGCTGCTTTGATTTCCTTTGAATAAGCTGGGATTGGGCCACGTTGAGAAGCCACATAGCCACCCAGTTTGTTCGCCATTGTGGCTGCATGGGCAGCGGTTTCCCCGTTCAGGTACTTAAACACAAAGGCCGCACTGAAGGCATCTCCCGCGCCAATGGCGTCTGCCACAGTCACCGGCTCAGCGGGGGAGAAGGACAGTTGCCCCTGCTCATAGACGTAACAGCCTTTGGCGCCTGCCGTGATGAGGATGACTTGGGTGCCATACTCCTCCGTGATTTTTTCGGCAAAGGCTTGGGGCTCTAGTTCCTGCCCGTACAGCATGCCCGAAAGTACCGTTACCTCTTCCTCATTCAGCTTCAGGATGGTACAAAGCGGGAGCGATGCCCTGATGATTTCCTCGGTATAGGACTCTTTGCGCAGGTTTACATCATAGAAAATGTGTTGAAATGTTTGCTGCTCCGTTAGCTGCCGCAAGGTTTCTTTGGAGGTTTCGCTGCGTTGCGCCAGGGTGCCGAAGTACAGCACGTCATAGGCGATGGCCCAAATGTCCTCGGCGTTTTCCGGAAACTGGATGAAATCATAGGCCACGTCCTGCACAATGGTGTAGTCGGGTTGCCCATTGTCTAACACTACCTGCACTGTGCCGGTTGGGTGATCTTCCTCCTGTTGAATCAAGGTGGTCTGCACGCCCAAGGCTTCTATCTTGTCCAAGGCCAGTTGGCCTAAGTCATCTTTGCCCACGGCCGAGAAAATATAGGCCTCGGAACCGCACTGGGCCGAGTGGGCGGCAAAGTTCAGGGGAGCGCCTCCCAGGTAAGGGTCGCCCTCAATAATGTCAAACAGGATTTCGCCAAAGGATAGAATCTTCATGTGCGTTAAGGTAAGTTCTACAGAGACAGCTGCCTTTCTGCTAAGGTAAGATTGTTTCAGTTGCCAAAGATGCCCTTTATGGTAGAACAACCAGAAAAGGGGCAACAGGGGCTTTGGCTTTGTAGCCTGCCCGCCTTTTGGGCCTGATTTTTAAAAAACAGGAGTAAAAATGCATCTCAGTTATAAACTTGGCAAAAGCCCGATTATGATGTAGCTTTGCCTAACATAACCTTACATCCAGACACATGGCATCAAAATATGATTTGATAGTGGTGGGTAGCGGCCCCGGTGGTTACGTAGCCGCCATCCGCGCATCACAATTGGGTATGAAAGTAGGCGTGGTGGAGAAAGCTGAGTTGGGCGGTATCTGCCTGAACTGGGGCTGTATCCCTACCAAAGCCTTGCTTAAAAGCGCACAAGTATTTGAGTACATCCAGCACGCCAAAGATTACGGCATTAACGTAGGCGAGGCTTCTGCTGATTTTGGGGCTGTGGTAGCCCGTAGCCGGGGCGTTGCCCAAGGCATGAGCAAAGGCATCCAATTCCTGTTCCGCAAAAACAAGATTGACCATATTGCCGGTTACGGCAAACTGAAAGGCCAAGGCCAATTAGAAGTGACCAACGCTGAAGGCGCTTCCGAAATTTACGAAGCAGCACACATCATTCTGGCTACCGGTGCCCGCTCACGCGAGCTGCCAAACCTGCCTATTGACGGCAAGAAAATCATTGGCTACCGCCAGGCCATGGTGCTGGAAAACCAGCCGAAAAGAATGGTAGTGGTAGGTTCCGGTGCCATTGGCATTGAGTTCGCCTATTTCTACAACGCCATGGGTACTGAGGTAACCGTGGTGGAGTTCCTGCCTAACATTGTTCCGGTAGAAGACGAGGAGATCTCTAAGCAATTGGAGAAATCCTTCAAGAAATCGGGCATCAACGTGATGACCAACTCTGAAGTGCAGAGCGTAGACACCAGCGGCGAAGGCTGCGTGGTGAAAATCAAAACTGCCAAAGGCGAGGAAATTATTGAAGCCGATGTAGTTCTTTCTGCTGTGGGTATCCAAACTAACCTGGAGAACCTGGGTCTGGAAGAACTGGGCGTAGGCGTAGAGCGCGGCCGTGTTCTAACCGATGATTTCTACCGCACCAATGTACCAGGCGTATACGCCATTGGTGACATTGTGAAAGGTCCTGCTTTGGCACACGTTGCCTCTGCCGAAGGCATCATCTGCGTAGAGGCCATTGCTGGTCACAACCCAGAGCCGTTAGACTACAAAAACATCCCGGGTTGTACGTATTGCTACCCAGAAATCGCGTCTGTAGGCTACACGGAAAAAGAGTGCCGTGAACTGGGCCGCGAAATCAAAGTTGGCAAGTTCCCGTTCTCCGCTTCTGGTAAAGCCAGCGCCGGCGGAAACAAAGATGGTTTTGTGAAAGTGATTTTTGACGCTAAATACGGTGAGTTCTTAGGAGCCCACATGATTGGCGCCAACGTAACCGAGATGATCGCGGAGATTGTGGTAGCCCGTAAACTGGAAACTACTGGTCATGAGATCATCAAAGCCGTTCACCCGCACCCAACTATGTCTGAAGCCGTGATGGAAGCTGCCGCTGCCGCATATGGTGAGGTAATTCACTTGTAGTTAATCTTCATAGATAATTTGAAAGGCCCGGGCTTAAGTCCGGGCCTTTCTGTTTTAGGACCCATTTAGGAAAAGGAGGCTTAAAACAGAAAGGGGTTAGGGTTGTTGTAAGAAATGAACAGTAGTGATTAAACCTTTGTGCAAAGATGGGCTCTAATAAGCTCAGGTTCCCTGACACAAATGCTGCCCGTGCCCGTTTTTAATGATACAGTTCTTTGATTAGCGACATCTTTTCTCCCCCCTCATGAAACAACTTCTTCTTCTATTTTCCCTTCTCACGCTTCATTTTAGTACAGTCCTGGCGCAAGGCAAAATTACTGGTAAACTGCAGGATGCTACCACCAAACAACCAGTGGGCTTCGCCACGGCGGCACTTCTGGCAAGCAGTGATTCTTCTATTGTCGCCAGTGCGTTGGTGGAGGGCGATGGATCTTTTGTCCTTACTCCAGTGGCTGAAGGACGCTATCATCTCAAAATTTCGTTTGTAGGGTACTCTACCCGTGTTATGCCCAACATTCAGGTAACAGCCGCCGCACCCGCGGTTAATTTGGGAGTGATTGCCTTACGCTCTGCGAGTACGTTGCTGAAAGCGGTGGAAGTAGTAGGACAGCGTGCGCAGGTAGAGTATGGCTTAGACCGAAGAGTCTACAATGTGGGGCAGGACCTTTCCACCGTGGGCGGGACAGCAGTGGACGTGATGCAGAACGTGCCCTCGGTGACCGTGGACCAGGAAGGAACTGTGAGCATGCGCGGTACTTCCAACATCACCATTCTCATTGATGGCAAGCCCTCTGCCTTAAGCGGGATGGGACTGGACCAGATTCCGGCCAGCACCATTGAGCGGGTAGAGGTGATCACCAATCCCTCGTCTAAATATGACCCCAGCGGAACGGGTGGTGTTTTGAACATCATTTTGAAAAAAGAGAAGCAAAGGGGCTTAAACGGAGTAGCCTCAGTGAATGCCGGGATGGGCAACCGCTATAATACTTCCTTGAACCTGAACTACCGCTTTGGAAAGCTGAACCTGTTCACCAATTATGATTTTCGGCAGGATTACCGAAAAGGCATCGGAAGCTTGTTCAGAACCAGCTATGATAAGACAGAATCTGAACAGGATACTACTTTTTTCCTAGACCAGCAATCTTCTAATTCTAACCAGCGGGGAAACCATAACGTGCGGTTTGGGGCCGATTACCAGCTAACGGACAAGCAAAGCTTCACGGGTTCGGTGCTGTACCGGTACGGTTACCGCGAGGGCAACGGTACTACCTTTTACCGTTTTTTAGAAGAAAACCGGTCGCTTAACAGCACTTCTACTAGAACCACTAGGGGTGATGAAACCAGCCGCCTTTTTGAGTACACATTGGGGTACCGCATGACCTTTGACAAACCCGGCCGCGAGTTAACCGCCGATGCCGTTTTCAACCAGGAGGAAGAACGCGGGCAAGATGATTTCAGGCAGATGTTCTACAATGCGGAAGGCCGCGAAACACCAGACCGAAACGACTTGCAGAAAAACCAAGGCTTAGAGAAGGAGCGGGAATTCTCTTTGCAGGTAGACTATGTGCATCCGTTCAGTGAGAAAGGAAAGTGGGAAGCTGGCTATCGCAGCACCTTTGAACGCAACGACGAAGATGTACAAGCCACCGAATTCAACAGAGCTTCTGGCCGCTATGAAAACAGCATTGGCCGCACCAATCATTTTGTGTACGATGAGTGGGTGCATGCCGTATACGGAAACTACGGTGATGCCATAGGCAAATTCAGTTACCAATTGGGTTCGCGGCTGGAGCAAACCAACATTGTGACAAACCAGATAACCCAAGGCAAGCGCAATAACATTGATTACCTGAACCTGTTTCCAAGCCTTTTCCTGACGTACGAATTTTCGCAGGAGCAGAAAGTACAGACCAGCTACAGTCGCCGCATTGATCGCCCATGGACGGGACAGTTAAACCCTTTCCGTGATATATCTGATCCTCTAAACATCAGGGAAGGTAATCCAAACCTTCGCCCTGAGTTCATCAATTCTTACGAGGTGAATTACTTACATTTCTGGAAGGAGACCACTGCCACCGTTGGGATTTTCTACCGCAGAATGACCGATGTGGTGCAGAGCATTCGGAACCCATTTGTAACCGATAATGGGGAAAACGCCACGCTATCAACCTTTCAAAATATTGCTTCAGGTGAGTCTTACGGACTGGAGCTAACGGGAACCGCTAACTTGTTCAAGTGGTGGCGCCTCAACGCGAATGTGTCTGGGTTTAATTATAGGATAGATGCCACTGAGCAGGGACTGGCTTCCAACAGCCGCCTGAGCTGGACCAGTCGCCTCAATACAAATTTCACCTTGCCTTACAAAACCGAAGTGCAGCTTTCCCTCAATTACCGTTCGCCAACGGTGACGGTACAGGGAGAACGTTCCTCTTTCTTCATGACCAGTTTAAGTGCCCGTAAGGAAGTGTTAGGCGGAAAGGGTAATATCATTTTAAGAGTGCAGGACTTGTTCAACACCATGCGGTTCAATTCCAACACCTTCATTGAAAACCAATTGGAAGAAACCAGCCGCTACAAGCCCCAGAGCCAATTGGTGTTTGTGGGCTTTAGCTACCGTTTTGGGAATACAGCCCAGAAAAGAGAAAGAGAAGAGGAGGATATACCTGCTGGCCCAGACCGCGAAGGGGGTGAGTACTAATAAGGTTTAGGTTTAATTGGCCTTTCCTTCTTTAAATAGACCTAGGAGGCAGGTATAATTTACAGCATAAAAAAGGCGGCTTCCCTATAAGGGAAAAGCCGCCTTTTTGACTTAAAAAATTAAAGGGAATTAGTCGTTATTCTTTTTAGCGTACTGATCGTAGCGCTTAGAATCTTTTTTTCTGTCTTTCTTTCTACCAATGGCACCACCCGCTACTGTACCAGCAGCGGCACCAATCACGGCACCTTTAGTACCACCTATGATAGCTCCGGTAGCTGCCCCACCGGCACCGCCAATGACAGCACCTTTGGCTTTCTTACTCCAGCCTTTTCTTTCTTTTTTTACTTCCTGTGCCTGAGCTTCATGAGTTACGCTTCCGCCTAAAACAAATACTGAGCACAGCATGACCAAAGATATTTTCAGATTTTTCATAATCTACATTTGGTTGATGTGTTGTATTTAACGGTGTGTAATATTAAGTGTTATGTGTATAAATAGGAATGTGATAGGATTTAAGACAGGTGCAGTGCAGTTTTGGTCTTGTGTAAAAGAATAAAAGTTGTTCTGGGACTACTGTTTTAAATTCAGGTAAAAGCATTGAAACAGGAACAACTTTAGATTGCCTATTGCAGAGTTCTCAAATGAAAACGAGCTAGAAACAACTTATGAAAAGCTGTTTCTAGCTCGTTTTTGATAAAACGATATGAAATGGATCTATATTCTCTCGTCGTGCTGAGAAAGGTCAAGGCCTAGTTGTTCCTCTTCCATAGACACCCGCAAAGGAGAAATCAGGTTAGTCACTTTCAACAGAGCCCAGGAACCCGCAAAGGCGAAGATGGAAACACCAATCAAGGCACCAGATTGAGCCAGAAACAACTTGGTTTCTCCAAACAGCAGTCCTTGGTCCGCAATGGCCGGATTCACGCCTTTGCTGGCAAATACTCCTGTCAGGAGCATGCCTACCATACCACCTACGCCGTGGCAAGGAAACACATCTAAGGTATCATCAATGCTGGTACGTGTACGGAGGTCCACTAATAAATTGCTTACAACGGCTGAGATTACGCCAATGGCAATAGAGTGGGGCAAGGTCACAAAGCCGGCGGCAGGAGTGATGGCCACCAGCCCAACCACAGCGCCAATGCAGGTACCCATGGCAGATGGTTTGCGTCCTTTCACGCCATCAAAGAAAATCCAGGCCAGGGCGGCGGCGGCAGAAGCGGTCATGGTAGTAGCCATTGCAGTTGCGGCAAGGCTGTTGGCCCCCATGGCAGAACCTGCGTTAAACCCAAACCAGCCAAACCACAGCAAACCGGTACCCAGCAGCACAAACGTAATCATAGCCGGGGAGTGCGTGGGCTCGTTTCTTCTCTTCAGGAACAGGGCTGAGGCCAAAGCCGCCCAGCCTGCGGACATGTGCACCACGGTTCCGCCCGCGAAATCCAAAACGCCCAGCTTGAACAGAAGACCTTCGGGGTGCCAGGTAGCGTGCGCCAGCGGAGCATAAATAAAACAGAAGAAAAACAGAATAAAGATGGTGTAAGAGGTAAACCGTATGCGTTCGGCGAACGCTCCTGTGATCAATGCCGGGGTGATGATCGCGAACTTAAGCTGGAACATGGCAAACAAAGCCAATGGGATAGTAGGAGCAAGGGACCAGGGAGTACCATCCAGCACGTTCTGCATCATGAAGAACGTAGTTGGGTCCCCGATGATACCACCGATAGAGTCTCCAAAGGCCAAGCTGAAGCCAAAGACAATCCAGATCACCGTAAGCATGGCCATGCAGATAAAGCTTTGCAGCATGGTAGAAATCACGTTCTTCCGGTTCACCATGCCCCCATAAAAGAAAGCAAGTCCCGGGGTCATGAGCAACACAAACGCCGTAGCGGTCAGCATCCAGGCCACGTCGGCCTGATTCAACTCCGCAGGAGTAACCACTTTAGGAACAGAAGGGAAAACGAAGGTCAACCCTACCACAATCACCAACAGAATGAAGGGAATCTTGGAGAGCTTAGTGACCGCCTGGGCCTTGGCAGGCTTTGTAGCCGTAGCAGTAGAAGTGATCATAAGTAACCTGAAAATGATGTTTGAACATGTTTGGCTGTCTAATATTGTAAGAAATTTTCAATGATAAAACTCTATCATTAATAAATAATTAACATAATGGGTAATGTGTTACCAAATATTAATTGCCTGATTTGCTATTTCCCTAACAATACTTCTATAAACTTTGTCTTTCCTGACACTTTCATAACTGTTTCTTATCTCCTTTTATAAATCCTTAATTTTAAGGTCCTTTGTGATCTTTAATTTTTTTGAAGCCACTCAAAGCTTTATTTCATAGAGCAGCCGTCAACCTGCTCTGCGTAAGAAGTCAGGGGTTTATTTTTTTCGTATTAGTATCTGAACCAACTATTTACTTTACCTATGCGACCGTCCTTCGCCTTTTCAAAATTTACTGTCTGGCTTCTTTGTGTAGGAATGCTTCTGGGGTGTCAAAAAAGCCAGGAACAGGCGCAGGAAACCAATCAGGTACCCACAGAAGAACAGGCGGTTGAAAACGGCTATAAGGTGATTGCCATTAAAGACGGCGATACGGTAGAGTTACTGAAAGATGGAAAACCACTGCGGGTGCGGCTTCAAGGCGTGGATTGCCCGGAGAAGAATCAGGATTACGGTACCCGCGCCCGGCAGTTTACCTCTGACCTGGTCTTCGGGAAGTTTGTGCAATTGGTGGTGCAGGACGTGGACAGGTACGGACGCACCGTAGGAGAAATCATCCTGCCTGATGGCCGTAGCTTAAATCAGGAACTGGTTAAAAATGGGTTTGCCTGGCACTACACCGCCTATTCCAAAGATCAGGAGTTAGCCCGTCTGGAGGCGGAAGCCCGTGCTGAGAAACGGGGACTTTGGGAGGGGCCATCGCCTCAGGCTCCTTGGGAATTCCGGCAAAGCCGCCGCGGGAACAGTGCGAACGCTGCGAATACTAAATCTGACAATTCCGGCAGCTCTTCCAAAAAGACGTCTTCCTCAGGAGCAACGGCAATAGCCAAAGGCGGGAAAGTGCACATCTGCCAAAGCAAAGGCTCCAAAACTTTCCATGTTTATTCAAATTGTAGTCTTCTGGAGCGGTGCAAAAGCAGTAAAGCGGCCATTACCTTAGCTCAGGCGAACAGGGAAAAACGTACTCCCTGCAAATCCTGTGCTGATTGAGGCTGGGTTTATTTTCAAGCTGTTTCTAGAAAAACAGGCCAAAAGCCAGTATCAAAATAGAGAAAACAGAAACACCTTCTTCTTTATATAAAGAGGAAGGTGTTTCTGTTTTAAAGGAAGGCTAATCTACATTACAAGTACATTGCCGTTTACCACCCTGATACCACTTCGTCCGCCGGCTTTTTTCTCTACTACAATCTGGGTGCTGATGCGTTCTTTCAGGGCTTCTACGTGCGAGATAATGCCAATCATTTTTCCGCTGGCTTGCAGACTTTCCAACGCATCCATGGCAATGTCCAGCGTCTCAGCATCTAGTGTTCCGAAACCCTCGTCGATAAAGAGCGAATGGATTTGGGTTTTGTGGCTGGCCAGATCAGAAAGCCCCAGCGCCAAGGCAAGACTTACCAGGAAGCTCTCGCCACCAGAAAGTGAGTTCACGGAACGGGTAGCGTCTCCCTGATAGGTGTCCAATATCTGTAGTTCCAGTTCTTCGCCCTTGCTCTTCAAGATGCGGTATCGGTCGTTAAGGCGGAGCAGGTGCCGGTTGCCTAATTCCACCAAACGGGCCAGAGTAAGGCTTTGCGCATACTTACTGAACTTCTTGCCATCGGCAGAGCCGATCAGGCTGGCCAAACGAGCCCACCGTTCGGCTTCGCCTTTCTGCACGTCTAACCTTTGGGTAAGCTGCTGGTGCTTTTCGCGGAGCTCAGCGTCTTGCAATAGTTGGTGTTCCAGGCGGGCGATCTGAGCCAGATGCTGGTTCTTTTCTTCTTCCAGCGTATGAATGAGCGGTTGCAGTTCTTCCAACGTCAGTTCCGTCAGGTGTCGTTCTTTCTCAGTTAGGTGCTCAGCCCTTATTTGCAGCAAACTGTGTTCCAGTTCTGTGATCGTCTTTTCCAACTGCCGTTGCTCTTCACGCAGGCGGTTAACTTCGGCTTCAGGCAAAAGAAGGGCTTGCAGTTCTACCAAGGAAGTAAAACCAAGCGGCTGGGCTTTTTGCAGAAGAGCCGTTTCTAAGCTTGTTTGAGTCTGCTGGTTTGTCTGAAGGTCTTGCTGTTTGGCAGTGAGCTGATGTTGAAGGAAATTCAGTTGTTCCTGCTCACGCTGCAGCGTGGCTTCAGCAGATTGCAACGCTTGAGCAGCTTGCTGCAACTCTCTCTGGAGCCGTTGTTTCTCAGCTTGTGGTTGTAAGCCTTCGGGCAGAAGGTTGAAGCGTTGGGTTTGAAGCTCCTTTAGGTGTTGCCGTGTGGATTCCAGTTGCTCTTGGCGGTGTTTCAGCTCTGATTGCTTTTCCTCTACCAACTTTTTACTGTTCTCTGCTTCGGCCTTGGTTTCTGAATACCTCACCCGAAGTTCAGGCAACTGAGCCTTTCTTTGCTCATAGATATCCTTGCGCTTCTCCAGTTGAGAGAGTAGGTCTGTCCCATTGGTGCCGGAGTAGGTGAGGCCGTAGGTGCCGAAGAACCCACGAAGGGTATCCCCAATGACCTGTGCCTGCTCTGTCAAATCTTGTAGCTCTTCCTGCAGGCGTTGGACTTGGGCATCAGCGTCTGCTCGTTTTGCCGTTGATTTTTCAATTTCAAAGCGGAAACGTTGCTGGTCAGAGAGTAGTTTTTGTTCAGCCTGCCGGGCAGCGTCGGTGCGGGTGCGAAGGGCACGGAGTTTCTCCAGCGTGCCTGTGGCCTGCTGTAGTTCGGTTTTGCGGGTGGTCCAGTAGTGGTCTATGGCGTCTGAAAGGGCAATCTCATGGGCCAGTTCCAAAGCCGTATTTAGCTGCGCGAATTGGGTATGCAGCTTTTGAGCTTGCTCTCCAATTTCCTGTAGCTGGTTCTGGGTGTGTTGCTCTTCCAGCTCCAACTTGTGTACCGCAGCGGCTAGTTCCCTTTCCTGCAAAGTCAATTGCTGTAGTCGTTGTTGCTGGTGCAGAAGGTTCTGCTCGGCCTCTGTCAAGGTCTGGGGCTGGTGCTCCTCCACAAAGGGGTGGTGCGTAGAGCCGCAGAGCGGGCAAGGTTGTTCGGGCTGCAGGTGGGCACGGGCGTCTTCGTATTTCTGGATTTGCCGCTGCAGGTCCACAATCTGGTGCAAGTCTTTCAACTTTTCCTGCGCCTGTTCAACCTCAGCTTTGGTTTGGGTAAAGCCAGTGCGTTTCTGGTGCAGGTTCTGGGTTGTCTGGGCAAGTTGGTGTTGCAACGTTTGCCTGCGCGCCTCTAGTTGCAGGTAGCTTTTGCTTAGATCAACCTGTTTCTCCAACTGACTACATACTTGCGGGAGCCGATGGCACAGCTGTTCCAGCGCTTCGGGTTCCTGGCCTTGCAGGGCAGCGGTAGCTTGCTTCTGCAAATCTGCCAGCAGGGTCTGTTGTTCTTTTAATTTCTCCTCAGTGGTCTGCAACTGATTTCGCCAAGAAGCAGTGTTTTTGGTCTCGTTTTCTAAAATCAGCTTGAAATCAGCGTGCTCTTTGGTGAACTTGGCTTGCTGTTTTTGTACCTCCTCCAGGTTCCTGAGTTCTGCTTTTCCGTCATGGAGGGTCCGGATCAGTTCTTCGTCCAGGGCGTTTTCCTCCAGCCATTTCTTCAGCTGAATGCCCTGCTCTTCTATCTTTTTAAATTCAGCCTGCTTTTGTTCCAAAGACGTGGCAAGCTGCCGGACGTTGGCCTGCAGCTGGGTTGTACCCTGCTCGTCTTTTATATATTGTGCCTGTTGCGCCGCCAGGTGGGTGTCTTGCTGCAATACCTTATCTAAGCGCGGCTCTGCCTCTGTAAGAATTTGCTGCGCCTGTTCATGTGCTGTACGGGCAGCCTGGGTGGCAGTAGTCTGGGCAGATACCTTTTGTTTTTGCGCTGGCACCTGTTCCTGTAACATAGACACAGCTTTACCTATAGCCTGTCCCCGCTTCTGCACTTCTTCCAATCTGGTAAGTTCGCCTTGGAAAGGCTGGCCCTGCTCATGACAGCTTAACCTTTCACGCTGCGGTTGCCAGGTTTGGTATTCGGTTTGAGCTGAAGTTAGCTGGTTGCTGAGTTGTGTTTCTTTCTGTGTTAACTTTTGTAAGTTCTCCAGCCAGGCCTGTTGTTGATGGTGTTGCTGTACATGCTGGTTAGTCAACCGCACGGAAGCCTTCAAATCAGTGACTTCTTGGGTCAAAGCATTGCGGGTTTCCTCAGGTAAGAGTTGGTCTAGCTGCAGGCGCTGTTCAATGTCCTGAAGTTTTTGCTTTTCCGCTTTGGCCTTTTCATAAGCCACCATGGAAATTTGGGAATAGATGCGAGTATCGGTGAGTTTTTCCAAGAGTTCACTGCGTTCGCTCTCACTCGCCTTCAGGAAACGAGTAAAGTCGCCTTGGGAGAGCATAACCGAACGGAGGAACTGCTGAAAATCCAGACCGCACAAATCAATGATGCGCTGCCGGGTCTCAGAAAGACGTGATTCCAGAATCTCCTGGGTAGCGGCATTAATGAGTTCCATGACCGGGCTCTGCAGTTTGCCATCGGCTTTGCCGCGGCTCCGCCGAAGGTTCCACCGGGCTCGGTAAGTTTTTCCCTGGGCCTCAAACTCCACCTCAGACCAGCACTCGCCTGTGTGGCGGGTCATGATCTCAGAAACATCCCGCCCATGGCGCGGCACCTGTCCATACAACGCCACTGTAATGGCGTCCAGAATGGTAGTCTTGCCTGCCCCGGTAGGACCGGTAATAGCAAACAGGCCCGATTCGCTCAAAGGCGGCTCATCGAACCGAATAAGGTGCTCGCCCTGAAGCGAGTTCAGATTGAGGAAACGAACAGAAGTTATCTTCACAGGATTGGAAATATGCGAGATAGTAAAGATAACAGATTACAAGCAAGGCACGGTAGGGAAAAGACGAGCTTCTAACTAAGTTTTCATTATGAACTAGTCACTTGTTTCACTTGTGATTAATAAAGCTAGAAAATGTTTGAAATATGGGATTAAAGGAAAGGAGTTACTATCTCTTTAATCCAGATAAAAAGCACCACCTAAGTATTGATGTATCTAAATATTACAAATTCCGTTTTAGCATCTGGTAGGGGGATTTAGCCTCTGCTGGTGAACATCTCTTTCTATGTTTTTAGAAAAACTGAGTAAAACTTCTTTGTAGAAAAGTTTTCCATTTTTGGCACGGTAGTTGAAAAGAGAAAAAACATAAGAGATAAACTTTACAGACTCTAAAAAGTACTAACATGAAAAAGCTAAGTTTAATATTCGCCTTGATGTTCTTAGTGACAGTAGCTTTCAACAACGCTCAGGCGCAGGAAAGAAAAAAATGGAGCCCACAAGCAAAAGGTGCGGTGATTGGAGCTGGTACTGGTGCTGCGGCAGGTGCCATCATCAACAAGCGTAACCGTGTAGTAGGTGGGGTAGTAGGTGGTGTTGTTGGTGGAGCCGCCGGATACGGGGTTGGTAAAATCGTAGACAACAAGAGAAAGAAGAGAGAAGCTGAGTTCAACAGAAGTGTAGCAGCTAACAGAGCTTATGCTTATAGCTCTTCTAACAGATCTGCCGGTTCTTCTGCCAGAAGATCAACTTCCTCTGCGGCTAAGACTACTGCTGCAGTAGCTGCCCCAGCAGCCATGGCTTATACTGGTTATACTGCCGGTCAGCCACAAATCATGACCATGTCTAACTTATCTTTCTTACCAAACGAGCACTACGGTGACTATTCTAAGCCGTACGCAGATTCTGAATACAGAAGAAAAAGCTGGTAAGCTAGGCTAGAGCCTCATATAAAGAAAAGCCCAAGCCCTGTGCTTGGGTTTTTTTGGACCAAAATTTAAAATATTTGAAACTCCTAATATTCAATTAGAGTATGTGGGGTAATCATTCTTAAATTAATGACTATGAAACCATACCTGTTAATGTTTGTATTTGCTGCTTTGCTCTCTTCCTGCTCTAAAATGGACGAGAAAAAAGAACCAGTAAATGTGCAGCAATTGAATCAGCAATTTATAGGAGCCTGGAACAGTAAAAATTCAGCTCAACTAGATACACTTTTAGCCGAGGATGTTCACTTTGTGCAAGGTGAAGTACACTACAATGGTAAGTCTGAAGTATCACAGAAGTGGGTACGGGAAACTATGGGTACCATCGAAAATCTTCGGACGTTTGCAGTAAGTTCCGGAGCCGATGAAAACATCGCTTTTGAAGGCGGTACCTTTACCGTAGATGTGATTCCTTCTGATCGTCAATTGCCAAAAGGAGAGGGCGAGGGTAACTTTATGTTGGTTTGGAAGAAGAATGAAAAAGGAGCCTGGAAATTACACTACGCTCAACTAGAAGACCATCCGGTTCAGGTAGCTAGATAAATTTACATTTTAGCGTTAATTCAAGAAAGGCTGGAGAGGTTATCTTCAGCCTTTCTCTTTGAAGTGCTAGTAGTAGTTCCAGTTTGTATTAAGCTACAAGGGCATTAGGACTCTTCCTATCAATTAGAGCTATTCTAGTTAGTTTACATGATGCCAAATGGGGGAGACAAGTAGATTGAATAAACAATTGTTTTCGTTGTAGGATTAGTTGGCTCTAAAAAGCAAAAGCATCTTTGTTGATAATAGGAAGTTGTTATAAATACTATCCATCAGTAGGCCCTTTTTAAACCTACTTTCCTCAAAATACCCAGAAAGCAAAAAGGCACCGCATGCGGTACCTTTTTGCTTTATAATCAATGCGACTGTTTACACAGAGAAACTGTCACCGCAGCCGCAAGTACGGCTGGCGTTAGGGTTGTTGAAGAAGAAGCCTTTTCCGTTCAGTCCGTCGGAGAAGTCTAGTTCAGTGCCGGCCAGGTAAAGGAAGCTTTTCATGTCAACCACTACCTTCACGCCTTTGTCTTCAAACTCCTGGTCCATCGGCTTTACTTCATCATCGAAGTCCAATTTGTAAGACAGGCCAGAGCAACCACCCCCAGCTACAGAGGCTCTTAAACGGAAGCTGTCATCTATGTTAGAGTCTTGCTTCAGCTTTTCTACTTTTTCTTTTGCTTTATCAGAAACGGTAATCATACGCGTGTCCTTTCTTTATTTTAGGAGACCGGATTCAAAACCACACTGAAAACAGTAATGGTGTTGATATCTCGGCCGTAATATAGTTTATCCAACGCATCATACATGTTGGTCGCCCGGAAGTAGGAAGTGTTCAGCTCGCGTTCGCCCCGCGCCACCCATTGGATGGTGAAAGAGCTTTCCTGGTCACGCGATTGCCGTACATAATCCAGCATCTTCCGAAGCGCATCCACCCGGTCATATCCTGTCACCGTATGGAACAGGAATGATTGGTGGTGCCGCGGGTTCACCGTAATTAAATCAAGGCGCATCCGGTCTTCCATAGGTCGGAAGTCAAACAAAAGCTGACTTCCCTCCATGCCTAAATGATCCTCAATCTGTTTCTGAATCCGGGCGCTCTCTACGTGCATATTGGTGTTTACCTCCATGCGCTCGCAGACAGATTAATGGTGCGACTTAGCCTCTACCAATGGCTCTAAACCGTTTTTTACGCGGTAGTCATTGATAGCAGATTTGATAGCGTCCTCAGCTAAAACAGAGCAGTGAATTTTAACGGGCGGTAAGGCCAACTCTTCCACAATCTCCATGTTGTCGATGGCCAAAGCCTCGTCAACGGTTTTGCCTTTCAACCACTCCGTTGCCAGAGAAGAAGAAGCGATAGCAGAACCACAGCCGAAAGTTTTGAACTTGGCATCAGTGATTACCTGGTTCTCATCTACTTCAATCTGCAGACGCATTACGTCACCGCACTCAGGGGCACCTACTAAACCAGTACCCACGTTTGATTTTGATTTGTCCAGCGTACCTACGTTACGTGGGTTGCTGTAATGATCGATTACTTTATCTGAATAAGCCATGGCTTTGTGTTAATTAAAGTTTAATAAGTATGAAATAAGAAGCAGAAGTAAGTACCTAGTATATACGCTTCTAAAGCGAAGTTGATAACCTAGGTGACTTATATCTGCCTGTTAAATAAAATCTTAGTGTTCTGCCCACTCTACAGAGTCAAGGTCTATACCCTCTTTGAACATTTCCCATAAGGGGGATAGTTCACGGAGTTTAGTAACGGCCTCTTTCACGTGGCTGATAGCGAAGTCAACTTCCTCTTCCGTAGTGAAACGGCTTAAGCCAAAACGCAAAGAAGAGTGTGCCAGGTCATCGCTCATGCCCATGGCCTTCAACACATAAGAAGGCTCCAGAGAAGCAGAAGTACAGGCTGAGCCAGAAGAAACGGCAATGTCTTTTACGCCCATCATCAAGCCTTCACCCTCTACATATTTGAAGGAGATATTGCTTACGTGGGGCAGACGGCTTTCTTTGTTTCCGTTCAGGTAAGACTCTTCCATTTGCAGCAACTCGCGCTCCAAGCGGTCACGCATGGCAATGATACGAGCAGTATCAGAGGCCATATCAGTACGGCAGATCTCAGCGGCTTTGCCTAAACCAACAATACCAGGTACGTTCAAGGTACCAGAACGCATGCCACGCTCGTGTCCGCCACCGTCCATCTGGGCAGTAACTTTCACCCGTGGGTTTTTACGACGCACGTACAAGGCACCAACACCTTTAGGTCCATACATTTTGTGACCAGAGAAGGCCATCAGGTCAATACCGTCAGCTTCTACGTCTACCGGAATTTTACCTACGGCTTGAGTAGCATCTGAGAAGAAAAGAACACCGTGCTTTTTGGCAATCTGTCCAATCTCTCTGATGGGTTGTACCACGCCCACTTCATTGTTACCATACATGATAGAGATCAGGATGGTCTTGTCAGTGATGGCAGCTTCCAGCTCTTGTAAATCAATAAGACCTTCATGGTTTACTTGTAAGTAAGTAACCTGTCCGCCTATTTTCTCGATATGCTTACACGTATCCAACACCGCTTTGTGCTCAGTGGTGGCCGTGATAATGTGGTTTCCTTTAGAAGCGTACATTTCAAACACCCCTTTGATGGCTAAGTTATCAGACTCAGTAGCACCAGAGGTGAAGATAAGCTCTTTAGGGTTGCAGTTGATCAACGCAGCGATTTGCTCACGAGCGTAGTCAACAGCTTCCTCGGCGGCCCAACCGAAAGGGTGATTGCGGGACGCAGCGTTCCCGAAGTGATTAGTAAAGTATGGCAACATGGCCTCCAACACGCGCGGATCCATTGGCGTGGTGGCATTGTTATCTAGATAAATCGGAAATTTCAGCATCTTCGTCAGTAGTTTTCCTTTAATGGCTTATCAAAAAAACAGTTTTTCGCTACAGTTAGTTTGATTTGCACGCAAAAATACACAAAAAACATTACTTAGAATACCTTTAAATAAACCGTATGCATGTAGAACATATTGGCATTGCCGTAAGAAATTGTCAAGACGCAAATCAGTTGTTTGCCAAATTACTAGGCGCAGAGCCTTATAAGGCAGAAAAAGTTGAAAGCGAAGGGGTTAATACTTCCTTTTTTCACGTGGGGAACACCAAGATAGAACTGTTAGAGGCTACAGCCGAACATAGCGCTATTGCCAAGTTCATAGAGAAGAAAGGGGAGGGAATCCACCACATCGCCTTTGAAGTGGAGGATATTGTAGCCGAGATGGAGCGGCTGAAAGCGGAAGGTTTCCAACTCCTGAATGAGGCCCCAAAACGTGGCGCTGACAATAAGTTGGTGTGCTTCGTGCACCCAAAATCTGCCAATGGGGTGCTGGTGGAATTGTGCCAAGAGATACGCTAAAGGCGCTTTTGAGTAAGTTTCGATGCTAATTTTGTGAAATAAGCCTCAAAACAAGAAAGTGGTAAATCCTATACATGTGGTGTTTATGTATTAGCGGTCCTTTCAAGGAGCCGAAAGGGTTTTACGAGGTTGCGGCTCATGGCTAGTCTGAATTCTATACAAACTAGAGGAAGATAAGGGAAGTCTAATACTATCCTGCAGTAAACCAAGTGTAGCGGAGGTGAATAGAGGACAACTGATTAATGAAACAGTTACCTCTAGCTAACTTAAGCAGAGAAAAAGCGGCATTTGCCAAACGTGCAGGCTTGCGTTACCTTTGCAGCCCAATTATTCCTTTGGCAGTAAAGTGATTTACTGTTGATTAACCCATTTACATCAATTCATTGCTCATGACCCAAGACATCACCCTTCCAGAACATCCGGTCTTTGCTGTTGTCGCGGAAGCTGCCCGCGAATTGAAGGTGGAGGCTTACGTCATTGGTGGTTTTGTGCGGGATCTGGTATTGAAACGGCCTTCAAAGGACATTGATGTGGTGTGTATTGGGAACGGAATTGACCTGGCGCAACTAGTTGCCAGTAAACTGCCCAACAAGCCTAAGGTAGCTGTGTTCAAGAACTTCGGGACGGCCATGCTGCGCACCCAGGATGGTTGGGAAGTAGAATTTGTGGGTGCCCGCAAGGAGTCTTACCGGTCCGATTCCCGAAAGCCGGAAGTTGAACAGGGCACGTTGGAGGATGACTTAAACCGCCGTGATTTTACCATCAATGCCATGGGCATCAGTCTCAACGAAGGTAATTTCGGGGAGCTGATTGACCGGTTTGAAGGCATGAAAGACATCCGCCGGAAGAACATCAAAACCCCGCTGGAGCCGGGTATTACTTTCTCTGATGATCCGCTGCGAATGATGCGTGCCATTAGGTTTGCCTCGCAACTCAACTTTGACATAGACCCAGATACCTTTGATGCCATTGGAGCAAACAAAGACCGGATTAAGATTGTGTCACAGGAGCGGATTACGGACGAGTTGAACAAGATTATCCTTTCCAAACAGCCTTCTTACGGTTTCAAGCTGTTGTTCCAGACCGGTTTATTGCACCTCATTTTCCCTAAAATGGTGAAACTGCATGGCGTGGAAACCATCAACAAGAACTCGCACAAAGACAACTTCTACCATACGCTGCAGGTGTTGGACAACGTGGCCGAGGTTTCAGATGACCTATGGCTCCGCTGGGCCGCCATTCTCCACGACATTGCCAAGCCTGAAACCAAGCGCTACAACGAAAAAGTAGGTTGGACCTTCCACGGCCACGAAGACCGTGGTGCCCGCCAAGTGCCAAAAATCTTCGCTGATCTGCGCTTGCCCCTGAACGACCACATGAAGCAGGTGCAGAAATTAGTGAGACTCCATCTGCGTCCCATTGCCTTGGTGAAGGAAACCGTTACAGATTCTGCCATCCGGAGATTGTTGTTTGAGGCCGGAGATGACATTGACCTGCTCATGCAGCTTTGCAAAGCAGATATCACCTCCAAAAACAACGACAAAGTAAAACGCTACCTGCAAAACTTCGAGCGGGTAGAGCAGAAACTGAAAGAAGTAGAGGAAAAAGACAGTCTCCGCAACTTCCAACCGGTAATCACAGGTGACCTGATCATGCAAACTTTTGGAATTTCTCCATCAAAAGAGGTAGGCATTCTGAAAAACGCTATTACTGAAGCAATCTTAGAAGGCGAGATCCGAAACGAGTATGATGAGGCCTTTGCTTTCCTGTTGGAAAAAGGTAAAAAGTTGGGGCTGGAGCCAGTGGCTTCTTAACCCTTGAAGATAATAAGGGGCTTTCACATAAAAGGAGCCGTTTAGAGCCTCATTTAAAAAACAGGCTCTAAACGGCTCCTTCGCTTTGGCGAGTTAAATTTCTAACCATCGCGCATTTTCACTGGCAGAACTTTTCTCAATTGTCAAAGAAACTAGGGGGAAAACATAAGGAGGACTTTGCCAGAAGCGCGTCCTCCTTATACAAAGGCTCCTCTAAGAAATCCAGAGAAGAGAAGCCTTTGGTATTTTTAGTTTCCAGCCAATTTTCAGGAAACCGGCCTTAAACAACTTTCTATCTGCGACGGCTCACGTGAGAGCCACCTGACTGATTCATTTCTACTTGCTGAACCTCGCCCATGTAGTTAATTGAACTGGCTCCGCTAGCATCTGCTCTGAGGAATTCTTTCACGTTTACAACCACCTCGCTGGCACCGCTTACATCTACTTCCGCGCGTTGGGCAGTCAATTTAGAAGCTTCCACTTTGCTGGCACCGCTACCATTAACGGAAAGGTCATCTGAGTGGCCTTTTAGGTTGGTAGAGGCCGCCCCGCTTAGTTGTATTTCCAATCGGCCTGTGTTGATGTTCATGGCTACCTCGCTCGCGCCAGATTGCCTAAGGGTGAAATTATCTGGGTTAAACCCGATCACTTCAGCTTTTACGGCTCCGCTGATATCTACCAAAGACAAGTCTGGCGTTTCTACCTCAATCAAGACAAGGCTCTTGTTTACATCCCAAAGCCTGAAGAACTCGCTGTCACGTTTGATTTTCAAGACTCCGTCTTGTACCCGAAGCCGCAGTTTCTCTAACTCGTCTGATGGGCCGGTAACCCGCACGTGATGGCGGTAAGATTGGCGAACCCTGATGTGGTAGCCGCCTCCGGCCTCAATTTGGTTGAAATCGCGTACGTTGTAGATTTTAGAAACCCCATCATAATCATCTTCCAGAATGGCGAGGTTATCTCCAAGGCCTGCTGCCGGGCGTCTGCTGGAAGTACTTACGGTGGTGTCAACCTTACTGCAGGTGATGCAATCCAAGCGACCATTTATCATTTGCCAGGTGTTGGAGGCCAAATCATCCGCGTAATATTCTCCATCGGTCACCTTATGGGAGAAGTGGTCAGCGAAGCCTTCAGAGAACCGAAGCTGTTTTCCTTCCGGTATCAGAATTCTAAGGTCAAAGTCCTGGTCACGGAAAATAGCGTTTGAGTTAAAGGTGAACGCATCATCGAACCGAAGCATGGAATCTTGCTGCACCATTTTGTAGGAAATCATTTGGGCGTTCCTGATGGCGTCTTCCTCATTCAAGCCCTTGGCGCGGGCGGTTTGGATCACCTTTACATCAGTACCAGTATGGCTTTCAAACTTGATGCCCATACGGTGCCCGTATTGATGGTTGGTATCTCTGATGTTGAAAAATATGGTGTTGTATGCGGCGGCGGGGAAAGACCGCTCTGTGGCGTACTCACCCGTTTCCTGGAAATTACGGGAAGTCAAAGCGATTCCACTGATCAAGGCAGCTACGGCTATCAACCATACTCCCAGCATAGGCCAGCCTACAGTTGGGCGGAGTAAAAACTTCTTGGCCAATAAACCAACCCCAAGCAGGAAAAGAAGCAGTGCAGGAATGATACCGGCAAAGAACCCAGCCCAAAACATCCAGGAAGGAACAGCGTTCACGAAAGCGGCGGCGGGAATCTCCCCGAAGTTGAAGTACTCAGGTTTATCATATATGCCTAGCCCTACCATCAAGCCAGCTAACAAGGCTACCATAAAGGCTCCTGATACAACCATCATCAATAGGCCTGCAAAAACCCGTATCATTGTGATCAGGAAGCCCATCACTGGGTGAAGCACTCTTGACAATGCCTGAATAATCTGTGAAACCAAACGTACCGGGAACAATAGGACTTTGGCTAAGGTGCTCTCCTGCCCGTTAGCGTCCTGCATGTTCAAACTGTTTTTAACGGATGCTTCTATACTGGAGAGCGTGACGGGGTTTCCCTGCATTTGCACCCGCTCTGTTATGGTTTTCGCCTCTGGGACCGCAATCCACAGAATGATGTATGGAATTAGCCCGAAACCTCCAATTAAAAACATGATTAGAAACAGCAACCGGATGATGGCAACGTCTGCCCCAAAATAGATGGCGATACCACTAGCCACCCCACCCAACTTCTTGTCTATTGGGTCGCGAAACAATTTACGCGCCTGTATCTCTGGTAAAGCTTCATTCTTGGGTAAAGCCACCCAACAAATGGCATACAGGATTACACCAAATAAGGTAAACCCTCCCGTAAACGGCACGCCTAATACTAGAATCACAAAGGCCATCCGTACCCAAAGCGGGTCCATTTGCAGGTAGTTGGCAATACCTGCCGCTACCCCAGCCAGAACTTTGCGGTTCACGTCGCGGTAAAGACGTTTCTGTTCACCCGGAACTGGCTCAAAAGGAGGAGTGGTGGCAGAGTTGCCCTGAGTTTTACCAGAGGCTGCTTCCGCCTCTTCGGCTTCCACGGTTTCAAAGTCAGCTATGGTTCCCATCTGAGAGATAAGCCCTTGCACATCCTCGCGGGTGATGACCTGCTTGCCAGGGTTCAGGCGGGAGAAGAAAATCTCCGCAATCCGCGACTCAATGTCTGCCACAATTTCTTCGTGCCCCTCATAAGAGGAGAAGTACGTCTTTATGGCGGCAAGGTACTGGCTCAACATCTCGTAGCCGTCTTCCTCCACGTGGAAGATCATGCCTTGCAAGTTGACACTTATATTCTTTTTCATGGCTAGTTGGATTTCTTGCGGTTGATGATGAAGGTGGTGGAGTCTACCAGTTCCTGCCACGTATGGCGAAGTTGTTCAAGGAACTCCCTGCCAGTGGCGGTGAGGGTGTAATACTTGCGGGGCGGTCCCGAGGTGGATTCAACCCAGGAGTAGTCCAGGAGGCCGGCGTTCTTCAATCTGGTCAGTAATGGGTAGAGCGTCCCCTCCACTACAATCATCTTGGCGGCGGTCAACTCCTCCAGCATGTCAGAGGCGTAGACCTCGCCGCGGGCGATGATCTCCAGAATGCAGTACTCCAGAATCCCTTTCCGCATCTGCACTTGTGTGTTTTCTACTTTCATGGTCTGTGAGTCTGAATGATTGATACAAATATATAAGAAGGTACTATGTAAAACAAGGTACTGTTGAAATATATTTTTAGTTGCAAGTTTCTGAAAGAAAAGGTGTGGTAAGTACTTAGGAGTGTCCTTGAGCCAGGGAGAAGAAGGTGCGGAAGGAAATTGGAATAAAGTTGGAACGGTATACTTTAAATGGATGTAATACCGCTGGAATTACGTTGCTATAATATAGAGGCAGGGCCTTATATTTACATGTTATTTCCGTATATGACTTATAACTATTTTGTATGGTTAAAAACCTATTACTCTTTTTATCCCTTCTGATTCTTTTCTTTCTGTCTGGCATTGCTCAGGCACAAAATATTTCTGCACCAAAATACAGCAACGAGTTCCTTAACATTGGAGTAGGGGCAAGGGCTTTGGGAATGGGAGGGGTTCAATCAGCCATTGTTCGTGATGCCACTGCGGGCTTCTGGAACCCAGCAGGTCTGGTGGGGTTGCCTAAGCGCCACAATGCGGTGTACATGCACTCAGAGCTTTTTGCGGGCATTATCAAAAACGACTACGGCTCCTACGCCACTAATCTTGATTCTACCAGTGCCCTTGCTTTTTCAGTGATCCGCGTGGGTGTAGACGACATTGCAGATACCCGACGCCTGCAAAATGAATATGGCGCTATTCAGTACGATAGCATTGAATTCTTCTCGGTGGCAGATTATGCGTTTCTAGCCTCTTACGCCCGCCAAAGTAATCTTATACCTGGGTTAACATTAGGAGCCAACGCTAAAATCATCTACCGTAACGTAGGAAAGTTTGCCAATGCCTGGGGGTTTGGGATTGATGCCGGAGCCCAATTGCGCAGAGGGAACTGGCAGTTTGGATTGGTTGCCAAAGACATCACCACCACCTTCACTGCTTGGAAACTTAACCCCGATGAACTTGAAAGCACCTATCTACAAGAGGAGGAATCTTTTAATGCCAACAGCATAGAAGTTACGCTGCCTCGTCTGATTTTGGGAGTGGGCAGGTCCTTTCAGTTTGCTAAACGTTTTTCGGCCTTGGTTGCCACTGATTTAGAAATAACAACTGACGGAAAACGAAATACCCTTTTATCTACTGGCGTGGTTTCTGTTGATCCAAAAGTTGGGTTGGAAATTGGGTATGCTAATGCAGTGTTCTTGCGCGGAGGCTTTAATAACGTGCAACAGATTGAAGACTTAAATGGGAAGAGTAGTTGGAAAGTGCAGCCCAACTTTGGGATTGGTGTAGCTACAAATGGGTTGCAGTTGGATTTAGCCTTGTCCAAGGTGTCAGATAACTCTCAAGCTTCTTCGGTGATTGTTTCTTTGGCTTATAGTTTTGATTGATCTGAGTGGTTCCTATCTTATGAAAACACCCTACTATTTAAGATTTTTATTTTTTACGCTTCTCCTTTCCTTTTCCCTGCTGGGCACTGTTGAACAGTCCTTCGGACAGCAGGTCATCTACGGAAATGAGTGGATCAACTATAACCAGAAGTATTATAAGATCAAAGTGCCTACCACAGGTATTTACCGTTTGGACAAAGCTTATCTGCAAGCTGCCGGCATCAACGGGGTAGACCCACGTAGCTTTCAGCTTTACCGTAGAGGCCAGGAAGTTTCCATCCACGTAGAAGGTGAGGCCGATGGCTCTTTTGACGCCAATGACTTCATTGAATTTTATGGAGAGAAGAATGATGGCGCAATGGATCGGGAGTTATACAAAGATCCTGTTCATCATATCAATCCATACTACAGCTTGTACACTGATACTGCTGCTTATTTCTTGACCTGGTCTACTGTTCCAGGAAAAAGAATGGTGCAGTACAATCAGGAACCAGCTGGTTTAGCTCCAGAGACGTGGCACTGGCAGGAGAATTATCTAATTGATGATTTTACTTACTCTGCAGGCAAAAGGTACGGAGAGAGTTACATGTCCTGGATGGATGCAGGTGAGGGTTTTACTGGGGGTGTTTCTGCTGGTTTTACTTACAACCTTCCAAATATGGCTTCAAACTTATTTAATGGTGGTCAAGCCCCTAAAGTTGAAATTGCCTTTTCTGGAGCCAACAACCAAAGTAATGAAGTCGATGTGTTTGTTAGACCCCCAAGCGGGCCTGAGCGGTTGATTGGTACCGCAAGGTTTAATACGTATGATGCGGTAAAACAGGAGTTTAACTTACAAATAACAGATTTTCATTCAGACGGTAAACTAGTTCTTCGTACAGCACCTAAGAACCCTCTTTCAAGATTCCGTACAACCTACTTCAAAACAATTTACCCCCAAAGAAATACAATCACAGCAGAAGGTGTTCTTTTTACGCCTGCCGCACTTGCATCCACTCCTGCATACTATGTCTTTGAAGGGAGTGGGGCGGTAAATGCAATAGGATACGATGTTACTAGTTTAGGAAATATCAAACGTGTACCTGGAAGAATAATTGGAGCACAGAAAGGCTTTGTATTCCCTGCTAGTTTCAATAAAGGCATTTTATGGACGGGAATGAACTTGATTCCTCTGCCAGCCAAAGAAACCGTTTTTAGATCAGTTTCTGGAAATAAAGCCAGTTTCTTGATTGTTTCCCATCAAAGTTTAATGGTTCAAAGTGGAGCCTCAAACAATCCAGTAAGAGACTATGCCGCCTATAGGGCTTCAGTAGTAGGAGGTAGTTATGATACATTAACCATGGAGGTAAACCAGCTTTATGACCAATTTTTCTATGGAGACAAATCGCCTGCAGCCATTAGAAGGTATATGAAGTTGATGCTTGCAAATGGGAACCCACAGTATTTATTCTTGATTGGGAAGGGTATTGAGGGCAACATTGATGTAAGAAAAAATCCTTCAAGGCTGGTTTACAAAGATTTGGTGCCAACGGGCGGTACTCCAGGTTCTGATGTTTTCTTTACTGCTAATTGGGAGTCTGGAGATTTGGTGCCTAAAGTGCCTACTGGACGTTTGCCTGCAAGTTCACCTCAGGACGTAGTATCCTACTTGGCAAAAGTACGCACCCATGAAGCCTTGCCTTTCAACCTGGATTGGCGTAAAAACATTCTGCATTTGATAGGGAGCAAAACGCTAGATGAGCAGAGAATATTTACAGGGTATATGAGGCGCTATGAACAAATTGCGGAGGGACCCTGGCTTGGAGGTAATGTACTTACTAAAATCAAAAATCTTTCTAACGCTGTAGAAACTGTTAATATTTCTTCTGAATTAAATGCTGGACTTTCATTGATAACTTTTTTTGGACACAGTTCAACAACTACTTCAGATCTAGATATTGGTTTGGTGTCAGATGTTGTAAATGGGTACAAAAATAGTGGTAAGTACCCAATGATTCTGATGAACGGTTGTAATGTAGGAAATACATTCACCTTAGGTAAGTCTTTTGGAGAAGATTGGCTGCTAACTCCAAACAAAGGTGCCATCTCTTTTTTGGCCCATGATAGTTTTGGTTATCCAACCCTGATGAACTTGTTTTCTTCAACTTATTACTCCGTTGCTTTTGGTGACTCTACCTACCTCTCAAAACCCTTGGGTGTCCAGCACCAGCGAACACTTGATATATTAAGCAGGTACAGCGGGGATAATGCTAATGCTATGCTCATGCAGATGGTGTTGCATGCTGATCCGGCGTTACGCCTTCTTGCTCCAGAAAAAGCAGATTATGCTGTTTCTAACGGTGGGGCAACCCTGCAGGCTTTAGACGGAAGCACAGTGACAGCTAACACGGAAAAATTTTCGCTAAAACTGGACATTAGAAACTATGGGAGGGTAGACCAGGACAGCTTCTATGTTTCAGTTAACAGAAAGTTGCCCAATGGTACTGAAGTCCTATATGACTCCATCAAAGTAGCCCCTGTCTACTACAGAGATACGCTACTGGTGGAGTTAGATTCTAAGAATCTGGAGGGTGCGGGTCTGAATACATTTGTGATACATTTAGATCATACAAACTCCATTGAAGAGATCGACGAAACTAACAATCAGATTACTATTGAGTACTTCTTCTCAAAAGATGGGGTATTAGCTCTCGGTCCACAGGAGTATTCAATAGTGAAAGACCAGAAAGTAAAGCTTGTAGGGCAATCTACAGATTTACTGACTGCTTCCAGAGGCTATCACTTTGAGTTGGATACAGTTCATACGTTTAATAGTTCCTGGAAGAAAACTCAGGTTGTACAAGCTGCTTCTTTGCCGGTTTGGGAAGTTAATTTGCCCGCGAATACAACCAGTAGGGACAGTGTTGTTTATTATTGGAGATTGAGGTATGCGACCATTGCTTCAGAAGAAGACACTGTTTGGGCAACAAGCTCTTTCCGGTACATCCCGGGAAGTGGTTCTGGTTGGTCTCAGAAAGCCATAGGCCAATTACAAAAAGCCGATAAACAAAAATTAGTAGATCAGCCTACCACCAATGGTTTTTCCTTTGCTGCTGGTACCTCTAGTAAAGAGATTGAAATAAACAGTGTAGGTGGTGGTCAACCATTTAGATATCCTCCATACGGTATTTTCCTGAATAACTTTAAAGTCAGTGAATGGGACTGTGGGGCTGGACCAACCATGATGGCGGTTGTCCTAAAAGACCAAACGCTGGAGCCCGTTAATGCCCCTTCTGAGTTTGCTTCCATTTGTGGGACCAACCCAAAAATTGTTTACCATTTCGGTGATTTGCGAGTAGCAATTAACCAACTACGCCTAGAAAACTTCTTGAAGAGTATCCCCAACGGGTACCATGTGGCTATGACAGGGATTGGGAGTGTTCCTTACTCTGAGATGAGTTCAGGTTTGAAAGCAGCCTTCAAGACAATTGGATCCTCAATCATTGACCAGTTACAAACTGGTGACCCATTTGCCATTATTGGAAGAAAGGGAACTGCCCCGGGAACTGCAACAGAAATGGGAGCCACTCCAAGTGATCCGATTGAACGCAATATGCAAGCCATTCGGGTAGAGAAGCAAGTGTATTCTTTAGAGTCACAGGGAACATTAACTTCTACCCTAATTGGTCCGGCAAAGGAATGGAAGTCACTTCACTATCAAATGAAAGTGGAGCTTTCTGACAGTTATACCTTAGATGTGATAGGGGTAGATGCTAACGCAAAAGAAACTGTACTTTCTTCAAATGTTACCTCCTCCAACTTCAGCCTGGCAGGTATTGATGCTAAGACATACCCTTACCTAAGACTTAGGTTAGATTTAAAGGATGAAACCCAAAGAACAGTTCCACAATTAGAGGAGTGGACGGTTCTATATGAGGGGGTACCGGAAGGATTGATTCGGCCTGATTTAGTTGGGCTGGATAAATACCTGAAGTTGTCAGAGCAGGCAGCTAGTGGCGAAGTAAATCTTAGGTTTGCTTTTCATAACATCAGTCAAGTAAGTTTCTCTGATTCACTTACGGTAGAAGCTACCGTGTTTGCAGAAAATGGATCAAATATCCCGAAAACGTTCAAGGTAGAGGCTCTGCAAAAAGAAGACACGGTTTTCTTCAACCACAAGTTTTCTACTGTTAATTTGACTGGGGCAAACAGACTTCGGGTAACAGTGAACCCCCGCATTCTGCCGGAGCAGACCTACCTTAACAATACCTTGGAGATTCCCTTCAATGTAAACTTATCAGCGGGTATGCCACCTGTGCTGGATGTGGTGTTTGACGGAGTAAGGATTCTAGATGGTGACATTGTATCTCCAAGCCCTTTGATCAGCATGGTGTTGAAAAATAATACCAAGACAGTTCCTATTACTGATCCTGCGTCTATGAAGGTGTATCTTAAGAAGACTGGTGCAGATTTTGAGGAGATAGACGTAACCACTAACCCACACATTAAGTGGTTCCCGGCAGATGATAAGAATGATTTCCGGGTGGAGTATCAGCCAGAAAAGTTAGAGAACGGAAAATATACCTTAGAAGTGCAAGGAGTTGATGCCCTGGGTCAACGCGCCGGTAGTGAGCGGTACAGTATCAACTTTGAAGTGGTAAATGAAGCCTCCATCACTAATTTCTACCCGTACCCTAACCCATTCTCGTCTAAAACAAGGTTTGTCTTTACCCTAACCGGAAGCACAGTGCCAGAGAAGATGAAGCTTCAGATTATGACGGTGACTGGGAAAGTGATTAGGGAAGTTCAGAAGGAGGAGTTAGGCCCTATCAAAATCGGGAACAACGTCTCTGAGTTTGCCTGGGATGGTACTGATGAGTTCGGTGACAGACTCGCAAATGGCGTGTACCTCTACCGCGTAGTAATGGATAATGGACCAGAAGAGATGAAGCACCGCTTTACGGCTGGTGACAAAGCCTTCAAAAATGGCTATGGTAAAATCTACATCTTGAGGTAATACTTTCTTGCATAGATAATACTGTCCTAAAAGAAAGCCGCCACTTGAATTCAAGTGGCGGCTTTCTTTTAGGACTAAAGGTTTAACCTTTCTAGAAGAGAGGATTCTAAGCTTTTGTTTCTGGGCAGTTTTGATAAAATTTGCCTAAATCCACTAACCCGAACCAGTCCCTACTCTAGAATTAATTTCTTGAAAGTGGCACTAAAATGGAAATTGATGTTTCAAATATTAGTTCTGGCTAAAACCAGCTTTTCGTCTAAAAGTGAAGAAGGAATAGGGATAGGCATGTTTTTCATCGGCGGGATGCTCTTCCTGTTCAGTAATCTCCCAAGCCTCTGCTTCTAATTCGGGGAAAAGCACATCACCCTCAAAAGATTCATGCACCAAGGTGAGGTACACAACTTCGGCCAACGGAAGTGCTTGCTCGTAGATTTCACCGCCGCCTACTACCAGCACTTGCTCATCTAGGGCTAAGCCTTGTTCTAACGCTTTCTCCAGGGAAGAAACTACAACACATCCTTCAGGAGCTTTGTACTCTGCTTGGCGGGTAACAATGATAGACGTACGACCGGGTAAGGGTTTACCAATGGCTTCAAACGTCTTACGGCCCATGACCATAGGGTGGCCCATGGTGAGTTTTTTGAAATGCTGAAGGTCTTTGGGTAAATGCCAGATGAGTTGGTTGTCTTTCCCGATGACGCGGTTTTCTGCAATGGCTACTACTATTCCAATCATATGGCGTGCTGAAAAGTGAATCCTCTTAAAAAGTCCTGAATTTTCATTCGTTTTTTGCCTTCCATCTGCAGTTCTTCTACCGCATAACCTGTCCCGTCTCCGCATTGAATGTGCAGAAAAGACTTTCCATCAGTTGTGTAGGAGCCGGGCTGAGTTTTAGGGGCGTTTTCCAGAACCTGCCCCGAAAAGATTTTGAATTGTTTTTCTTCCAGCACCGTCCAGGCTGCAGGATACGGCGATAAACCCCGCACAAAATTGTGCACCTGCTGGGCTGGTATCTCCCAATTGATCTGGCAGGTTTGCTTAAAGATTTTAGGAGCCATCCGGAGCGGCTCATCGGGTTGGGGTTGCGGATAAGGCTGAGTGCGTTCCTCCACAATGGCTTCAACGGTTTCGAGCAACAGGTCAGCGCCTGCGTGTTTCAGCTTCTCGTATAGCGTCCCGAAATTGTCTTCCGGGGCAATGGCTACTTTTTTCTGCAGGATAATGTCGCCGGTGTCAATCTCGTGCTGCAGGAAAAAGGAGGTTACTCCGGTTTCCTGGTCACCGTTGATGAGCGCCCAGTTAATAGGAGCTGCTCCACGGTAATGGGGCAGCAGAGAGGCATGAATGTTCAGGGAGCCCAGTTCTGGCATGTTCCAAACCGCCTCGGGCAGCATTCTGAAAGCCACAATCACTTGCAGGCTAGCCCTGTAACTTCTCAGCTCTTCCTGGAAGGCAGGATCTTTGAGGTTGGTAGGTTGCAGAATAGGCAAGTTGTGTTGCAACGCCAGTTCCTTCACTGGCGAATGCACCAGTTTCAGACCTCGGCCTGCCGGTTTGTCCGGCGCCGTAATAACGGCCACCACGTTCCAGTTGTTTTCTACTAAGGCTTGGAGGGCGGGCACCGCGAAGTCTGGGGTGCCCATAAAAATAATCCGGAGGTCTTCTTTCCGCATGAGGTTATTCAAAGTCAGGGTACAGCAAGTACTGCTTGCGCATTTTTTTATAGGCCTCTAAATCTGTCTTCCAGGAGGCGCGTATCTCTTTTTCGCTCAGGCCAGCCATGATCTGCTTCTGCAGTTCATCGGTCCCGGCCAGGCTCTTGAAGAAGTTGTTGAAGAACTTCTCCTTTTGCCCTGATTTTTGGTAAAAGTCAAGTAAATAGCTCAAGGTGAAGTTCTCTTTCAGGTTCAGTTTAGTCAGGTCTTTCCCGTAGCAAACTTGGTTCTTGTACGGCGGATCCATGGACATGCCCGGGATAGGCACGGGCGTAAACGAGAATGACTTATCTGGGTAATACGGTGCCCCAATCACCTGGAACGGCGTCTGTGTGCCACGCCCCTGGCTTACGGTTGTCCCTTCAAAAAGGCAGAGGAAGGGATATAGCTTTATAGATTGGTCGTTAGGCAGGTTAGGCGATGGCTTGTTTGGCAGAGAATAGAACATCTTATGGTTGTAGCCTTTTACCGGGATAGTCTTTACCTGCGCCTGCACCCCATTTTTAAGCCATTTTTCGCCATTGATCATCAAAGCGTATTCACCCAGCGTTAAGCCATGGGCAATAGGAATGGTGTTCATGCCCACAAAAGATTTGAATTGTGGCTTCAGCACCGTTCCGTCAATCAGGTAGCCAATGGGGTTGGGGCGGTCCAGCAGGAGCATGGGCTTGTTTTGCTCTGCGCAGGCCTCCATCACATAATGCATGGTGCTGCTGTAGGTGTAGAACCGTACGCCCACATCCTGGATGTCGAAAAGGACCACATCCACTTCTTTCAGCTGCTCCGCCGATGGTTTTTTGTTGCTTCCATACAGGGATAGAATAGGCAAACCAGTTTTGGAGTCGGTAGAGTTCTTGATGTGGGCACCGGCATCGGCATCACCTCTGAAACCATGTTCGGGGGCAAAAATCATGGTGATCTTCACGCCCCTGCTCAAAAGGCTATCTACTAAATGCGTTTTACCTATGGTAGACGTTTGGTTTACTACCATGCCCACGCGCTTGTCCTGCAGATACGGCAGATACAACTCTGTTTGCTGCGCGCCCGTTAGGAGAGGAGCTTCTTGCGGCGCCTGCTTAGCCGGCTCAGGGGGTGTACTGCTCGTGTTAACGGTAGTGCTGTTAGAGGGTATAGTTGCGGTTTTCTGGCAACTGACCAGCGTAGCACATACCATGGCCGTACGGAGGAGGATGGAGAGCATAGGTTTAGTTTAAGAACAGATAACTATCTTTAAGCACAAAATAGACGAAGTGAATCTTTCCCGTTACATTGCCAGTCGGTTGACCGGCGCCCGTTCAGACTCTTTTACCGCCTCGGTCACAAAAATAGCAAAGTTCAGCGTAGGGCTGGGCATTGCCATCATGATTGTGTCCTTTGCTATTCTGGAAGGCTTCCGGTATGAAATACAGGAGAAGATCTTCAGTTTTGGCGGACACCTGCAAATTAGCAAATTTGACACCAATAACTCCTTTGAAGGTTATCCCATGGGCACCTCCACAGGCTTAGACGACTATGAGAAGATCCCTGGGGTAGCCCATCTGCAACCCTTCGCCCGTAAGACAGCCATCATTAAAACCGATGAAGAAGTGTTGGGGGTAGTCTTGAAAGGAGTAGACTCTACCTATGACTTCCGGGGGATACGGGATAACTTAGTTTCTGGCTCTTTGATGGAGTTTACAGATACAGCCGCTTCCAACCAAATCATGATGAGCCAGCTCATGGCCGATAAACTCCGGCTGAAGGTGGGTGAGCGGGTACTTTTCTACTTTATCCAGAATCCGCCACGAATGCGCAAGTTTGAGGTGAAAGGCATCTTTAAGACGGGTCTGGAGGAGTTTGATAACGTGTATGTGCTGGGCGATTTGCAGCAAATAAGAGACCTGAACCAATGGCCAGATACCTTAGTGGGCGGTTACGAAATCCTCCTTAACGACTTTACCCAGATTGACACTGTCACGAGCCAGGTCTTTGACAAGATGAACTATGACTTGCAACTGGAGAAAATAACCGATACCTACGCCCAACTCTTTGACTGGCTGGAACTGCTTAAGCGGAACGTAGTGATTTTTCTGGTGCTGATCGTGTTTGTAGCCACCTTCAATATGGTGTCTACACTCTTTATCATGATTCTGGAACGTACCAATATGATTGGCGCACTTAAAGCCATGGGCGCTACCAACGGGCAAATTAGAGGCATTTTCCTGCACCGAGGGCTTCGGTTAACCATTGCCGGCTTGATTGGAGGTAACCTGTTGGCCCTGTTCTTCTGCGGCGTGCAGGACTATTTTCATCTCATCCCCTTAGACCCCGAAAATTATTATATGGACACTGTTCCCATCCATTGGGACTGGCGCATTTGGGTGGGCATCAATGCCATCACCTTCGTGTTAACCATGCTTTCCATTCTGTTACCTACACTGCTCATTGCCAGAATTCACCCGGTTAAAGCTATCAAGTTTGACTAAGTAAAAGTCCCTTTTTACGCCTAATTTTCTAAAATCAAGCGTAAAAAGGGACTCAACTGATTTTCTGAATCTTAATTAGGTTTAGGCCTATTTTTCTAGAACCACCAAATAAACTTTTCAGCCGGTTTATTTCAACCCTATTTCTGCTGCTTCAAAAGCTTCTTTGATTCTTTCGTTTAGTACTTCAGAAACCTGCTGGAAATTGTAGTTTCCCCGTTGCACCCATACTTTCATAGAGATGGTCATGGTTTGGCCGGACAGTTTTTCTACGCCTATGGTCGGTTCCGGGTCTTTCAAGATACGGTCATCCGTAGCAATCACTCTTTGAAGGACGTCTCTAATTTTTGATATAGGTATAGCTGCGTCAACGGAGTAAGAAACATCTAAACGCCGGGTATCTTCTACATCATAGTTTACGACCACCGCTGATGCCAATGGTCCGTTAGGAAGATAAACGGTTTTGTTGTCATCAGTGATGATCACGGTGTTGAAGATGTTGATGAGGTTTACTGTTCCCTTCTGCCCCTGCGCCTCAATAAAATCACCCACCCTGAAGGGCTTGACAGTCAAAATCAGCACCCCGCCTGCGAAATTAGATAAGCTACCTTGTAAGGCTAACCCTACTGCCAGACCTGCAGAACCAAGTACCGCAATAAAGGACGTTACTTCCAAGCCTACCTGGGCAATCACCACCATGATGAGCATAACCAGCAACACAATATTGAGGATGTTCCTCAAGAAAGGGCGCAGAGATGGGTCTACGTTTTTGCGGGTCATAAGCGCATACGTAAAATTTGTGATGCGCCTGATGAGCCATAGACCAACCAATAGTATAAAGATGGCAACAAGCACCTTAATGCCATACAGCACTGCAAAGTCTTGAATCCTGATCAGGAAACGTTCCGCGTCAAACATAAGTGAAGTGGGTGATTGAGGTTAAACTTTGTCCAAATGGAAAACTAGTTAACAAAGAGCAGCAACAATTGCTGTTTATAGAGCCCATGTGCTAAAGCAAGTAAATATAAAAAGGTAATTGGGGTTTGAATCTTTTGTAAAAGTGGTTTTCTGTGTTCTGCCGAGAAATAGGAGTGAATAGCTATTAACAAAAGAAATGTAGCTGGAGTAAGGAGTCTGAAGTCAAACATGTCAAATTTCATAAAAAAGCGAAGAATGACCATTGTTAGCCAGTAGCTTATTCCTACAAAGGCGATTGTTAATGAAAGGGAATCTGATTCTTTAGGGCTTAATAATGCCTTCCAAAAATTTTGTTTATTGATTCTCTTAAGCACTATGAAAAATATTCCAACTTGAAGAAGTAGGAAGAAAAAAGCAAGGAAATCAATTTTCTGAAAATCAAGCTTTCTAATTAAGAGCATCTCATTCAATTGTGTCTGAACTAGTTTGCTAAGCAGATATAAAAATGATTCGTCTGCCGGAATGCGGGTAGTACCAGAGTAATAACCAGTATGGAGTTGTACAAACCTAAAGTAATAAACAATAAAGGAAATAATGCAGACGGCAAGTCCAAGCAACAGCCCTACTTCCTTCCAATTTTTCTTCCAGAGAAAGTAAATTCCAAACATAGAAAGTACTCCTAAAAGAAAAGCACCAAAATATCTGTAAAGGAAAGACAACAGTATAGAGAACATAAGCTGAAAGGTCCATTCTACCTGTTCTAAAGATTTGAATAGAAAATGATGGAGAGAGATAGCAAACCACAACATAATCACCATCAACCCTGGCTCAGACCAAGTGTAGGAAAATATGTCTAAGATTGAATGCATGCAGAAGATGAGGCCAATCCAAAAGCTATTCTCAGGAAATAATTTGTAGATGAGGGCAAATGCAAAAGCAATCCAAAGCAGGTTAACCAACTTAGAATTCCAAAATATTGAAAGAGGGGAGAGATAGGATATGGTGGCGATTGAGAAAGAATACCCTAAAGGCCAAATAGTTAATGTAGTGGATTTGCCCTGATCCAGATATTGTAGGTTGCCTTTCTCTACAAGCGCTTCAGCCGCTTTAAGGTAATGAATGGAATCTGGTGTAGTGAAGCCATCAGGTTCTACTGCCACCCGCACTAAAATCACAATTGAAATAGCCAAAAAGAGGAGCAACAACTTTATACGTTCATGCATACTACCTTTCGAGGTTGTTTAGAAATCAAGTAGAACACCTTGCTGGAGCTCGATTTAGAACTCAGATTAAGTGCTTTGACCTTATAATGATGTTAGGATCAAGGCAGATTTGGCGGTAGTACCCTTCCTCAGAAGGAGCACAAACTCCCGGAAAGTCCCCGCTTTTCCCCAGAAGATCAGTCATTACCTGGAAATGAAGGTGCGGGGGCCAATCTCCGTTTTCTGGATATGGACCCATAGTAGCAACCTGCTCTCCAGCAGAAATGCGTTTGCCAGCTGACAACCCATCCAAGGAAGTTCGGCTCAGGTGACCGTACAAGGTGTAAAACGGAATGCCTTCTAGTTCATGCTGTAGAAGGATGGTAGGGCCATAGTCCCCAAAATTAGCATTGTCCTGAAAACTGTGCACGGTTCCCTCCAATGGTGCATAGATAGGAATGCCAGCCGGAGCCCAAATATCTACCCCCAGGTGGACCGATCTTCCTTCCGTAGAAGTATCAAAATGCTCGCTTCGGCGGTAAATAACTCTATTCTCAAAATAGCCACCCACTCCAATGGTTGCCTTCTTTTGCTGAAGCATCTCCAAAACAAACCTTTCAAATGAAGCGGTGTCCCGAAGGTCGGTCTGGAGAAGGGCCGAATTTTTTGCCGTAAAGTCCAGACGTACTATGTCTTCAGCGTTCAAGTCATGGTCAAGGAGAGGGGCAAAGGAAATTGCGGGAGCAGATAGGAGCTTGATCAGTTTAGAGGATTTTTCCATAAAAGGAACCTGAAACGGTAACTTAGTAAAAAATTAATTTGGAAAGATAAAGGAAAAACAAACGTACGACCGCTATTTTTTATGCTAAGTTCGGGTTGGTTTCTGAAATGTTGTAACTTTCCTCCCTTATTAAAAGTTAGTCAAACCCGAATCACATTCGTTTTTCGTATAAAAACTATGAGCAACGCTTATTTCAACATGAAAGTGGTGGACATCACACAAGAGACGTCAGACGCCATCACCCTTCATCTAGACCATCCAGAAAAGAAAAGTATCCCTTATATCCCTGGTCAATTTCTGACGTTGATTTTGCCGGTGAATGGCCAAAAGGTGCGTAGATCGTATTCTTTGTGCAGCATTCCTGAAGATCCGTACTTTTCAGTGACCGTGAAACGGGTAGAAGGTGGTTTGGTCTCTAACTTTTTAGCAGAAAATGCACAGATAGGGCAAACCATAGAAGTGATGGCCCCCATCGGGAACTTCAATCTCAAGCCAGAGCCCTCCCAGAAACGGCACATCTTCTTATTTGGCGGCGGAAGCGGTATTACGCCGTTAATGTCCATGCTCAGAAGCACCCTTACCTATGAGCCACAAAGCCGGATAACTCTCATCTACGGTAACCGGAACGTTGATTCAGTTATCTTCAAAGATCAGCTGGCCCAATTTGAGCAACAATATCATGAGCAACTGAAAGTAGTGCACGTGTTCAACGAGGCTCTGGTAGATGCTACTGAAAAGCAGGACCACATCGGGTTACTGGACCGGAACATGGTGCTGCGCCTGATTGATGACTTGAAAGTACCCGGTTTCCAGCAGGAATCATACTTCATATGCGGACCTGAAGGCATGATGAACGAGGTGCGCGAAGCCCTCCATTTTAAAGGAGTACCGGCAAGCCAGATTCATAAAGAAAGCTTCACCGCCCCAACTGGCCCCGAAGCGCAAAGTGCCGATGTAAGCGCTGCTCCAGAGTCTGACGAAATCATTACGCGTACAGTAACGCTGATCTATGAGGGACAGGAGTATCAGGTGGAGGTAAAACCCACAGATACTATCCTGGAAGCTGGTTTAAGAGCAGATATTGACTTACCTTACTCTTGCCAGGCCGGCCTTTGTACCGCCTGTATGGGTAAATGCCTGAGCGGACGCGTCCATCTAGATGAACGCGAAGGCTTGTCAGATGCAGAAATTGCCCAAGGATACGTTCTAAATTGCGTAGGCCATCCGCTCACCGCTGATGTGGTGATTGAGATTGGTTAATCTTTTTGCCCTGTTTTATGGAAAACACCTCTCAAACGCTCGCCTTGCCAGAACGCAAAACCCGCCAGTACCTTCCCGCCGATTTTGAGGTAGGAGATTGGGAATCGCTGGAGTCATACTTTGAGGAACTGAAAACCCGCGAGATTAACTCGCAGGAAGACCTGGAAAAGTGGATTACCGACCGCAGTGAACTGGAGAGCGTGCTCTCTGAGAACCTGGCATGGCGGTACATCAAAATGACCTGCGATACTCAGGATGAGGCTCTCACGCAAGCGTTTCAGTTCTTTGTCACCGAAATCGAGCCCAAAGCCTCTCCGTATGATGATGCCTTCAACCGCAAGCTGGTGGAGTCGCCGTACATAGATGGGTTAGATGAGCAGAAGTACCGCATTTACCTGCGGGGCGTACGCCGTGCCATTGAACTGTTCAGGGAGGAAAATATTCCCTTACAGACAGAAATCAGTACCAAACAGCAGCAATATGGCGCCATTGCCGGTGCCATGATGGTGACGCTAGATGGCGAGGAAATGACCCTGCAACGGGCCGCTGACCGCTTAAAGCAAACAGACCGGGCAGTGCGGGAAGAGGCTTACCTGGCCATTCAGACTCGGCGGCTGGAAGACAAGGAAAAGCTGGATGAACTGTTCACTGAATTGGTGCAACTACGCCATCAAGTGGCTTTGAACGCGGGCTTTGACAATTTCCGGGACTACATGTTTGCCGCGCTAGGCCGTTTTGATTATGGTCCTGAAGATACCTTTTCATTTCACCAGGCCATCAAAGAAAAAGTGGTGCCTGTCACCCGTCAGATTGATTTAGAACACAAGGAACTGCTAGGTCTGGACACCTTGAAACCTTGGGACATGGATGTAGATCCTAGTGGGTTGCCTCCGTTAGAGCCATTCCAAACCGGCGATGAACTCCT
Source organism: Rufibacter tibetensis (assembly GCF_001310085.1). Lineage (GTDB taxonomy): Bacteria > Bacteroidota > Bacteroidia > Cytophagales > Hymenobacteraceae > Nibribacter > Nibribacter tibetensis. The sequence goes on from NZ_CP012643.1 coordinate 3,380,551, forward strand.
GACCAAGACTATTGACTGTTTCTATCGCTTAGATTCGTTCCTGGGTGATTGCCTGGTGACCATGCGTGAAATGGGGCATTTGGATCTGGAGTCGCGTAAGGGCAAGGCGCCCGGTGGCTACAACTATCCGCTGGATGAAATTGGAGTACCGTTCATCTTCATGAATGCTACTTCCTCGCTCCGTGATGTAGTTACTTTGCTGCACGAAGGAGGACACGCGGTGCATTCGTTCCTGACCCGTGATCTACCTTTGAATGCGGCGAAACACCCACCTTCCGAGGTAGCTGAACTGGCTTCCATGTCTATGGAGTTGCTAACCTTGGATCACTGGGACATCTTCTTCCCGAACCAGGAAGATCTGGTGCGTGCCAAAAGACAACACCTGGAAGGTGTGCTGGAGACGTTCCCGTGGGTAGCTACCATTGACAAGTTCCAGCACTGGATTTACGAAAATCCTACCCACACTATTCAAGAGCGCCACCAGAACTGGGTGCGTATCTTTGAGGAGTTCAACCAGCAGGAAGTAGATTGGAGCGGACTGGAGTACCTGAAGCCCTATATATGGCAAAAACAGCTGCACCTCTATGAAGTGCCTTTCTACTATGTAGAGTATGCCATGGCGCAACTTGGGGCTATCGCCGTCTGGAAACGCTACAAGTCTGAACCAGAAGCTGCGTTAGAAGGCTACAAAAAAGCCCTCTGCTTAGGCTATACCGCCACCATAGGTGAAATCTATGATGCCGCCGGTGTCCGGTTCGACTTCTCCAGCGACTATATCCAATCATTAGTAGATTTTGTCAAAGACGAGATGGCCCAGTTAGGCTAACTAATAATCTCAAAAACAGAACAGCCCCGGAATGATCTTCCGGGGCTGTTCTGTTTTTTACCCGTTTTTGTAAACTAAAGCCTTAATCAAAAGGGATTCTACTCCTGTTCTTCCTCGTCTTCTTTAGCAGGGGCGTTTTTATCTACCCATTGAAAAAGAGGAGCGGGTTGTAAAGTATCATAAGGTTTGCCCAGCTTGGGAACCTGACCCTTGTAGCGTCTGAGCAAAGTGTTTAATTCTTTGGCCGTTTGGTCATAGCGGCCACGGTAAAATACCACCTCGCTGTGATGAGCTGTAATGGATTGGTTGAGGGAGTCTACTCTTGCTATGCCTGTAGGGCCGTTTTCTGGTAAGAAGGCTCTAATCGCGTTCCAAACAGAATCCTGCGCCTGGTCATAGGCATCTATCTGGTCTGTGTTGCGCATGCTATTTCGGTCATAACGCAGGCCTTGTAGTCTGCGTAGCGCTTGTTGCAAATCGGCACGTTGGGTAGATTCAAGTGCAGCAGGAGGGATAGCGGCCAAAATCTCTTCCATCTGCTGGGTTTTTACGCTGTCGCTCCACATCATCACGTTCCATTTGCCAGTGAGGGTGTCAGACAACATAGTCAGCTCCTGCCGTAATTGATCGTCAGAAATTGGCCGAACCAGGCGGCCAGATTTACCTGAATCTTTGGAACAGCCCGCTAAAATCACTACCAGCGTTGCTGCCAATCCAAAGAGAAAATTATTTTTCATTACTGTGTTATTGAAACAAACGTGAGCCTGCTGTTTTGGTAAGGTGCGGCCTTCATCAAAGCCTGACAACCTGCAAACGTAACAGCCCTGCTTCCCGTTACAAAGTAGCCAAAAGCTTTTCCCTTGAGGGGGTGCAAACAAAGACAGGGGCCTGTTTTTCAAAAAGAAACGCAGTTGCCCCTGAGAAAGTATAGCCAAAAAGGTGCTTAAAGCAGATTTAGAAGTTTTTAAGCCCGTTAAGCAAGAGATTAGAAAGGAACTCGGCAATCTCGTCTGGGCTCATTTTACCTTCCGGCTTGTACCACATGTGCAGCCAGTTTAAGCTAGAAAGCAGGGTAAGCACCACAAACTTTTCATCGGTCACTTTAAACTCGCCGCTGGCGATGCCATCCCGCACAATCTGACGAAGACTTTCCTCATACTTGAACCGCATGTCATGGAATTTACTCAGTGAAGGCTCACTTAAATGACGCCATTCGTTCAGGAACACGCCCGCTGCCGGCGGGTTTTTAGTTAATACCCGCACGTGCGCGGCAACAGCTAAACGTAGCTTTTCGCCGGCGGGTACGTCCTGGTGCTGTACCTCGTCAAAGGCAGCGTTAAACTCATCGGCCATCTTGAAACAGACCCGCTGCAGAATGTCTTCCTTAGATTTGATATGTGAATAGAGGCTTCCGGCTTCAATTCCAAGTTCCAGCGCAAGGTCGCGCATGGTGGTGGCGGCAAAACCCCTTGATTTAAATAGGGAAGTGGCTACTTGGTCTATCTGTTCTTTCCGGGTCATTGGGGCACTGGACATAGAGGTATTCTTTATTGTCAAAGCTACTACTGCGAACACCCGTTAGCAAATTTAGTTTGTTCCCGTACTCCATTGCAGCGCCGTGAAGGATGCCGGGAAAAAGCTATCTTTGCATTTCGGGCAAGTTTTTCTAAAAATAAGACGAAAACGTATATCTCCTATTTCTTTACAGGAAAAAACTACGATAAACCGCATAAATATGTCAGAATATACCTCTTTAGATACTTTGGGCGAATTTGGCCTGATCCGGCGATTGCAGGAGAACATTGAGTTAACCCAGCCTTCCACCGTGGTGGGCATCGGCGATGACGCCGCAGTGCTGGAGCCCGGCCAGAAGCAGGTGGTGGTGACGTCAGACATGCTGGTGGAGAACGTGCACTTTGACCTGACCTTTTGCCCTTTGAAGCACCTGGGCTATAAGGCAGTGGCGGTGAACGTGTCAGATATTGCCGCCATGAACGCCATCCCTACCCAGATTGTGGTGAGTTTAGCCATCGGCGCGCGCTATACCGTAGAAGCCATTGAAGAACTATACGCGGGCATGCGCCTGGCCTGCGAAAACTACAAAGTAGACTTGGTGGGCGGAGATACCACCGCCTCGCGCGGTGGACTGGTCATCAGCATCACCGCCTTGGGCGAAGTAGAAAAAGGAAAAGCTGTGCTGCGCAGTACTGCCCAACTAAATAATTTGGTGTGTGTGACCGGAGACTTAGGTGGCGCTTACCTGGGACTGCAATTACTGGAGCGCGAAAAACAGGCCTTCTTGGCTGACCCTGAGACCCAACCTGAACTGGAAGGCAAAGATTACGTGATAGGCCGTCAGTTACGCCCAGAGGCCCGCATGGATGTGATCCATGAACTCAAGGAACTAGGCGTGCATCCCACTTCTATGATTGACATTTCAGACGGACTAGGCTCGGAATTGCTGCATATCTGTTCGCAAAGCAGGGTAGGAGCAGCCATTTACCAGGATAAACTTCCTGCGGACCAGCAGACTCTGGAAACCGCAGAGGAATTCAAGCTGGACCCGGTTACGTGTATTCTGAATGGCGGCGAAGACTATGAACTGCTTTTCACCGTGAAGATGGGGGACTATGACAAAATCCGGAACCACCCAGACATTACCATCATTGGCAACATTACCGATGCTGGCGAGGGCGTGCGGTTGGTGACCCCAAGCGGCAATGCGTTCCCCATTAAGGCGCAAGGCTGGAATCACTTCAGCTAAGATGATTATGTTTTTAAATGCGTAAGGCCGGGATGTTTCATCACGGCCTTACGCATTTAAAAACTAATGTATTTCCTGCCTGATTTTCTGAATAGGGGCAAAAAGTGATTCAGGTGTATAGGAGCGGACTTACAGAGGTCTCCAGCATTTGAATTAATTCCTCGTCCATGTACCCATACTCATCTGGGATGTCCAGCACGTATAGTTCTTTTTCTCTGACGAGGGTACCGTAGGTGGAGATCAGGATTTGTTTATGCTTTTTCTCCATTACAAAAATCAAGTCAGCCCATTCCAGCAGTTTGGCGTTAACTTTTATTCTAGCCTTATCTGAGGTTCCGGCAGACCGGCAGGTAAAGCCTTCATAAGTTTGAAAAACCTTTTCAGCGGTTGGGCTTCGCCATTGGTTACGGCTACAAATAAACAGAACGTTCATGTGGTTTGTACCTAAAGGAGATACCCTTAATCCTCTGGGTAAGGCACAAACACGAAATTCATGAAATCACGGTCTATCACAAAAAGGCAGCAGTATTCATCCGCATCGCGGTAAGCTTGCTGAAACTCCTCTATTTTGTCAGCACCCACCAACTGCCGGTTTACAAAGTCCTCCAGGTAAGAGGCATTGATGTGCCATTCCAATTCTCGCTCATGGGCTGCTATCAATAATCCACCAATTTGGGTGACTTCCCGGGAAAACACGAAAATGGGGTATTTAGATATATCACGCTTCCGGATGAGGTAAGAAGCTTCTTTAAGCGTATCAAACACCTGCACAAAATCTTTGGTGATCGTGCCCAGGTATTTACCATTCAGTTCTGGATCGTTTTGCATAGAGATATTACTTGTGCGTAACTGGTAGCACGTATATTCTTGTAAAGAGATGCATTTAGGGACTGTTTTCCAGAAAGCAGCCCCTAAATGCAAATATGGTGTTTAAAAACCTGAGATTATCCTCTCAAAGTCAGCAGTGCCACGCTTTCTACATGGTACGTCTGAGGGAACATATCTACCGGCTGAATTTTGATCACATCGTACAGCTCAGACAGCATTTCAAGGTCGCGGGCCTGGGTGGCCGGGTTGCAGCTTACGTACACAATCCGGTTCGCTTTCACTTCCAAGAGCTTGGCTACTACGTCTGGGTGCATGCCCGCGCGGGGCGGATCTGTGATAATGACATCTGGCCTACCATGATGCGCAAAGAGTTCATTGGTGAGCACGTCCTTCATGTCACCGGCGTAAAAGTGCGTGTTGGTGATGTCATTGATCTGCGAGTTGATTTTGGCGTCTTCAATGGCGCTGGCCACGTACTCAATGCCTACCACCTGCGCGGCTGACCTTGCCACGAAGTTAGCGATGGTACCAGCACCCGTATAAAGATCATATACCGTCTCTGTGCCATTTAGTAGGGCGAACTCACGTGTAAGTTTGTAGAGGTTGTACGCCTGTTCTGAGTTGGTCTGGTAGAAAGACTTTGGCCCCACTCTGAAACGGAGCCCTTCCATCTGCTCATGAATGTACGGGTCACCGTGGTAGCACACCACCTCCAGGTCATGGAACGTCTCGTTGCCTTTGCTATTCACCACGTACTGCAGCGAGGTGATCTGCGGGAACTCCTGCAAAAGGAAATCCAGCAGGGGCTGCAGCCACTCCATCTTGTCCTGGAAAACTTGTACAATCACCATCAGGTCACCGGTGTTGGCAGTGCGTACAATCAGGTTCCTGAGAAAGCCTTCCTGCTTCACCAGGTCAAAGAACGGCAGGTTGTGCTCAATGGCATACCCTTTTACGGCTAGCCTGATCTCATTAGAGGGACCAGGTTGCAGGTAGCAGTGGCGCAGGTCTACTATTTTATCGAACCTTAGCGGGATATGGAAGCCTAATGCTCTTCGCTCCAGTTCTTCACCGCTGTCGATCTGTTCTTTGGTCAACCAGGCGTTGTCTGAGAAGGTATATTCCAGCTTGTTCCGGTAAAAGCTTACCCGGTCTGAGGGAAGGATGGGAAGCATTTCATGGCCCTTGATCTTGCCGATGCGCTCCACGTTGTCATTTACCTGTTTCTGCTTGTAGAACAGCTGGGTTTCATACGGAATGTGCTGCCACTTACATCCCCCGCATACACCGAAATGCTCACAAAACGGCTGAGTACGCGCCTCAGAATACTCATGGAAATGCACAGGCACTCCCTCCAGGTAATTCTTCCGTTTTTTGGTGATCTTAACATCCACCACGTCGCCGGGAGCCACGTCAGAAATGAATACCACCAGGTTGTCATGGCGCACCAGGCACTTGCCCTCGGCGGCCATTTCCTCTACGCGAAGCTGCGTGAGGACTTCATATTTATGTTTCTTCTTCTTGTATCTTTTCACGGTGCTGCAAAATTACAAAGAAAACTCTGCACAGCCGCCCAAATGCTGAAAGCTTCCGTTTTGAGCCTTTATTTCTTGTTTTTGCTTTAAAGCGTAAGCCTTGCAATTCAAGGGTTGTGGCAAAAAAGCGAGGAAGGCAATGTCCGTCCTTTATTTCTCAGGCCTGGGTTCAATCGAATAAAGCTTATAATTCCAGAGCTTATTTTATAAAAAAGATGTAAAATACAAGACTATGACGAAAGGCACGGAAAGAAAGTGGTTGCCAAAAGTTCTCGTATTTTTGTAAGGGCAGCGGTGTTGCCGAATGAAGCAGAAAACATGAAGAATAAAGTAATTATCATCACCGGCGGCTCTTCGGGCATTGGTAGGGCGTGTGCTTTGGCGTTTGGAAGAGCGGGCGGAAAGGTGGTTATTTCAGCCAGGAATACCCAGAAGCTGCAGGAAGTAGGGCAGGAGTTAGCAGCTGCTGGGGTGGAATATCTGGCCGTGACGGGTGATGTAAGCAAGGAAGTTGATTGTATTAGGCTGATTGAAGAAACCGTGGTACGGTTCGGGAAGATAGACGTGATGCTGAATAATGCCGGCATTAGTATGCGGGCTCTCTTCCAAGACGTGGATCTGGAGGTGATCCGTCAGTTAATGGACATTAATTTTTGGGGCACTGTGTACTGCACAAAATATGCCTTGCCCTACCTCCTGAAAACCAAAGGCTCTGTAATTGGGGTTTCCTCCATTGCTGGATACCAGGGACTACCGGGCCGGACGGGGTATTCTGCATCTAAGTTTGCCATGCAGGGCTTTCTGGGAGCATTGCGCACCGAGACGCTTCACCAGGGTTTACATGTGATGATTGCCTGCCCAGGATTCACAGCTTCTAATATTAGAAACACCGCACTCGCTGCAGATGGCCGACAGCAAGGTGAGTCGCCGCGCGATGAAAGAAAGATGATGACGTCTGAGGAAGTGGCAGCCATGATTCTGGAGGGAACGCGCAGGCGCCGCCGTGAAATGGTGATGACAAGTCAGGGTAAATTAACCGTGTTCCTCAGTAAGTGGTTACCAGGCCTCACGGACAAGTTAGTGTACAACCACATGAAAAAAGAGCCAGATTCTCCTTTTAAATAAGAGATGGTTTAATTTTTTGGTAGATTTTCATAGAAAGAAGCTGAAATAGGGATTTGGTTCAATCCTATGGCGATCTGTTAGTTTTACTAGCAGAGAAAAATTTTACTAGAGATTTAACTAATCAAGAAAATAAATCCTAGTGGTTATGCCTTTCATTGAAGGCATAACCACTAGGATTTATTTGTAAATAATATTTTTAGGAAGAATTTGAGTGATGACTAGGGGTGAAGTGTCTATAGGCTAAAGTATCCCTTTGTCACTTAAAGGCTGGGGTAACAATAATAGATTGTTTTTTCTGATGTAGGCAGTCTTGTCTTCCCATTCAATCTGATACCAGATGTCATATTCCCCTTCAATGTTTACTTTGTGCCCCATGCCAACTGTTGCCACCAAGCCAGCTCCAGCTGAAGGAGCGGTCATGATGGGGACATTGCTGTTCTGAATGATTCCCTCCTGATCCAGGCTCAGAAAATTGGTGAAGTAAAAGATAAAAGCAAGGTACATCACAAAACCAACTTTTACTCTGGAGGTTACTGGTTTGCGCTTAACCCAACTGCTCACCAGAATTGTAATGCAGATAATAGCCCCAACTAACAGAATTTCTAGTATCTCAGAGTAGTACTTGTAGAACTGAGTTTTGAAGAAGTTCCAGTCGGTATACTCGTAGCCAGAAAAATGTTGCTGTAAACCTACTTCTTCCATCTTCCGCAGGACAGACCGGGTGGGGTGCTTGCTGTAATACAGTTGCAGGTAGTGCATGGATTGGGTGTATTGCTGCAGCCCTTCATGAATGTACGCCATTTTCAAGAGCATCTGTGGAGAATAAATTCGCTTCTTCTTCAGCAACTGCTTGTAAATATCTAAGGCTTGGGTGTACCTGTGTTGGGTGTACAAAGAATCTGCTTTGGAAAGTAGACTGTTAGAATATTGAGCCAGAACAGGTTGCGGGTTGAAGAGCCAGAAGGCACAAAAAACCAGACAGAATTTGCAAAAAATGTTTGGCATTTACAGAAAGTGATTATACTTTTGCATCGCAAATGAGGGTAACGCCCTCTTAAGCAAAGGTAGTAAAAGATTCTGTAGCTCAGCTGGTAGAGCAATACACTTTTAATGTATGGGTCCTGGGTTCGAATCCCAGCGGGATCACAAGATCACCAAAAGCCTTTCCGGCATAAAGCCGGGAAGGCTTTTTTTACCACCTTCTTTCAATTTCTGATTCTGTAGCTCAGCTGGTAGAGCAATACACTTTTAATGTATGGGTCCTGGGTTCGAATCCCAGCGGGATCACACCACTCTAAAAGGGTGAAAACAAGAAAGGTCGTTTACGCTATGTAGACGGCCTTTCTTGTTTTCGGTCCTGTTTTTTATTAGAGGCTTTTTAACTCGATTTTACTTCCGAGAGTTGCCTGAGTTGTTGGAGGGGCATTTCAACAAACCCTTTAGCTTACTGTAGTAGAAAGATTAAGAAAAACTGGTTGCCGTTTTTGGCCTGCTTTTGGTGAAATAGGTCAGAAACGGTAACCAGTTTTTATACTGTTTTTTGCTTTATTAGAGTGTTCAGACTCTGTGCTTAATTATGCATTTCAATAAACAGAACAGCTTTCTAAGCGCTACTTTAGTTATCGGCAAGGCTTCTGTGGATTCCCAGTTCCAATCCGCGTAGTTCTGCCAAGCCGCGCAGGGGACCGATGGCCGAGTAGCCGACGTTGGTTTTCTTTTGTAGGTCATCCAGCATTTTATGGCCATGATCTGGGCGGAAGGGCAGGCACGAGTCTTTTCTTCCGGCGGCAATACGTTTCTGTTGCTCGGTTACCAAGGCTTTCATGACGTCGTACATGTCTAGGACACCGTCTAGGTGGTCGGCTTCATGGAAGTTTCCTTCCGCATCGCGGCGAATGGCGCGCAGGTGTACGAGATGGATACGGTGGGCTAGGCGCTCTACCATTCCCGGCAGGTCGTTATCGGGGCGAATGCCGAAGGAACCGGTACAGTAGAGGTGTTTTTGTCAGAACCATATGAAGGGTAATTATTTACAGACAACATAGATTAAAGATGAAAGCCATACTTTTTCTCTTATTGCTTTTTCCATGTGTGCTTTTTGCACAAACAGACAAAGAGGTGAATATTTTAACTCTTGGCGATAGTAACGGCACTTTCCCAGACAGCTGGCCAAAGCAACTCCAGCGAGCCTTACCCAATGCGCAGGTATACAACATCAGTAAAGGTGGCCGGACCATTGGCTTTGTCAATAACGGTGACAATAACCTTAATTCACTTCTTGTCATTGATGAAAACCTCCGCAAAGCAGCTAATCATACGAAAGAAAGGCCCTATGACTTCATCGTCCTGGAACTGGGTACCAACGATGCCAAAGCAGTTTTTGCTGACCGGCAAAAAAAAGTGCCGGGTAACTTGGAAAAGCTGATCAAGACCATTAAGGGAAGCAACTATCCAACCATCAGCCAGGCTAAGATTATCATCATTTCTCCGCCTCCTTACGGTACCAAAGCAGAGGTCCTTGAAAAATACAAAGGTGGTGACAAAAGGGTGAAGAAGATGAGCAAGTCCTTTAAAAAGGTAGCGAAGCGTAACGGCTGCCTTTTTGTAAATGGCTATAAAACGCCTGGATTGAATATTGAGGCAATGACCGAAGATGGACTGCACCTGGATGTAGCAGGATCTAAGCATTTGATTGAACCAGTAGTAGCACTCATTGCGAAGTAAAAGTAGTTAGATGAGTTGGTTCATATGGCTGCTGGTGATGTTCTTTTGAGCTGAAGATTGGTGTCCTGTTCATTGGCTCACCTAAAAGGGGAAACTGTAAGACAACTTCTCTTTCCCTATCTTTTATGGGGTGTTTTTAAGAAAGTGGTCATAAAGAACAGAAGGAATTGGGGGCTTTTTACCCTTGTGAGGCCCACAATCAAGACCGAATAGAAATCTTTTTCTTTCCTTGTAATGCCTGCAGTATATATTATATACTGGTTAGTTATAGAATTTGATAATTTTAAATCAAACCACAAGCTTATTCTTATAATTGTAAATGCGTGTAGGTAGGTGGGGAGAAAAAAATAGAAATAATAAGAATGAGCAGGATAGTGCAGGACAGTTGTGTCATGCTTGGTTATTAGCTTTATGACATAAAGAATTAATTAAATTACAAAAGCTTCTTAACCCTTGATATTTGAAAGTATGACGAAACTCTACTAATCTAATCAGCCTTGTTTGAGATGGTAGCGCAAGTGCTCCACTTTGAGACTCAAACAGAGGTGACCAAAAACTACAAGGCAGGGGAGGGTGGCAATTGCAGTGTAAATTAGTTTGCAGAATCATTGCCACTGCAGTCAAAGGCTTTCTAAGAATGGCCTTACCCGTGAAGGCAACTCGTTGCTTGGCACCTTACCTTGATTAACCTAATCTTCTTTCGATTGTGAAACCAGAGCTAAGTGGTAGTTTCTGGTTTGAAATACTTTATCCTGACATACTAAGGGTAAAGTCAATTTTGCCGTTTAGGGCTAGTTCTAACCTAGGGTAGGGTTTTTAGTTGGATGACAATAGTTTAAAGGTGTGTTGCAGGGCTGTTGGCAGAATGAGAGGAGTCCTGATGGCTTGTTCCAAAGCCTTAAAATTGAATTTGATTTGTATACAATAGCTGTGGCCAGAGAAGGTGATTTCTTATTGTGTTACCAACAATGATTTCTGCTCACAGCACAAAACAGAGCTTTAAGCATTAACCAATATTATGATTAAATCTACAAAAGTTGTATTGTACTTCCTGTCGCTTTTAGTTCTCTTGACTAATTGCAATGACAAAGATGAATATTACGCAAGACCTGAAAACCTGGAGCCCGCTATTTACCAGCAACTAGAAGCCAAGGGTAATTTCAAAAACTTTTTAGCCCTGATTGATAAGGCTGAGTACAAAAGCATCTTGAGTGCTGCCGGGTATTGGACCCTTTTTGCACCCAATGACCAGGCATTCACCAAATACTTTGCAGCAAAGGGTATTTCTGGGGTAGATGCCATGACGAAGGAAGCAGCCATCCAGATTGTTTCCTACGCTCTGGTTTATAATGCTTTCATGACCGACCGACTTGATGATTATCAGTCAAACACCGGTTGGATGGTAGACCAGGCGTTCAAGCGCAGAACAGCTTATTATAAAGGTGTGTATACTGGCCCTGCAAGAGTTGGAAACCAAGTATTACCTAACCAACATATCATTTCTGGTAATAGACCCGGCAACTACGTCTTTGCTGATAATAACAATAAGTACATCCCGTACTTTATGCAGATCTTTTTTGCAAATCAGCAGCTTTCTGGGTCAGACTATAATTTCTTCTACCCTGGCTCCAACTGGAACGGTACCATGCATGTGGCTAATGCGAAAGTGGTTACCCCAAACATTATCGCTGAAAATGGTGTGATCCATGAAATAGACGAGGTCATTCTTCCTTTAGAAAACATTGAAGAATATATGGCCGGTAAATCTGAATACAGTGTTTTTAGAGGGCTTTTTGAAAAGTACATGGTATACTACCAGGAGAATGCTGAGGCAACCGCACGAAATAAAGTGTTAACTGGGTCGGCGAATCCTGTATATGCGAAGATTTATGATGGTCTGTTGGAGTTCGCTTTGAATGATGAAGGATTTGAAGTACGAGGCGCCAACCGCCAGAACAACGAAGGCCAGTCTAATACCTATACCATTTTTGCTCCTAAAAATGATGTAGCCACTAATTATATTAACAATGTGCTGCTTCAGCATTACAGTTCACTGGATGAAATGCCTATTGAGATCATCCGTGATTTCTTAAATGCCCATATGTTCCCTTCGGCAGTATGGCCTTCCAAATTCAGACAGGCACCTCTCAAAACCAGTGAGGAAGCCAGAATAGATCCTGGCAGCAACGTGGTAGATGCAAAAATTCTGAGCAACGGTTTCTTTTATGGCACCAACAAAGTGCAGGAAGCCAATGTATTTCATACCGTTTACGGAAAAGCTTACCTTGATCCAAAGTACTCTTTAATGATCAGGGCATTAGCCGGGTATAAAGAAAGCCTTACCCTTCCTAATGTTAAGTACACGCTGTTCCTGATTTCCAATGACGTCCTGACTGCCGCCGGATTCTCCTGGGATACCCGATTCAACTACTGGGTGTACACACCGCCTACCGGAGGCGCAACCGTAACAGGGCCCCAAGCCTTGGTGCGCCTTCAAAGAATCATTGATCAGCATATTGTTCCGGCAGGTGATAACAGAAATACAGTATTCAGTGACCTAAGTGGAGAAGGCATCATCCAGACCTTTAGTGAAGAATACATTAGATACAATAACAACAAGGTGTTTGCAGCCGGTAATGTAGACAAGCGAGAGGTAGTTAATCTAACTGGGCCGGTACAGGCCAGCAATGGTGTTGTCTATTATGTAGATAAGATTCTGAATTTTTCTGAATTGAAACCAAGCCAGCACATTGCGGCCAATCCTCTATTCTCTCATTTCTTCAATTACCTCAGAAACTCCTCTCTGATGTATGATGCTACTACTCTTGATGTGAAAGGAACCACGGTAGGAACACCTTATACTTATCTGATTCCTACCAATGCCGCCATTCAGCAGGCAGTGAAGGATGGTATTTTGCCTGGTGCCGTAGCAACAGGGGTACCCAACTTTAACCCTACCACCGCCCAGCAGCGTGAGCAGGTAGCCAACTTTATCCAGTACCATATCATCGCCAAAGAACAGGTGCCGGCTAAAAACCAGCCTGAGGACCCTAGAGGGTATGAAACTCTTTTCCAGGATGTAAATGGTAATGTAGGTATTGTAGGTGTTTCTTATGTAGCTGGACAAATGGTGATTACTGATGCCCATAACAGGAAAGCGAACGTCATCAAGGCAAACAGTAATGTTTTGTCAAACAGGGCCATCATCCATCAGCTTGACAACTACTTACGGTACCGGGATAATTAAGAATTTCGATAGTCTATAGATTATAAATATGAAAAGATTTTTAGGGAATTTCTCTTGTTTCTTTCTCTCTGCAGTTTTAGTCTTCTGCAGTGTGTTAGCCAATGCTCAAGATGGGCAAACTATAATCAGAGGCACTGTAACAGACAAGGTTACAAAAGAGCCATTGATAGGAGTGTCTGTGTATGAGATAGATAACGAAAATCGTACCCTTTCCGGGGTGAGCACTGATATCAACGGCAGTTATGCTCTGAGGATGAAAAGCCCTCAGAACAAGATCGTGGTCTCCTACATTGGTTACAAGAACATGACGATCAATGTAAACAACAGATCTGTTATCAATGTGCCCCTGGAGTCTACCATGAACATGCTGAATACGGTTGAAGTTATCTCTCAGCAAAAAACAAGCACGGGGATGATGGACGTGGATACCCGAAACCAGACATCTGCTATCAGTACCATTGATGCTACGAAACTGGCTGAGTTACCCGCTGCCTCCATTGATGAAGCCTTGCAGGGCCGATTGGCAGGGGTGGACATTGTGGCAAGCACAGGTGACCCGGGAGCGGGTATGCAGATTCGTATTCGGGGTACCTCTTCCATCAACTCTTCTTCTGAACCGTTGATTGTAGTAGATGGAATGCCTTACGACATTGAAATTGCCTCTGACTTCAACTTTGCCACTGCAGATGAGCAGGGGTATGCCCAGCTTTTGAACATTGCCCCTTCAGACATCAAGGAGATATCAGTGTTGAAAGATGCCGCTGCTACTGCTATCTGGGGTGCCAGAGCCTCTAACGGGGTACTTGTTATCACCACTAAAAGAGGTAGAATAGGAAAGCCAGCGGTAAATTACGCCTTCAGAGGATCAGTAACCAAACAGCCAGATCCGCTTCCAATGCTAAGTGGCGACCAGTACTCCCAATACATTCCGGAAGCGTTCATGAACAGAACAGGAGCTCCTCTCAGACCAGATGTAAAAGAGTTTCAGTATGATCCAAATGACCCGTATTGGTACCACAACTACAATAAGAACACTAACTGGATTGACGAAATCACGCAGTTAGGTCATATCCAAGACCATAACGTTTCATTATCAGGTGGTGGTGATAAGGCCAGGTACTATACTTCTCTTGGTTTCTTCAAGCAACGGGGTACTACAATAGGTACTGACCTTTCCCGTATTTCGGCCCGGATCAACCTGGACTTTACTGTATCAGACAGAATCAGATTCAGAACAGACTTATCTTATACCCACCTGGACAACAATCAAAATTACGCTAAAAATCTTAGAGGCATAGCATACAATAAGATGCCTAACATGAGTGTGTATGAATACAATGAATTTGGGGAACGCACGCCTAACTATTTTTCCCCAGCTAATAACGTGCAGGGGGGATTTAGCGGGTTAAATGGCAGAGGCGAAATAATTGGTACCCTCAACCCTGTAGCCATGGCGCTCGCAGGTATCAATAGACAGCTAGGTGAACGTATTATTCCAAAGTTCAACCTACAGTATGATATTTTGCCAAGCGTATTAATGGCCACTTCTGATATACAGTTTGATATTAATAACACCAAAACAAAAATGTTTTTGCCACAGACGGCTACTGGCAGACCTTGGACAGAAACAACTGTAAACAGGGCCTCAGATTCAGACTCTGACCGGTTTAGTGTGGTTACAAAATCAAACCTGCTGTATACCCCTAGATTAGGTGACAACCATAGCCTGCAAGGTATTTTCTCTTTCATGACCTTTGATGCCCGTAATGAGAGTTATGGGGTTCTGACTTCAAACACCGCTTCAGCTTATCTGCAAGACCCTTCTATTCCCGCCAGAATTCAGGGAGGTGAACACCAGTTAGGATCTGGATCTTCCCAAACCAGAAGCGTTGGAGCATTGCTTTCTGCACAATACGGATTCATGGACCGCTACATTGTGAACGTTAGTGTTCGCCGCGACGGAAGTTCAAGATTTGGAGAAAACAACCGGTACGGGACCTTTCCTGCCGTGTCTGCACGCTGGAGAGTATCTGGTGAGAACTTCATGCAAGGCGTGAAATTCATCAATGACTTAAGTTTAAGAGGAAGCTACGGGGCAAGCGGTAATGAGCCACGGGCGGCTTACGGGCACTATGATCTTTATCAAAACTATAACTACAACTACCTGGGTATGGCTGGTTTATACCAATCAACCTTGAAGTTGAATAACCTGAAGTGGGAGCAGGTATTGCAGTCAAACGTTGGTATCAACCTGATCATGCTGGACCAACGTGTTTCTATTGATGCAGATATCTATAAAAGACGCACGAAGGACATGTTCTTCCAGGATCTGCTGATTTCTTCCATTACAGGTTTTACGGATATAGATATGAACGTAGGCACCATGGATAACATGGGGTGGGAGGTAGGATTAAACCTGACAGCTTACAAAACAAAGGACTTGACGGTTGATTTTGGTTTGAACCTTTCTCAAAACCAGAACATGATTAGAGAAATATCAGAGTTCTACCCACGTGAAAGAGGGAACCTGAATGCAAACGGGAACTACCTGATCACTATTCAGGAAAATAACCCATTTGGCTCCTTCTATGGCTACAAATTCAAAGGCGTTTACAAAGATGCTGAATCTACCATAGCGAAAGATAAAAACGGCAATGCTATCATAGGACCTAACGGGCAGGTGGTACCCATGCGATTTGGCTATCCTACAGTAGACTATGTATTTCAGCCAGGTGATGCCATGTATGAAGACATCAACCATGATGGAAACATTGACTACAAAGATGTAGTGTACCTGGGTAACGCAAATCCTAGACTTACCGGTGGCTTTGGCCCAACCGTAAGATACAAGAACTGGAGATTGAACATGTTCTTCAACTTCAGATACAAGTATGACATTGTTAACCAGACCAAAATGTACACCGAGAACATGTATGATTTCTCCAATCAAAGCACAGCCATCCTGAGAAGATGGAGACGCTCAGGAGATGTAACAGACATGCCTCGTGCTTTGAACAACATGGGATATAACTGGTTGGCCTCTGACCGCTACGTAGAGGATGGCTCTTTCCTGAGATTTAAAACAGTTACCGTTAGATACTATTTGCCTAAGCACCTTATCCAGAGACTCAGAGCAAATGATTTGAGCTTCTATGTGACAGCAAACAACCTGTTTACCTTCACAAACTATACAGGCCAGGATCCGGAAGTAGGTCTGGCAGGTGGTGATCCGTTCAGAATAGGGTTTGATACCTCCAGAACTCCTCCGGTGCAAACCCTGACCCTGGGTTTTGATGTGAGGTTTTAAAGTATTGTTTTTGATTAAGAACAAAATAGAATGTTAAAGAAATACACATATAAAGCAGCGCTGGCACTTCTGATTTTAGTTTCCAGTTCATGTGACAGCTGGTTGGATCTGAAACCTGAGAACGGGATTGTTGGGGATGAATTCTGGAAAACAAAGGAGCAGGTAAACTCTGCCGTAACCGGAATCTATTCTTCTATGTTGGATCCAGATTTAGCGGAAAAGCTTTTTCTATGGGGTGAGTTGCGAGCAGATATGCTCCAGGCTAACACCGGTATCCGGTCATATGAGTTGGAGGTGATGAACGGGAACATTGTAGATACAAACCCGCTTTCTAACTGGAGGCCCTTCTACAGAACCATCAACCAATGTAACACTGTGATAGAGCGTGCCCCCGGTGCGCTGGCAGAAGACAGGACGTTTACCCAGGAGCAGTTGAATGCCTATTTGGGGGAAGCCTACGCCATACGGGCGCTTATGTATTTCTATTTAGCCCGTAGTTTTGGAGATGTTCCGTTAAAACTAACAGCTACCATTAGCGATGACCAGGCTGTTGCTTTGGCTAAAACAAGCCAGGCGAAGGTGTTGGATCAAGTGGCAAACGATTTGTTAAAGGCGGAAGAGTTAGCTGTAATAACCTACGGCAACAGTACTTTCAACAAGGGTCGTATCACTAAGTACTCTGTAAATGCCATTCAGGCAGATGTGTACTTATGGAAAGAAAAGTATGATAGCGCGATTATTGCTACAAATAAAATAATCAATTCAGGACAGTTTGGACTAGTGCAGGGGGTAAATAACCCGCAATGGTTCCAGCAACTCTATGCTCAGGGGAATTCCAGTGAGATCATTTTTTCACTGCAATTCAACCAGCAACGGACAAATCCTTTCTTCCCTATGTTCAGCACAGTTACAGGCAGAAGATTTGTAGCGGCATCTCGCGTATTGGAAGACGTTTTTCCTCCTGATCCAGTTGATGTCTTGAATGCAGATATCAGGGCAAATGCTGCGGTAAGGGTTTCAACAGGTGCCGTATGGAAATATCTTGGCCTCACAGAAGAAGAGAGCAGAACCCAGGACCAATCTTTTGCGCACTGGATTTTCTACCGCTATGCAGATGTACTGCTGATGAAGGCCGAGGCGCTGGTGGCCCAGGATAATGGAAAAGGAGAAGAAGCACTGGAGCTGATTTACAGAGTAAGACGACGTGCTAACGCTCTTCCAGGAACAGATAATCCAGACATCAATCCTAATTCCATGAGAGATATGATTGATTTTATTCTGGAAGAACGTGCCCGCGAATTCGCCTTTGAAGGTAAACGCTGGTATGATGTTTTAAGAAATGCTAGAAGAGCTAACTACTCCCGCCAGGATTTGTTAAACCAGATGGTCATCGATAGTGCTCCCGCTGACAGACAGCAATCCATTCTGAATAAATATAAAGATCAGAATAGTCATTACTGGCCTATTTTCCAGTACGAGCTTACTACCAATAAGAGCTTAGAACAGAATCCTTTCTACAAAGGCAGATAATTATCTTAAATAATTTTATTATGGGAAACTCAATTTTTGCCAAAGCCTTGAAAGCTAGAATAATGGCTTTTAGCCTTGTATTGATAACCTTTTTGTCTGGCTGTGAAAAGGAAGTATTAGATATCAATACAACCAGCGACGTGAACATGCTGGGTTATTTTGAGAAAAACGCGGAACAATTCTCCAGTTTGGTGAAAATTCTGGAAAAGACAGAGGTAGCCGGTTTCTTGGCAGCCTATGGTTCTTATACCCTGTTTGCGCCCACAAATGAAGCCATTGATATCTTTCTAAAGGAGAAAGGCGCCACTTCTGTTGATCAGCTGGAAACAGATGAGCTTAAGCGGATAATACGGTTGCATCTTTTGGAAGATACTATTCCTACTTCAAGTTTCACGGATGGAAAGCTCCCTAAAATAACCATGTTAGGGCAGTATGTTATCACTGGAGCAGAGTTGGAAAATGGTGTTTCCAGAACCCGGGTAAACAGGCAGGCAAACGTGATAACTGCTAACATAAGGGTTGGAAACGGAATTATCCACACTATTGACCGTGTCTTGCAGCCCGCCAGCAAAACAGTAGCTCAAATGCTGGAAAGCAACCCTGAGTACTCCATTTTTACGGCTGCTTTGAAAGCGACAGGTTTATTTAACCAGCTAAACACAAGCACCAGTGGAACCTGGTACACTGTATTGGCCCAGAAGAATTCAGTCTATCGGAGCATGAATATCAACAGCTTTGAAGACCTGAAGGCAAAGTATTCGCATACGGGGAATCCAGCTGATAAAAGTGATAGCCTTTACCTGAACATGGCTTATCGCATTTTAAATGACAGTAAGTACCTGGCAGATTTGGTAACAGCTCCTTCCCATGTTACACTGGCTCCACAGGAGGTCATCACCTCCAAGCTGATAGGTGAACAGATATTGATTAACGAAGATGTTTTTAACGGTGTGTTGGAAGAAGGTGCACTGGTTGACAGAAGAGCCAGTGACAATACAGCAACCAACGGAGTTCTGCATGATGTAACAGAAAATTACCAGATTAAAAAGAGAAACCCAGTGCGGGTTTATTTTGACCTGGCAGATCAACCAGAAATTAGAATACTTCCGGCATTTAGAAGATTAGGAGCGCCTTTAGTAAGATTCCCGGTTGGGTCTTTTAAAGATATTCATTTTGAAGGCTCCAATAACCCCACCATTACATACCAGCCTGGTTCTGCCGGGAACTCAGACGGATATGCTTTTGGAGACTACTTAGAGGTTAGGATGAGTGCGAACGTAGCCAGGCTGGTAGAATTTACTACTCCTACTATTGTGAAAGGAAGATACAGAGTATGGGTGGCTTACAGAACCATAGGAAGATCAGCGCCCTTACAAGTATATTTTAACAACCAAGTGCTGCCAAGAACCATTGATATGACGCAATTTTATCCTGGCGGAAACGAAAGAGAATTGTTGGCCCAGGGTATTAAGCGCTATATAGCCGATTCACCAGGTAACACCATGGCAAGGCTAGCCGGTACCATCACGGTAGAAACAACCGGAAGACACAAAATTAAATTCATGGGCCTTACAAATGACATCGGGGTCCACAGGATTGATATGATTCAGTTTATTCCGGAAGACCAGGACCAGCTATATCCTAAAGTAGCAAGGGATGGTACCTTGGTTCAGGAATAGAATTGCCTAGCAAGAAACTTTAAGTTTACCCTATTAGGTACACTGGCAGTAATGGTTAGAACTGCCAGTGTACTCTAAAGATGATTTTGTCTATAATTAATCAATAGAAATGGACGTATTTAAAAAATTGCTGATGCTCGCATTAATCCTGGCAGGTTTCTCAGCCTGTAAAGATGCTTGGGAGGATCATACGAAGTTGAATGACCCTGCATTGAGTAGTAACTTAATGCAGGAGATTAGCATAAACCCTAGGACTAGCCGGTTTAGTGAATTGCTTGTTCAAACAGGCTTATCTGAGGTGCTGGGATCTTCTAAATCATTCACAGTTTGGGCCCCTTCAAATGAGGCATTGCAGAATTTAGATCAGAATGTTCTCAATAACCCAGACAGGTTAAAGCAGTTTGTAAGCAACCATATCAGCTATCAGCAATATTTTACCCATACTACGCTGCCTGCTTCGTCTCAGATTAAGACGTTAAGCGGAAAAAATATTTTCTGGAATAAGTCAGCGGGTACGGTAGATGGGGCAAGAATCGCAGTCGCAAATTTGTATGCCGGTAATGGAGTATTGCATCTAATTGATGCGCCTCTTACTCCCCGCTTGAATTCCTGGGAGTTCCTGATCGGTACCAATCTTAGTCCCCGCCAGAAAGCCTACATGCAATCTTTGGAGGAAAGGGTTTTTGTAGATAGTCTAGCAGTACAAACAGGAGTAGATCCAACGACCGGAAAACCTGTGTATGATCCTGCTACCGGCTTTGTACAACAAAACCAATTTTTTCAACGGGTATATAATATAGCCAATGAAGATTCTGTCTATACCTTCATCATGCTGACAGATGAAGCTTATACTGCAGAGTTTAACAGATTCCAGAAGTTCTTCGCCACCAGTACTGCTGATAGTACCAATGCGCTGACAAATTGGGCAGTAACTAAAGATCTTGCCTTCAGAGGAATCTATACAAAGGAGACTTTACCGCAGACTCTGGTTTCCAGATCTGGCGTGCAGGTAAGTATCAATAAGAATGCAGTTGTACGTGAAGAGCGTACCTCTAATGGGATAGTGTTGTTGGTAAATAGCCTTACTGTTGCAAACCAGGAGAAAATCAGGCCAATCAGGGTAGAGGGCGAATCCATCTTTGACATTAGAGCCTCACGGTTAAGTCATCCTGATAGAGCAGGCAATGTCTCCATTCAGACAAGAAGAAGCGCAATACCAGGTGAGACTTTCAGATACCTTCGTGCTACTGGTCACGGCATCTCTGGTTTATGGTTAAGGTATGTGATTCCAAATGTGAACTCAACCAAGTACAAAGTTTATTGGAGCGTCATTAATGATTTCCAGGCTGCTTCTTTTAATCAAAGATTAGTACTTGGAACACCAGATGCCACAGTATTCCCCTATAAAGCTGTAGAGGCTTCGTCTTTGCCCGTGCGTCAGGAACTGGGAGAGTATTCAGTGGCTAAATACGGCAATTTAAATGCCTTCCTCAGAAGTGCCATGTCTACTAACAATGCACTCAATCCGCTTACCCTGGATTACCTGGAATTAGTACCGGTATTTTAATAACTTAATAGCGAAGGAATTACATGAGTAATTTTTATAAAAGAATTAAAGAGTTATCATTCCTTTTGGCTCTGGCCAGTACACCTGTTTGTGCTTTTGCTCAACAGACAGATTCAGTTCAAACCGTGTCTGATACTGTAGCGGTTGCCCGTAAACCAGTGGGTGGTGTAATGATAACAGGTACTGTAACAGCAGCGGCAACTAAACTCCCATTGGCTGGAATAAGTGTGAGTATACCTGGTTATTCTGCTGCGCTAACAGATGATAAAGGTAATTTCTCCCTCTCTGTACCCTCCACTGCGTCTACCCTTACCTTAGAAGGAGAAGGCTTTCAGCGGAAAGAAGTGCCAATAAAGGGGAGAAGCAATTTAGCGGTGAGTCTATATGAAGGAAACTTTACTTCTATTTATGATTTAGCAGTTCTACCCAACAGCATCAGTAAGCCAATCAACCAGGTAACTGGGGCAGTAGTGTCATTAGATCCTATTCAACAGAAGTGGAGTACCTCTGCTGAATCGCCGGAGAACTATCTGCAGGGAAAGGTGGCAGGCCTTAATGTGGTTCGTAGGTCTGGTACTCCCGGGATTGGGGCCAACCTTTTTTTAAGAGGCTATTCTTCTCTGTTTACCACTAACCAGCCCCTGATCATTGTAGATGGTATGATCTACGACATGAACGATTATGGTGGTTCCATCATCAAAAATCACTTCACCAACCCACTCTCTAACATTGACATCAAAGACATAGACAACATTACAGTTATCAAAGACGCTGCTTCTATTTATGGTTCAAAAGGAGCAAACGGGGCAATTTTGATTACCACTGGTAGGGCCCAGGAGTTGGCCACGAAGATTGACTTTGCTACTTACGCAGGCGTAAACCTGACGCCCAATCTTATTCCGGTAATGAATGCCTCTAATTACCGCATTTATTTATCTGATGTATTAAAAAGCAGTGGGCTTACAGATAATCAGATCCAGGCGCGGCCCTACATGAATGATGATGTTTCCCGCCTTGGCTATTATACCTATCATAATAATACTAACTGGCAGGAAGAAGTATTAAAAAGAAGCTACAGCCAGAACTATTACATGCGGGTAGTGGGTGGTGATAACATTGCAAAATATGCCTTATCACTTGGAGTATTGGATAGTGACGGCATTGTCCAAAATACAGGTCTCCAGAGGTATAACACCTTGTTTAATGCAGACCTGAACATGACGCCAAAGCTGACGGTAAATTCAAATCTTGCCTTTACTTACAGCGAGCAGAGTTTGGCTGACCAGGGCATCGCTCCGAGTACAAATCCTATCTTCTTAGGATTGATCAAGGCTCCGTTCCTGTCTAAGAATGAAATATCAGACGAGGGTATCACTTCTCCAAACCTTTCTGATACTGATGTATTTAACGTGGGTAACCCCTCTGTTTTAACCAGCAATATCCAAACCAAAGGAATCAACTACCGGTTTTTTGGCTCCGCTAAATTCAACTATGCCTTTACTAAAAATCTGTCAGCCAGCACCCAGTATGGTATTACCTATGATAAAATACGGGAGAGTTTCTTTGTGCCACGCAGAGGAACAAGCGCAGAGCAGTTGGAAAATGCAATTGCTGAAAGCAGAATGGGGGCACAGGTACAAAGATTGTTTGCCACGTTCAGTGACACCCGGCTTGCCTATACCAACACTTTTAACAACATACACAGTGTTGACGGCAGCATAGGCTTTAGATACAGTAAAAACGAAAGTGAATCTGATACTGGTTTAGGGTATAACTCAGCCACAGATGAATTAAGAACGATTAATACCGGAGCTGCTGCCTTACGCAGAGCAGGTGGTGAGATTGGAGATTGGCTTTGGTTGAACTATTATGCCGGTGCTAACTATGGCTTGTTAAGCAAATACTTCCTTTCTTTTAATGTGGCAGTAGATGGTTCTTCCCGCTTCGGGAAAGAGGCGAAAGACGGCATTAGCTTGTTCAATAGAAAGTTCGGGGTATTCCCATCTGTGGGTGCTGCCTGGCTTGTTTCTTCTGAAAACTTTATGGCTGGCGTAGACTTCATTGATATGCTGAAGCTGCGTACCACCTACAGCATAAGCGGTAATGATGACATAGGGAACTATACCGCCCGCCAATACTATGTTTCACAAAGCCTTTTGGATTTCCAGGGTTTGGTAAGGGGCAACATTGGCAACCCAGCCTTGCAATGGGAAACCAACCGTAAGATAAATGCTGGAGTAGATCTGGGTTTTTTCAATGAAAGGCTTTCTGTTAGTGTAGATGCCTACCGTAACGTGACAGATAACATGCTGGTGCGTGAACAACTGATCTCTGCTACCGGATTTGATTTCATGTTTACCAATAACGGTAAAATGTTGAATAAAGGCCTTGAACTTTCTTTAAACAGCCGCCTTGTTAACACGGGCTTCTTCAAATGGGACCTGGGTTTGACACTTTCCAAATACAAAAATGAAGTTACGGACCTGTCTTCTGATCAGTTCATAACTCAGTTTGCGGGTGCCAATATTCTTACCAGAGTGGGCCAGGAAGCAAACTTATTCTATGGTTACAAAACAAATGGTGTTTACACAACTAATGAAGAAGCTGCCCAGTCAGGACTAAGAACCAGAACTCCAAGTGGCGAAGTAGTAGCTTTCCAGGGGGGAGATATGCGTTTTGTTAACTTCAATAACGAGGGTGCCTCTATGGGGGTGATTGACGAAAGCGACATGGTAGTAATAGGAAATCCTAATCCTGATTTTACCGGCATGTTTAACACCCGCCTGGAGTATAAGAGGTTCTCCCTTGATACCTACTTTACTTTCAGCAAAGGCAACGACATTTATAATTATACTAGAGCACAGTTGGAATCTGCTTCCGGAACTGCTAACCAAACAGATGCTGTCATTAACAGATGGAGAACAGACGGCCAGGTAACAGATATGCCAAGAGCTAGCTGGGGAGACCCCGTAGGTAACGCCCGTTTCTCTGACAGATGGATTGAAGACGGCTCTTACCTGCGTTTAAGAACCCTGACCTTGAAATATGACCTGCCGCTGAACACTAAGTACATTAAATCAGCCTCCTTCTATGCTACAGGTAACAACTTGCTGACCTTCTCTAAATACAAAGGATATGATCCTGAGTTTAGCGCCGGAGAAACCATCTTTGCCCAAGGAATAGATGTAGGGATGATTCCTCAGTTTAGATCAGTCCTGCTGGGTGTAAGAATAGGTCTGTAAGCTATAGAGTTCATAAAAGCATTAAGTTAGTAACACATGAAAAATAAATTTATCAGGTCCATAGCTCGTGTAGTGCCCATTGTTCTTCTTGGCTTAAGCACCTTCTCCTGTAGCGATATGCTTGATATAGCGCCTGAAACTACATTAGATGAAGGGCAGGCCTATCAGAATATCTTTGATGCAGATGCGGCGGTAATTGGAGTATATGGCAAGTTCATGAATCTGGCAGAACGGCACGTTGTCTTAAACGAGCTTAGGGCTGATCTGCTGAATGTGACTCCAAACGCAGCTGGTACTCCTGATCTGCTGCAGATCAATTACCACACAGTACAGCCAGAAAATAGATATGCTGATCCAAGGCCTTTCTATGAAGTAATCATCAACTGTAATGATGTTCTGCACAACTTCAACAAGATGGTTAGTGAGAACAAGATCACCAGAGATGAGTACAACCAGCGGTATTCAGATATAGCGGCCCTTAGAAGCTGGGTGTACCTGCAATTAGGTATTCAGTACGGGCGCATACCTTATATCACAGCCCCATTAGCAAAAGTAGATGACCTGACAGACCAGTCTAAGTTCCAGAAAGTTGAATTTGAGGTATTGCTGGACAGCCTAATCTCTGTGACTGAAAAGATACCGCACAAAGACCTGTATCCTACTGGGAGTTCCCTTATGACCAACATAGGAGGATTCAATACCCAAAAGTTTTTTGTGAATAAGCGTCTGGTGTTAGGAGACCTGCATTTATGGAAGGGCAACTATACCCAAGCCGCTACACACTACAGAGTGATCATGGAAACAGGAGCTGCCGACGCCTCAAGAGGAGCCAGGTTCTATGACCAGTATAAAGTAAGCTGGAGCAACCCCTTTAACCATTCAGTAGGTTTTAATGGTAGCCAGACAAACGTCTGGAACTATGAGTGGGTATGGGATTTGCCATTTAGCCCAAATTTTAGCCCTACAAACCCGTTCATCAGGTTATTTGCGAATGCAGGAGGTTCTTATTTACTAAAACCTTCACAGACTGCCATTGATAAATGGGCAAGTCAAACTAGAAACAATTTAACCCCAGGTGATAACAGGGGTGAGTGGGCTGTCACGTACCAATTGGGGCAACCGGTAGTAGGAAAGTATCTGCAGAACTTTAATGCAGCCCTGCCTTTTGAAAACAGAGGCAACTGGTTTCTGGCACGTGCCTCACTGGTACACCTGCGGTTTGCTGAAGCAGCCAACCGGAATGGTCACTCCAAGCTAGCAGAGGCCTTTTTGCAACGTGGTATCAAGGCTAATTTTACTGATCCCAACCTTCCCACAACAAATCCAGACGTAACTAATACCCAGCAGACCTTTTTACCGGCCCCGTACAATTTTGATGCCCGCGAAGGAACATTTCCTTTCTTCAGGGGAGATTGGTACCGCCACATTGGCCTGAGAGAAAGAGCAGGTTTGCAAATCGTCAACTTCAACGTTCCTGGTGCGCAAGAGCCTTTAATGATTCGCATTGAAAATGCTTTGATTGATGAAGCTGCACTTGAGTTGGCTTTTGAAGGCCACAGATGGCAGGATTTATTGAGAATTGCCAGGAGAAGAAATGATCCGGCTTTCTTAGCAGATAAAGTGTATGATAAATTAATCAAAGCAAATGACCCAAGAGCAGCAGAGGTAAGAGCAAGATTAATGGATCCAAATAACTGGTACCTACCTTTTAAGATGTGATAGCTAAATGGTCATTAAAGCAGAAACACCTTAGTTGATATAGCAGTTTAACCTGCGTACTTTGAGGTCTGTTTAGATCTACTAAAAGCGATGATCTTAAACCCTGGCATGTACTGCACTTGCCAGGGTTTTTTTTCTGCTGCACGGGAGAAACGGGAAATATTGTGGGGTGATTATAAGTAGCGGCAAAATCTACAGTCCTGCTGCTGTGAAAATTACCTTCACAGGTTGCCTTTCCTGAATACCTAATTATTTGTTGTAACATCTGTTATAAGGCTGTTTTTTGAATAATGGCTTCAAAACGCATTCTCCTTTTCTTCTGAACAGGCAGTAAGCCACATCTTTTAGACTCATTTTTGCCTTGCTGTTCCTTTTCCCAAAAGCAATAAAAATTTATTCAATTAACGGAAAGTCAACTATACCCTTTTCGTAAATAAAGTAGCGCTAGAGCAATGAAAACCCATCCTATCTGGTCATATTTGGTTATCTAGATTCTGTCAAATAAACTAGCCCAATTAGTTGTTCATCTTTGCTGCAAAGTAGCAGTGCTGACTGCAGTATTCTATGGTGTAGAATAGTCATTAGAGTAAAACCTGTTACATCCGTTTAGATAGAAATGGCTTTTATGGAAGAGTTATTTCAAGAAGTGAAAGGTAGTTCTATCAACCCTTTTAAGGGGGTAACCTCATAATTAAGTTAGAAATGAAAGTAAGATTGTTTTTCTCCCTTTTCCTTGTCCTCCTGGTGCTTGATGCCACGGCCCAACGGACCAAATACAACTTCAATTCAGACTGGAAAGTACTGGTGGGTGACCCTGCCGGTGCCAAAGACGCCGGTTTCGCAGATCAATCCTGGAAAAAGGTGACCTTGCCGTATGCCTGGAACGAGGATGATGCCTTCAGAAAAGACATTGTGGATCATCCTACGGGTATTGCCTGGTACCGGAAGCGCTTTAAACTACCTGCCTCAGCCAAAGGTCAGAAAGTGTTTCTGGAGTTTGAAGGCATCCGGCAGGCTGGTGATTTCTATTTGAATGGGGTGCATATTGGTCTGCACGAAAATGGCGTGACAGCCTTTGGTTTTGACGTGACCGATGTGGTAAAGACTGGAAACGAAGAAAACGTACTGGCGGTAAGAACAGATAATGACTGGAATTACAGAGAGAAGGCAACCAATACAAAATTCCAGTGGGAAGATAAGAACTTCAACGCCAATTACGGGGGCATCAATAAGAACGTGTATTTGCATGTAATGCCGAAAGTGTACCAAACACTCCCGTTGTTCAGTAATCTGGGCACTACCGGGGTGTATGTGTACGCTGATAATTTTGACATCAAAGGCAAGTCAGCCACCATCCATGCCGAGTCTCAGGTAAAAAATGAAACAGGTCAACCTCAGCAGGTAGCCTATGACGTCATAATCTCTGATCTGAAAAACAAGGTTGTGAAAACCTTCAGCGGAGAAAAGGTGACCTTGGCCCCCGGCGAAACGAAAATCCTACAAGCTTCTTCTAAAGTATCTGACCTGAATTTCTGGAGCTGGGGCTACGGGTACTTGTATGACGTGAAGACTGTGTTAAAAATAAATAACAAGCCGACAGATGCTGTCACCACCAAGACAGGTTTCCGGAAAACAGCCTTTAAAGACGGAATGATTTACCTGAACGACCGGGTGATTATGGTGCATGGCTATGCCCAGCGCACCTCTAATGAATGGCCAGCAATTGGGTTGTCGGTTCCTGCCTGGCTGAGTGATTACAGCAACGGGCTCATGGTTGAAAGTGGCGGGAACCTTGTGCGCTGGATGCACATTGCCCCCTGGAAGCAGGACGTGGAATCATGTGACCGCGTAGGCCTCATGCAAGCCATGCCCGCTGGCGATGCCGAAAAGGATGTGGAAGGCGTACGTTGGGACCAACGGAAAGCTGTCATGCGCGACGCGATCATCTACAATAAAAACAACCCCAGCATTGTGTTTTACGAGAGCGGCAATGAGAGCATCAGCGAAGCACACATGGCAGAAATGAAAGCCATCCGGGACCAATATGATCCCAAAGGCGGACGGGCCATCGGTTCGCGCGAAATGCTGGACAGCAAAATTGCCGAATACGGGGGCGAAATGCTGTACACAAACAAAAGCGCTGATATCCCGCTGTGGGCCACGGAATACTCCCGCGATGAGGGCTCCCGCAAGTACTGGGATGAGTTTACGCCTCCTTACCACAAAGACGGTGACGGACCCCTGCACAAAGGAGAATCTGCCGCCGCTTACAACCGCAACATGGAAAGCCATGCCGCCGAGAACGTGAAACGCTGGTTTGAGTTCTGGAACGAAAGACCTGGCACCGGCAAAAGAGTGAGCAGCGGCGGAGTAAACATTATTTGGTCTGAAAGCAATACCCACCACCGCGGTGAAAACAATTACCGCCGCAGCGGCGAAGTAGATGCCCTCAGAATCAAGAAGCAGAACTTCTATGCCCACCAGGTGATGTGGGACGGTTGGGTAAGCCCCGAAAAGCAGGGCTTGCACATTGTGGGCCATTGGAACTACGCCCCCGGTATGAAGAAAGACATTCTCGTTATCTCCTCGGCAGAGAAGGTAGAATTAAAAGTAAATGGAAAGTCGCTGGGCTATGGTGCCAAAAGTGATGGGTTCCTGTTCACTTTCAAAAATGTAGAGTGGAGGCCAAGCAACATCAGCGCCGTAGGGTATGATGCCAACAACAAACAAATCTGCACGAATGTCATCCATACCGTAGGTGCTCCTGTGGCGTTACGGTTAACCCAGATCAAACGACCTACTGATTTTTTCGCCAACGGCCATGACTTGGCGTTAGTAGAAGTGGAAGTGGTAGATGCCAAAGGCAACCGGGTACCCACGGCTTTGAACATGGTCAACTATACCTTGGATGGTCCTGCTGAGTGGAGAGGCGGTATGGCCATGGGACCAGACAATTACATCATGGCCAAAAGCTTCCCGGTAGAAGGAGGAGTGAACCGGTTTTTAATTCGCTCCACTACCACTCCTGGCACTATCAAGGTCAAGGCCACTGCTGAGGGACTCAAAGAAGCGGCTCTAACGCTAACTACCAAACCTTTTAAGGTAGAAGACGGACTGGCCACTACCTTGCCGTCTGCTGGGTTGCCCTCTATCTTAGACAAAGGCCCTACTCCATCTACTCCTTCCTTCATCATGACCCGTACTCCACTTAAAGTCGTGGGAGCTACCGCCGGTGCCAATGCAGACAGTGCTTTCTACAGCTATGATGACAATGAGCTTTCAGATTGGGTAAATGATGGAAAGCTCTCCACTGCTTGGATTGAGTACACCCTGGAAAGAGAAGCTATTGTGAGTGAAATCACTGTGAAACTAAATAATTTCCGGTCTAGGGTGTATCCGTTAATCATCACCGTAGATGGTAAAGAAGCGTTCAGAGGCAATACCAAGAACTCACTGGGTTACTATACAATCAAATGCACTCCGCAGAAAGGTACCAAGGTCAGGATTCAACTGGCTGGTGCCACGGCTGCCAGTGGCGGCAATACAGGAGTGGAAGTGAACGGTAAAAAGCTTGATGATGGGGTAGCCCGGGACGATGCGAAAGCCAAAGGCACTATGAGCATCATAGAGGCTGAAATTTATGAAAGCCTTTCAGATGGCGTGAAAACAGCTTCCCGCAAAAACTAGTTAAGGAGAGCTTTAACTAGAAGCGCCTATACTAAGAACCTACCTTCAACTCAATTAAAATGGTTTAAAACATGGCCAATGGGCTTATCTAGAGCTTCACTTTGAGAAAACTCAAAGTCTCTGAAGTATCAAAAGCTATAGACGTTGGTATAGGTGTTAAAGTGTTTGTATTAAAAAAGAGGCTGTTCTCACTAGGAACAGCCTCTTTTGGTTTATAAGGTTTTGTCAATGGTTTATCAGAAAGATGAACGCTGATTTTTGATGATCAACTAATAACTGTTTTAAGGTCATTTATATAAAAACTACTCAGATGCATGCTATGGTTAATAGTAATCTAACCAACATTTGCCTTTTGCTTTGGGAAATTGTTTATGCCTTCGATTTAATAAATTATTGATGGGGGCTTACAGGATAGAGCAGGATACAAATTGAATTTAAATAGATTAGTTTTCGTGTGCTAAGATACTTTATCCATAGGTCCCGTAATTTGCTTTAGGAGCAATACGGGGTTCTAATGATTATAATTTATTATAAAAGTTTATGAAAGGTAATATTTGGTTTATATAGGTGTTGTAGTATCCAGTATGAGTAATCCTTATTATTAGGTAAATTGTTTATAGTGTTTTATTGGCTGAATAATAATGAATTGCTATTTGGGTGCTTATTGTTTTAAATATCATCGATCTGTCAATTAAAAAATAGGAATCAAATAGAGGAGGTTGAAAATGGTGTATGAAAGCGATAAAGCCTTAAAAGTTTTGTGTCCTTTTTGATGTAGGCCACTTCAGATTAAACGGAAAATGAAATTATGGATTCGCCAAAACATATAGTTGCTATTGCCTCCAGGTATGGTGTTGTAATGCAACATACTTTTAAAGACCTGTACTCAGCAGTTTTGTTTCTGAAAAAAGGAGCAAGGGAGGGAAAGCATTTACCTTTAGGAGCATTTGATCCATCAAACGGAATCATTTATACCCTAAGTGACTGTGATACTAGTTCTTCAATGAAAGTATTGAGTAAAAGTTTAGAAGGCTTTCTCAACTTAGGAATAGATGCCAAAAGTATAGAGGTGTACTAAAAGCCTAGCGCACTACTCTCGCAGATACAAGCAATCAACTTTGTAATATATAGCTTTTCAATCATCTTAATGTTTGAGAATTAAAGAAGTAACTTTTATTTATACCAATATTTTGGTATTCCTGGATAAAAGTGAGGCTTGTGTAATGGCTAAATAGAAGGTCGACTATTGTGTTTTAAAGTCTTACATTGTCTATGTTTTTATCTTAACCTTGTTTATAGCTTATTTTATAGAAATGGGCTATAAACAAGGTTACTTTATGTCTGATTTTTTATTCTTTATATTTTCTTCTCTTTAGATTATTGAAGTTATTTTTCCTTGTAAATATTTTTGAGCGTCTTATTAGTTTTATGTAGGATTTTTAAAAACCACTTCAAAACGTGAATAGTAAATGTGTTAAATAAATGCTAAGAAAATTATAAGTAATTAAATGTGCAGTGTCTCTTCTGAAAGCAATACCAAAAAATATATTAAATTTTAACATATAGTAAATAAACCATAGGAAGCTTTTTTGGTCTAACTCCAAAAAATCACCCATCCTCCTATGAAAGCATCTTTACTTCTCCTGTTATTTATAGCCAGTATAACCTTTGCACAGGCACAGGGCTACTCGGTAGCTGGTGCTGTTCATAGTGCGCAGAATAAAGAAACCTTACCCGGAGCCACCGTTCAGTTGATCAGGCTACCTGATTCTGTGAGGACTGCTACCGCAACCGACAAAGATGGAAACTTCGGGTTTCAGGGAGTAAAGCCGGGGCAATACTCATTGCAGGTAAACTATCTCGGTTTTAAAACTTACGCCCGTACGCTACAGGTGCAGAATGCGGCCGTGACTTTGGGGCAGCTGTTACTGGAAGAGTCTACAAATACTTTAAAGGAGGTACAAATTGTAGGGCAGATACCCCCCGGAAGCCAAAAAGGTGACACCACTGTTTTCAATGCAGCAGCTTTTAAGGTTGCCGCAGACGCGAGCGCGGAGGATCTGGTGACCAAACTGCCGGGAGTGACCGTAGTAGATGGCAAAATTCAGGCACAAGGCGAAGAAGTGCGGCAGGTGCTGGTAGACGGGAAGCGGTTCTTTGGGGAAGACGCAAATACCGCCCTCAGGAACCTGCCTGCCGAGGTAATTGAAAACATAGAAGTGTTTGACAAGAAAAGTGACCAGGCAGAGTTCAGCGGCTTTGATGACGGGAACCGGGCCAAAACCCTCAACATTGTGACCAAGAAAAACCGACGCCAAGGGCAGTTCGGGAAGGTGTCTGTGGGGGTAGGGCCAGACAAGAAATACATGGCGGGTATCAGCTTGAACATTTTTAAAGGCGACCGGCGCTTTACCATCAACGGGCTTACCAATAACATCAACATGCAAGACTTCTCGGTGGGGGAGGCTCCCGGAGGGGGCATGAGAGGACGCCGTGGCATGGGTGGCGGCGGAGCCGGGGGAGGAAACGGCATCTCTACCACCAGCAACTTCGGGCTGAATTACTCAGACTTTTGGGGAAAGAAGATTGAGGTAAGCGGTAACTATAATTACAGCAACACCAGAAATGAGAACAACCGTCGGGTGTTCAGGGACTACTTCAATTCCCAATTTTATGACCAGCAAAACAGCGACAACAGCTTTAATACTAATAGAAACGAAAACCACCAGTTCAATTACAGGCTGGATTACAAAATCAACGACCGAAACAGGCTTTTGATCACGCCAAGATTCTCCATTCAGAGAAGTAATTCCTACTCTAATACAATAGGCAGTTCTGTTTATGACGCAGATTCTACCAATGAATCTTACGATGCGACAATCTTAACTTCCACTGATAATCTTACTGACGCAGACAACTACTCCTATAACTTAAGCAACGATATTAATTATAGTCATCGGTTCAGTAAGCCGGGCCGGACCTTTTCCGTTAACCTGAATACTGGGTACAATATCAACAACGGAGATACTTACCGGATCACCAATGTGGAGGATTATGACCGCCCTGACAGAAGCATTTACCTCAACCAGCAAATAAAGGCAGACAGAAATGGGCTAAACTGGCGTGGGAATGTTGCCTTTGGTGAACGGGTGGGAGAAAAAGCCCGTGTTCAGGCTGAGTACAACATCAGTAATCGGGTGGAAGACTCTGAGCGCCTGGCGTATGATTTTGACGAGGCAGACTACACCCAATTCAACGCCCGCCTTAGTAACTCTTTTGAAAGCGAATACCTCACCCAGCAGGCTAAAACCAGTTATCAGTACAACTCTGACAAGTTACGCGTACAGGTAGAAGGGCAATACCAAATTGCAAATCTGCAGAACGAGCAAGAATTTCCAGCAGTTTATCAGGTAAATCGCACGTTCCACAACCTGCTGCCAACTGCTCAGTTTGAATACAAGTTTACCAAAACAAAGAACCTTCAAATTGATTACCGCACCAACACCAATGCGCCCTCTGTCACTCAATTACAGGAAGTAGTAGATAACACTAATCCGCTCCGGTTCAGAACCGGGAATGCAGGCTTGGTGCAGGCGTACCAAAATTCAGTAAATGTGCGGTACAGGTCCTTTAATACTGAGACCAATCGAAATTTCTCTTTCTTTATCACCGCAGCCCGGGCGGACGACTTCATCACAAACAGCACGTTGGAGGTTGGTCTGGAGGATGAGCCGTTGCTAGAAGGTTTCGTGATAAGCCGGGGAGCACAGTTGATCAGG
Source organism: Rufibacter tibetensis (assembly GCF_001310085.1). GTDB lineage: Bacteria > Bacteroidota > Bacteroidia > Cytophagales > Hymenobacteraceae > Nibribacter > Nibribacter tibetensis. Next base: position 3,414,110 of record NZ_CP012643.1, read on the forward strand.
CCAGTGAACTTGGATGGCAATTGGAATGCCCGTACTTTCATTAGTTATGGCCAGCCTCTACGTTTTATCAAGTCTAATGTTAATCTCTTCGGCTCTGTGGGGTATAATAAAACTCCAGGCTTGTTCAATAATGCCATGTTCTTCTCTACCTCTACCAATTATGGTTTAGGAGGCTCTATTAGTAGCAACATCAGTCAAAATGTAGACTTTAACTTATCTACCAACTCCAGCTACAATGTCATCACGAACACTCTGCGTGCCGAGCAGAACAACAACTTTTTCAACCAATCCACTCAACTGCGGGCCAACCTGAGGTTTTGGAAAGGCTTTGTGTACCGCACTGAGTTCAGCCATCAGTTAAACGCTGGGTTGTCCAGCGGCTTCAACACCAATTACACCTTATTAAATATGAGTTTAAGCAAGAAGGTGTTTAAAAGCCAGAAAGGGGAAGTAAGCTTGAGTGTGAATGACCTGTTAAGGCAAAACATCAGTGTGCAGCGCACAGTATCTGATGCGTTTGTCCAAGACGTGCAGTCTACGGTATTGCAGCGTTTCTTCATGCTTACTTTCTCCTATAACATACGCACGTTTAGCGGCCCAATGCCAGGTGAGAGAGGTCCCGGCCAAAAAGGACCAGGTGAAAGAGGCAACATGCGTCAGGGCGGCCAAGGCGGAGCAGGTAGGAGAAATCAATAGGTTTTGTCAGAACTGTAGTTGCGTAGGGTTGCCTATGATATCTAGGATTCAAAAGAAAGGTTTTTTATTGGGCAGATTCTTTCTAGCAAGCCATGATGTTGTAAAGTTTGACCATGATCCTTGCCTGTACTCTCTTTTGAAGTGCCGCTGAGAACTAGTTTAGCGTAAGAGCTAATCTACACCTTTGGAAGGTGTCTATGGGTACATGATGGGCAAGTGACTGGTTTATAAAAGGTCAGATTTCCCCCTTCTGTTTACATCGGATAAATAGAGGAGTTTATGGGACTGCTCCGTTTCCTCATATGAGCAGAGCCTTCTTGGTAATTTGTTTTTCATTACATGAAAAAGAGTCCCCAGACTCAACAGCTTTCATCTCCATTCTTCCATTCTAAAGAGCAGTCTGGTAACCTTCTGTTTATATTGACTAATTCCAATGCCATGTGTTGGAATGACTCACTACAATATATTTGAGCAGAAGGGGACAAGAAGCAGTATTGGGTAAGGTCAAAATCAGCTTTTCTTTTCTGGATAGCTTTTCATAAACCTTCTTTAAAAGAGTTAAAGAAGAAGCTGAACATTTTCTATGGCATAAACTGGTAGGTTCTTAACAGGTGCCGGTCTACTTGAGTGGATTCTATGCCTCGAAAGACTGTTGGTTAAGGTAAAGGTGTCCTATGAAAAATCAAAAGAACATAGAACATATCTCAAACCAGTAAGAGGGCGGTTGCGTAAGTTACTTCACCCCCCAAGATAAGTATACTGTTATCTCTTAAAAGAGAGAAGATTGGAGAAAGAGGAGCCTTTTACGAGTATGCTTGCTCCAGGTTTCTGCTTTGTCTTTTTTGCTTAGGCCTATGGTAACGTGTGGAAAAAAAATCTTCGTAGCAGAGGTTTGTAATTCTTGAAATAAATAGTCTAAGATAGGTTTGTCTTGGAATTTGTAAAATCGTTAATGGATTAGGTATGAATTCGGATTCAATTAGATTCCTCCCAAAATGGCAAACGTTTTAGATTGATTTTTTAAAAAATCACTTATAAATGGTAATGTAAAGAGTTTGTTAAAATATAATTATAAATAGATTTTTTAAAATGAAATGCATTAAAACAACAATAAATATCCTTAAAAATTAAATAAAAAGTTTTAAAAATAAATAAAACTAATATTTACTTGTATATTTATGACGGGAATAAGTAAAAGCTTTTTTTATGAAGTCTGCTCCAATCTCAGTAAATGAATCTCAGGGTTTGAATAATTGGTTGTCCTTGGAATCATCAAGAACAGCTAACAAAACATCTAAGTTCTTAGAGGGAATGGACGTGCGTTCTGTCCTTTCTTCTTCCTTGTTTATGGCCCGGCTGAAAAGGTATTTGTTTTCTGCTTTAGCCAATACAAAAGAGAAGGGAATTGCCCTTTTGGCTTTTTCATCTGACAAACTTTGGAAAAAAAACCTTTTAGGAATGAGTGAATTCATTTCTTCAGGAACCGTGTTCCAAAATACACGTAAAGCAGACCTCGGTCTGTACATGTTTTCAAGTGATGTAGTTAAAGCAAGTATAGAGGAAGAGACGATTAATGCTCAAGAAATGATAAACACACCTCACATATTTTCTTTTCAAGGATTAAGAAGCAATGAAGCGTATCCGCTTAAGCCAGCTGTAAGTAAGTTTCATTCTATTAAGCTTCATGAACAACCTAACAAGCGGTTAACCCACCTCCATCAGTCGGGTGCCCTCAGCGTAGAGGTTGAATCTTTGTTAGAGGCAGGGTTTTGGGAATACTCCGTTAACTCAGGTGAGTTCTTTTGCACAGACTACGTTCATGAAGTATTAAACATATCGCCAGAGGCACCACTTTCCGGGTTTGAGTCTTTCCTGCCGTTTTTCGGTGAAGCTGATCAGGCGGTTTTAAGCAACGCCTGGAAAACCCTTATAAATAAAGGAGAGCAGTTTAATCTTTTGGTTGAAGTGCAGGATGGTAGAAGCGAGGCAACCTGGCTTAGAATGAAAGGCAAGCCTTTAAGTAAAAATAATAAGGTAGTTAAATATGTAGGTACTATACAAAACGTGACGGACTGGGTGCTCCAGGAAAAGCAATTAGAGGCGCAAAAAGCAAAGGCTGAACAAGGAGCAAAACTCAAGACCGAGTTTGTGTCTTACATGAGCCATGAAATCCGGACGCCACTTAATGCTATCATGGGGTTGACGTACCTTCTTTTGCAGGATGAGGGATTAAAAGAAGAGTACAAGGACAACTTGAACTCTATCCATTTTTCGTCACAGTGTTTACTTGCTTTAGTTAACAATACCCTTGATTATTCTAAAATAGAAGCGGGTAAAGTTGAGTTAGAAAAAGTTAACTTCCACTTGAAGGACCTTTTGAAAAATACTCATCAGGCACTTTCCCTGCGTTCTATGGAAAAGAAAGTTAATCTTGAGCTTTCTATAGACCCACGCACTCCGGCCGAAGTAGCGGGCGATCCGGTTAGATTGATGCAAATCCTGAACAACCTTTTAAGTAACGCTATCAAGTTTACTGATAAAGGGTCTGTTAAGCTTAAGGTAGATGTGGTTTATCAAACCAACCAAGAGTGGGTGTTAGACTTTACTGTTTCTGATACTGGTATAGGTATACCGGTGGAAAAGCAGAAAAGTATTTTCGAGAGCTTTACCCAGGTAAACTCTTCAACTCACAGACAGTACGGAGGAACAGGGTTAGGACTTTCCATCACTAAAAACTTGGTGGAACTCCATAAGGGTACCATCAGAGTAGAAAGCACTCCCGGAAAAGGATCTGTATTCAGTGTTCGTCTTAAGTTTATCAAACCACAGGCGTCATTAGTAACGCTTCCAAAAACCAGTGCAACCAAGATACCTTTTACTAAACTGAAGGGGGTGAAAATACTGGTGGTGGATGATAACGTTATGAACAGAACAGTGGCTACGAAACTGCTCACCAACTGGCACGCAGAAGTTGAGACGGCAGATGATGGATTGGCTGCTTTGGAAAGAATCAATTCTACTGATTTTGATTTAGTCTTGATGGACTTGTATATGCCAGTTTTAGATGGTTTCCAGACGGTTGCCAGAATGCGAGAAGCAGGCCGTAACCTTCCTGTGATTGCTCTTACCGCTAATGCTAGTGAAGAAGAAAGAAAAAGGATTCTGAGTGCAGGGGTGAATGACTATTTAACTAAACCGTTTGTGCCTCAAGATCTATTTAATAAGTTATTGCAGAATTTAGACGCTAATAGAATCCAATAAACAGCTTACTGGTTACAGGTTTACATGTAAACCTGTAACCAGTAAGCTACCAAAAGAAGAAACAGTAGAGTTTTATGTTTTGCACTTCTTTGTCCCGCACATTAAGTCCTTACATTCAGGGAGATTTCTCATAAACAGTACATACTACACTGTATACAATAAGTGGAATGCAAAGAAGTATAAGGCTTTTTCACAAGCCTAAATAGTTGACCGGGTCTGAAAACCTTTAAGGTACACTCTCTTCTGCTACTTTTTTATTTGACACGTTTGTACATGATACATAAAACAGTGTGAGTAACTAAGCAAAGTGCATTCTGAATCATTTTAGAAATTGAGCCTAGTTAGCTATATAAACCTTTTATTGATAAAGCATTAGAAATTATAAAGCAATAATCCAATTTCATTCTTAAGAAAAGATAAATTTACTTGAAATGTTTATTTTTTAAGTAAAGATAACCTCAGGGGCAGGTAATGCGATTAACGTATATCATAATACTTTCTTAAATTGGCAGGAAGTAATAGTTAATTGTTTTCTGTAATCTTTTTGGTCCGCATGTCTAGTTTGCAAAATGAATCTGCTGCAAAAATCTTTGTTCTAGAAGATGATCTTTGGTATTCACAATTCCTTAGTTATCATCTTTCAACCAACCCTGACCACCAGGTAGAGGTATTCAATTCCGTAGAGGAGTTTTTAGGTCGTCTCACAGAAGCTCCAACTATCATAACGCTGGATTACCACTTGCCTTCTGTTACAGGCGAGGAGGTTTTACAACAGATTCTGCAAAAGAGCCCTAAATCATACATCATTGTTATCTCCGGACAGGAAGACATAAGGAAAGCTGTAAGCTTGATGAAAATGGGGGCGTATGATTACATCGTTAAAAACGAAGAAACCAAAGACCGCCTCTGGAGCATCGTTGAAAAAATTAAACACAATAAATCACTGCAGCAGGAGTTGGAGGTGCTCCGGAGCGAGGTCAAACAGAAATATACCCTGGGCAGTGAACTGGTAGGATCTTCTGAGCCAATTAAGAAGGTCTTCCAATTAGTGGAAAAAGCTGCCGCAAACAATATAAACGTTACTATTACTGGAGAGACGGGTACTGGTAAAGAATTGATTGCGAAGGCAATACATCAAAATTCCAGGAGAGCTAAAATGCCATTTGTGGCCGTGAATATAGCAGCTTTGCCCTCTGAACTACTGGAAAGTGAATTGTTTGGCCATGAGAAAGGGGCTTTTACAGGTGCTACTGCCCGCCGGGTGGGTAAGTTTGAAGAAGCAAACGGAGGTACCCTGTTTCTGGATGAAATTGGCGAAATGAGCTTTAATCTGCAGTCTAAACTTCTTCGGGTTTTGCAAGAGAGGGAAGTTACTCCTGTAGGGTCAAATAAAAGCATTCCTGTGGAGGTGCGGATTGTAACTGCCACCCACCGGAATTTGATGGATGAGGTGAAAAAAGGAAACTTTAGGGAAGACTTATTTTACCGTCTGCTTGGAGTTCAGGTGCATCTGCCACCCTTACGAGAAAGGGGGCATGATATTATACTAATTGCTAATAAAGTACTAAAAGACTTTTGCAAGCAGAATGATATGGAGGATAAAACCCTCACGGCAGAGGCGCAAAAGAAACTATTAAGTCATCCTTTCCCAGGTAACGTAAGGGAGCTCAAAGCAGTAGTTGAACTTGCAGCAGTTCTTTCTGAGTCAAAAGCAGTGACAGATAGTGATATTCAGTTACAGTCGTTGGCTCCTACTTCTTCATCTGAAGAGAAAACACTTGATGAGTACATCCATGAAACAGTACAACGGTATCTAGACAAATACAATTATAATGTTGTGTATGTCGCCGATAAATTAAAAGTAGGAAAGTCTACTATTTACAGAATGATCCAGAAAGGGGCTGTTCTTATTCCTGAACAAAAGAGGTATTAGTAAATCAAAGTAATACTGTTTTGTAAGCTTAAATACTTTGTATTAAAAAATAAAATATCCGAGTGATTGAAATAAATAGGTTATCATGATTGGATGCCTGTCTTTCAGATATAAGTGGAAACTCAGTCAAGTAGATAGGTAATTCAATAAAAAATTAATTAATCCTGATGCGCTTTAGTTAGCGAAATCAAACGTAATCCGGTAAGGATTGGAGTGAATGAGTTCTTGAAAAAGCCTATGTTTTCTATTGACCAAATTTTTAAAGATAGCCCCAATCCAACTTATATCAAGGATTCTCAAGGGAAAATAGTTTGGGCTAATACTGCTTACGCCCAATTGCATAAATTAGCTTTACCTACTTTGCTCCATACGGGTGCCGTTGATTTCGACTTTTCCTATGAAAGAGATTTAGAAGTTCTCGCTTCTGAGGATGTGTACACCATAGAAGAGTTTTATAAACTAGACAATGGTAACGGAACTTGGTATCTTTCTGTTAAAAAAGCGGTTGTCCAGCCTAATGGCGAACGTTACTTATTATCAACTTCCTCAGAGATCACAAATCTGAAAGACACCATCCAGATTGCGGAAGATTCATTTGCAAGTAAAGAGAAATTTTTAGGAGATGTAAGCAGAGAGTTGGAAGCTCCTGTTAGTGCCATCATCAGCTTGATTAGGCTTTTGAAAAAAACCTTTATTAGCAAAGATCAGAAAAGGTATTTGAATTCAGTTCTCTCTATTTCCGACTATCTTTTAGACATTCCCAAAGATGTTTTAGAGTATGCCAGGGTAGAGGCAGGAGTTTTAGAATTAGCCACAGAAGTGGTAAGTATTGTAGATTTTATAAGAGAAGTCGTAAAATCATTAAACTCAAAGGCCGCTGAACAAGATGTAAAGGTTTATTTTTCCGAACCGTTAGCCAGGTTGCCGCTTATTGAGGTTAACCCCATTTATCTCGACCTGATTTTAGTAAAAATTCTTCGTTGTGCAGTAAGATACACGAAGAGTAAAGAAGTAGTGGTATCTGTCTTCCAGAAGGAAAGAATAGAAAAAACGCTATATCTGCAGTTTTCAATCAGCAATCTGGAGCTAGAGCAAAGCTCTGATATTTTAGTTAAACTTTTTGAGTCTGATGGTACACCCTACACAGAAGACAGATATAAAAAAGGTGGACTTGAGCTTGGTATTTACACAAGTAAAAAGCTAATTGAATTGCAAGGCGGCCGGGTTTGGCTTGATGAAAAACATGAGCAGGGAATGAGTATAGAGTTTATTCTGCCTTTCTCTATCAACCAGGAGCAGGTTGTAGAAAGTAAAGATCAATATGATCTGCCAGAACAAACAAATGCTTTAAGGCTTCTTTTGGTAGAAGACAATGAAAGCAGCCAAACCTTAGTAAGGCATCAAATTCAAAACTGGAATACCAAAATTGACATAGCCACTAATGGGGAAGAAGGCATAAAATTAGCCCAGGAGAATGGGTACGATTTAATATTAATGGATGTGGAGATGCCAGGCATAAATGGCTTTGAGGCTACTTCTTTTATCCGTAATTCAGAAAACCCAAACAAAAATACTCCCATTGTAGCTTTCACTACAAACACAGCAGATATTGATATAGATAGATTCAAGGAAGCTGGCTTTAGTGATTTTCTAAGGAAGCCTTATCATGCCTTTGACTTATATCTTTGTATCTCTAAAAATACGGGACATTACGCAAAAGAGCGGCTACTTTCTGAGAAGCAAACTTCTGAAGAGGAGTTGCCTTTATATGACTTCTCAGGTTTGGGGAATATGGCTGAGGATGCAGTTTTCATCCATAAAATGCAGAAGTTATTTATAGATATTGTTCCCGGTCAGTTGTCAAAACTGTCACTTGCTATTCAGCAGCAAGATTGGGATACTGTTGCTCTACTTTCCCATAGCTTAAAGTCAACCTTCGGGAATATAAAAGTAGTCAAAGCTGCGAATGCCATGAAGCAAATTGAGGAAGTAGCCAATACAAAAACAGGTTTGGCAAAATTGTCGAATCTAATGGACACTGTTTATGATGCTACTAACAAAGTTATTGCTGTGTTTTCAAGTGAACTAGCTGATAATAAGTAATTAACAGCTAATTTATAGTTGGTTGTTGTACTGTTTTAAACGTTAATTGATTCAGTTGATTCTTTATTGATGTAGCAATTGGAAAATTTGGTTTTCTTATGTTCTAAAGTAATATGCGAATTTAACTGCTGTATATATTAAAATTTAATTTGTTGCTTATAATTTTTAAATCAATAAATTACTGCACCAAAATTACTGAGCTCAAAGCTATTTCCCCAATCCAAAAACTCTCATTTATATTTTAGTTTTGGAGTTATTTATACAAAAGTAGCTTAAAAACACACCTCAAGTACCTCCTGCTTTTAAGGTAAATCAATGGTTTCGTCAATAGGAACCTCCTTTCTTTTAGTTCTTAGTTTCCCATCTGCAAGGCGGATCTCATCCCAAATTGAAATAGGTGTTCCCATAATGGGAACAAAAATCGCCTAGAATCCACCATTTTATACTCTTAAAGTAATAATTGATATATTTTTCAGATTGGCATGGTAATTTCATAGTAATTATAAAAATAATAAAATGAAGCAGTGTATATTAATCGTCGATGATGAACCTACTATAGGGCTGATTTTAGAGCATTACTTCTCTAAGTCTTACCATGTAGTAGTTAAGTCTAATGGTAAAGAAGCAATGAACTGGCTGGAAGAAGGCCATCACATTGATGCTATTGTTGCTGATTTCGAAATGCCATTCATGAATGGCTTAGACTTTATCGTGCAACTACGGGCAAGTACTTTGTTTAAAGACATCCCATTGATCATGTTGTCAGGGAAAGAGGAATCCAGAAATAAGATCCTCTGCCTTAAAAGCGGTGCCGATGACTATATGATTAAGCCTTTCAACCCAGAAGAGTTGGAAATAAGAATCAAGAATGTTCTTAGACGAGTAAAAATATCCTAAAGTTTGCCAACATGAAGGTTGTTTATCTTTCACCAGATTTTCAGGAGGCAGCGGAATTCGAGAAGGAGTTCGGCCAAAGTTTTGAGGTAAAGCATTTTGACAACCCTAAACTGTTTCTTAATTCATTAGAAAACGGCGATAGATACGATGTTATCATTGATGCTTCTTCGCCAGGCTCTCCTTTAGGAATTAACTTAATAAGAACCATCAAGAACAAGTTTACAGCGACCATCCCTGTCATTTGGATAGCTGATAGTTTGGTTCCGGCCACAGTGCAGAGGATGCTTATGGCTGCGGGTGTTTCTGATATCTTTTATCAAAAATATGATAAGGAGAAGTTAAGCACCAGAATCAATTACTTAGCAAGAATCAGTAAAATGGACATGCACCCCAGAGCAAACAGTGCCTTCGCATACAAATATCCTTTAGGTAAAAGAATATTTGACATTGTGGTAGCTTCTACGGCTCTGTTGTTCCTTTCGCCCATATTGCTGGTGATTACCCTGCTTATCAAACTTGAGTCTAAAGGTCCCGCTTTCTACTACTCATATAGAGTAGGCACTGGTTTCAAAATCTTCAAATTCTGGAAGTTCAGGTCTATGCGACAGGATGCAGACCAACTTCTTGACTCCATAAAGGCCTTTAACCAGTATCAGACCCCAGCCAAGGAACAAGTTGAGGAGGGTTATTCGCTCTGCAAAACCTGTGCAGAAGGTGGGGTGGAGTGTTCAAATAAATTGATTAATGAACAAGGGCAGTTGATCTGTGAGCAACAATACATTGAATCTAAGAAAACCAAGTCTGGTGCTGCTTTCATAAAAATTGCGAATGATCCCAGGATTACTCGGTTAGGGATGTTTCTCCGCAACACCAGTATTGATGAGTTGCCACAGCTATACAATGTGCTCAGAGGAGATATGTCTATTGTAGGAAACAGGCCTCTGCCTATCTACGAAGCTGAAAAAATCACTACTGACGAATATGCTGCGCGCTTTATAGCCCCGGCTGGAATCACTGGCTTATGGCAGGTAAGTAAGCGTGGAAAAGGGAATATGTCAGAGGCTGAACGGAAAGCTTTGGATATTGAATACGCCCAGAAGTTTTCCTTTAGAAAAGACCTTTACATCCTTCTCAAAACTGTACCTGCCATGTTCCAAAAAGAAAATGTTTAACAAATGCTGAATATGAAAAAACTTTCACTTGCAATTCTCCTGGCCCTGAGCGGTCTCATGGCCGTTGCCCAGACAGATCCCAAGCAGGGAGGCGAATGGGAGAAAAAATTGTTCAATTCTGAATATGCCCTCCCAATCCTGATTGAAGCTGCTATTGGGAATGCTGCAGAATTAGAGAACGCTGATGCAGCGAAATTGATGGCGCAGGAAGAACGCAAAATTATTCGCAAAAACTTCTACAGCAACTTTGCCTTGAACTCGGCTTACCAATATGGTACCTGGGAGCAGTTTGGGATAGCGGGTGAGCCAGTTAATTCTTTCAATGCTTTTGACTCTCCTCTGCAGGCAAGATACACCATGGGTTTCACCATGGCCCTGCCTCTAGGACAACTGCTTAGCCGCCATAACCTGATCAAAAAGCAGGATTTAGCAATTGCTCAGGTAGAAGGAACCAGAAAATTAGCTGAAAGACAAGTAAGACAACAAGTGATCACTTTGTACCAGAACATGGTTTTGGCAAAATCACAACTTGAACTTCAGCAGCAAGCCTACCAGTCGGCAGTGGTAACGAATAAACTAGCCGAGAAGCAGTTTAAAAGTGGTGATATTCTTATTGACGCTATGTCTACTGTGCAACAAGCTCATACCAGCACAGCAGCTGCGCTTCGCACCGCGAAGATAAATTATGAAACCACTCTTATGATGATGGAAGAGCGAATTGGAATGAGACTAATTGACTTAATAAAAAGCAAATGAAACTAACGGAAATCTTTAAAATCATCAGACGTAATTGGTTTATGCTGGTGGCAGTAACATCTGTAACAGCAGCATCAATCTATTTCTTCGTGAAGGATGAAGATGATGAATATACCTCCTATACTACTATTTATACTGGTATAGCAACAGGTTACGATCTGAACAGCGTTTCAGCTAACAATAGCCAGCACAAAGCAGCGAACAATGCCTTTGCGAACTTAATCTCTATTATTGATTCTAGAGATATCAGACAGCAGTTAGGCTTCCGGTTATTGGCTTCCCACTTGATGCTAAAAGCCCATGATCCTAATGTGTTGAAACTGAGCTCTTATGAGAAGTTGCAGGAGGCAGTGCCTGCTTCCCTTAAAAGCAAATTAGTAGGTGCTACGGTTGAAGAAACAGCAGATAACATTGCTAAATTCTACAACGCAAGCAAGAGCAACGTAATCCGGGACATCATCTATTCAGATGACTTTGACTACTCTGGAGCTGCTTCATCTTCTGAAGATGCCAAATCGGCGATTGAAGCATCAAGAATTACTGATAGTGATCTCTTACAGATTTCTTTTACCTCTAGTGACCCTGCTCTTTGTAAGAATGCTCTGGAGATTTTAACCCAGTTGTTTATTGAAAAGCACAGGAAACTGCATACTGCTCAATCTGAGTCTGTTGTAGGACACTTTAGCGCAGCAACTGAAAAGTCTTTGGAGAAGTTAAGGGTAGCAGAAGCAAATCTGCTTGAATTCCAGAAAGCCCATGGCATTGTTGATTACAACTCTCAGGTGGAGAATACTTCTGCAGAGAAGAACGCTTTGCTTGGGAAGTACAACGATCTGGAAACGGAGTATGCTGGTGCTCTTGCTACTTTACGCTCTTTAGAGCAAAGCATGAAATCAAGAGGTGTGCCTAACCTGTACAGCCAAGAAGTTTTAAGATTGAAAAACAGACTTTCTGCTGTTCAGACCCAAATTGCTGAACTTGAACTACTGAACAGAGGCAATAACAATGGTGCTCAGGCTAGTAGAATGGCCGCCCTAAGAAAAGAAGAGGAGTCTCTTGAAACAAGAATGTTGAATTCAGTAGATAAGCATCATGCCAATACTCGCTCTAAAGAAGGCGTACCTATGGGTTCTGTGCTTACTGACTGGGTTAGAGCTACTTTCCTGGTAGAAGAATTGAGAAGTAAGTTAAGCTTAGTGAATAAGCAAAAAGGGGAGTATGCCCAGACTTATAACAAGCTTGTTCCTTTGGGTGGAGAAAACAAAAGGTTAATCAGAGAGGTAGATCTTGCTGAAAAAGAATACCTGGCTCAGTTAGAAGGGTTCAACCAAAGTAAGTTAAACCAGCAAAATGTGGAACTTACGTCGCAACTAAAGGTGGTTGATCCTCCTTACCAGCCAAGCAACCCGGCCATTCTTACTCGCTTGCTGCTTATCCTTTTCGGTGCAATTAGTGTGTTCCTTGTAACTCTGGGGGTTCTGATTGCCAAGGCTCTGCTAGACCAATCTATCCGTAAGCCTTCAGTGGCAGTAAGAAAAATGCACTACCCAGTTTTCGGGATTTTGCCTGCAAGTGATACCACAAGCTCTAAGCAATTGCTGTTGGCTCAAAGTGCAGAAGACCACCTGGCTCGCCAGCTTATTCTTAAGATGAGAAACAAAGAAGGAAATGGTCCTTTTGTAGTGGGTGTATTAAGCAGCATGGCAGGTGAAGGCAAAACAGAACTTTGCAATGCCTTGGCCAGCAACCTGACCTCTATGGGAATTGAGACCCAGGTCCTTTTCCCGGAAAGCCACAAAGGCAAAATCAATCCGTTCACCAACAGCAGCTTCTATGCTCCGCTTCAAGGTGTTTTGACAGATGCCTCAGTAGTTGACCTGGCTGGATTGGATTACATGAACAATGCTGTTGTGCTGGTAGAATTCCCTGCCGTGCTAGAGGATACGTACCCAGTGTCACTGTTCAAGCACTTAGATCTGATTTTGTTGACTGTGAGAGCTAACCGCGTTTGGGAGCAAGCAGACAAAACTATTTTTGAAAGCATCCAGAAGGTTACTAACGCACCAATTGAAACGGTACTTAGCTCCGTTAAGGCAGATGATGCAAAAGAAATGGTAGTGGTTCGTCCTGATAGTTACTTACAGGAGCAAAAAGTACTTCCATCTCCTAAAAGCTTACCTGCCCTGGAAACAGTTTAGTTACTGTTCATGGACTAAAGTCTGGAGCACTTTCATGATTGGACTCTTCTTTTCACTTCCACGAATCCATTTTGTTTAGGAAGTAAAAGAAGAGTTCAATTCAACCAATTCGGTTACTAATAAAAGCACAAAGAGATATCTCCATGGAGCAGATTGCAACCTCTTCTAATAAAAGATTACTATCAAACTTTACAATACCCTTGTTGGTTATTGCAGCCATTGGAATTGGCTGGGTAACAGCTGAGGTTGGTTTTCTGCTGCCAGGCATTTTGCTGGTGGCTTTGCTGGTCATTCCATTGGTGTATGCAATATTTAGAGAGCCTAAAGTTGGTATCATCTCCTTCGTTGTCTATTGCTTTATTTATAACCTGTTTTCAAGAGAAATTGGTCATTTCCAGTACTTGTATGTAATTGATGGGTTGCTGGTACTCACCTGGCTGGCTGTTATCTTCCATACTTCAAAACATTACGACTGGTCTTACTTACGGAATGAAATCTTCATTTTGGGATCTATTTGGATGTTGATAAACTTCCTTGAGCTATTCAACCCTGCTGGAGCTAGTGTGCTGGGTTGGATGGTAGATGCACGATACCAATTTATGTGGATCCTGATTGTTCCGCTTTGTCTGGTCATCTTCAATACTAACAAGAACCTAAACACCTTTCTGTTTCTAATTATTGGAATGTCTCTTCTGGCAACCATCAATGGGCTAAAACAAAACTTTATTGGTTTATTTCCTGGGGAAAAGGAGTGGTTGTATTCTTATGGATATTTGACCCACCTTATCTGGGGTGATGTTCGGATATTTTCTTTCTATTCAGATGCCAGCCAGTTTGGTGCCTCTCAGGCCCAATTGTTTGTGATTGCTTTTACATTGGCCTTAGGACCCTTCAAGAAGTGGAAAAGAATAATGTGCGGTATTGCTGCTCTTTTCTTCCTATACGGTGAATCCATGTCCGGAACACGGGGGGCTTTGTTTACCTTATTTGTTGGACTAGCCGTAGTATTAGTAGTTAACAAGAACCTTAAAGTGATAACCGTTGCTTTATTCATAGGTGTGTTAGGATTCTGTTTTCTAAAATTCACTTATATAGGAGAGAGCCATTTTGAAATTAGAAGGATGCGCTCTGCTCTTAACTCTAATGACCAATCCTTCAATGTCCGTCTTGAAAACCAAATGAAAATTCAGGAGTACCTGAAGGCGCGCCCACTTGGAGGTGGTGTAGGCTCTATTGGGTATGCAGCTGAGAAATATAACCCAAATGGCTACTTGACACCTATTCCACCTGACAGTTACTGGGTAAAGGTTTGGGCTGAGTACGGTATTGTGGGCTTTGTGATATGGATCAGTATGATGATGTATATCATTGGGAAAAGCTGCGGAATTGTCTGGAATACCCAAGACAAGGGGCTCAGGTTCAAACTCACCGCCTTGGTGGCAGGATTTACCGGGATCATTATTGCCAGTTATGGTAATGAGGTAATGAACATGATGCCTTCATCAATGATTGTTTACATTTCATTTGCCTTCGTTTTTCTTGGCCCCAAGCTAGATAAAGAAGCGCAACAACTGAACGCTCATGCCTAGTAGTCCACTTGTTTCTATTATCTCAGTAAACTATAACCAAGCTACTGTGACCTGTGAGATGGTGGCTTCCTTGAAAAAGGTGAGTTATCCAAATATTGAGATAATAGTAGTTGATAACGCTTCTCCCTCAGATGATCCTACCTTGATTACTGATCTGTACCCAGAGGTAAAACTCATCAGGTCTGAAGTAAACCTGGGATTTGCCGGAGGAAACAACCTGGGGATAGCTCAGGCAGCCGGAGAATACCTCCTTTTCCTGAACAATGACACTGAGGTGGAGCCTGATTTTCTGGAGCCATTGGTCAACCTGTTCCAGAAAGACAGTAAAGCAGGTATAGCCTCTCCCAAGATTATCTATTATGGAACCAAGGGATTAATTCAATACGCAGGTTCTAAAGGAATTAATTCTTGGACGGGGCGTAGTGTCACTATTGGGCAGCTGGAAACTGATAAAGGGCAGTACAATACCTCAGCTCCTACTATTCTGGCAGACGGTGCCGCAATGATGGTGCCCATGAAAGTAGTCAAGAAAGTGGGTTTAATGCCAGAACTGTACTTCCTGTATTATGAGGAGCTAGACTGGTGCGAGATGATTAAAAGAGCTGGTTACTCCTGTCATTATGTAGGCGAGTCAACCATCTACCACAAGGAGTCAGTTTCAGTAGGGAAGGCATCTGTCCTGAAAACCTATTACATGAACAGAAACAGGCTTCTTTTCATAAGAAGAAACATTACCGGAGGAGCATTATGGACAAGTATCCTGATTTTCCTTCTGGCGGCCATACCTAAGAAGGTGCTGGAGTTCGGCTTGAGGCTGGAAGGAAAGCATTTGAAAGCATTAGCGCGTGGCTTATGGTGGAATCTTACCCATTACAAGATTCACGAAACAAGTTACCCTGGCTTAACCGTCAAAAACAAAACAGAAGGCTTAGGTCTTCCCGCTTAACAGAATAGATTAGACAGATTGCTAGAACCTAATTCGCTGTTTAGACACTAATATTTACAAAAGTAAGGAGTTGAATACATTTATGTTTCTTTTAGAATTATTAGGGAATAGCATCCTGTATGCCATAGGGGTTTATCTTCTGTTTAATTGCTGCTATCTGCTTTTCTTTTCCCTGGCCGGTCACAAAAAAATTAAGCCCCTTCAGGTGACGGTGAAGAAAAATCGTCGGATCTGTGTCTTGATTCCGGCTTACCGTGAGAACGAAGTAGTCCTGGAAACAAGCAGGGCTGCAATGAATCACCAGTACAATGGGGAGTTTGATGTGTATGTGATTGCAGATGGATTGCTACCGGAAACTGTCTCAAAACTAAAAAGCTTTGGTGTAAACGTTATTGAGGTGTTTTTTGAAAAAAGCACCAAAGGCAAAGCACTCTCAACCGCCTTGGACCAAATTCCTGCAAATAAGTATGATATAGCAGCCATCCTGGATGTAGACAATATCATGGGGTCTGATTTCTTGCAGGAAGTGAACAATGCGTTTGGAGCTGGGTACAGAGTTGTGCAGGCGCATAGAACAGCCAAGAACATGGACTCCTCCTTCGCCTTTTTAGATGCCTGCAACGAGGAGATCAACAACCACATCTACCGAAAAGGGCACTTCGCGGTTGGAATGTCATCTGCATTGATTGGATCTGGAATGGCTTTTGGATTCTCATACCTTAAAGATTTGCTGAAAGGTATTGGGGAAACAGTTGGCGAAGACAAGGAACTGGATTTCAGAATTGTAAAAGACCAGGAAAGAATCTGCTACTTAGATAAGGTCTATGTGTATGATGAAAAAATTGAGAATGCCAAAGTCTTCACCCAGCAAAGAACAAGGTGGATTGCAGCCCAGGTAGAGTTCCTGAAAAAGTATGCAGGTGAAGGAGTAGTGCAGTTAGTGAAGCATGGCAACTTTGAGTTTTTCAACAAGGTGGTGCAAGCGTTCTTGGTGCCCAGAGTTCTGCTGATTGGTATTCTAGGATTGTTTTTCTTGTCTTCGTTTCTTCTGCCTGTAGGACCATCTCCTCTCTTCTGGGGAATTCAATTAGTCATGTTGAGCGCCGCTCTTTTTATAGCATTGCCTGCAAGATTTTACAAGAGCAAGCAATTAGTGCAGGCCTTGGTTCAGCTTCCGTATGCATTGTTTTGCATGGTAAAAGCCTTGTTTCAAATCAAGAAAGCCAAGACCTCTTTCCTTTCAACTCCTCACAAAGTGAAAAGCGTTTCAGCAGAAGTAAATGTATAACCCCTAATTTTTAAAAATATGCCTTTCGAAATTTTTATTGTTCCAGCTTTAGTTTTTCTGGTGATAGGTTTCATAAGTGGTTTGAAAGCCAGCAAAAAAAGTCAATAGTCATTCGCTTAAGCATTCAACCACATGGAAGTTCTTGAAATTACACTTTGGGCAGCTTTTGCAATTGTGTTCTACACGTATTTTGGATACGCTCTTGTTGCCTGGATTTTAGCGAAAGCTAAACGTGCCTTCAGCAAATCAAATCCTTTGCAGGAATATGAGCCTGAGGTAACCTTGGTAGTGCCGGCTTATAATGAAGCACCAATCCTGGAAAGCAAAATTGTTAATAGCCTAGCTTTAGATTATCCAGCCGATAAGCTGAAGGTTATATTCATTACAGACGGATCAACTGATAACGCCGCAGAAGTATTAATGAAATACCCGCAGGTGGAACACCTGCACTCTCCTGTAAGGGGAGGAAAGGCATTGGCTGAGAACAGAGCCATGCAATTCGTGAAAACTCCTTACGTAATTTTCACCGACTGCAACTCTTATTTAAACAAAGAGGCCGTAAGGGAGATGGTAAAGCATTACCAAGATCCTAAAGTTGGGGCTGTATCTGGAGAGAAGAAAGTTTTAGCGCTTGACTCTGCCCCAGGAGCGGGAGAAGGCTTGTACTGGAAGTATGAGTCGTTCCTGAAACGCTGTGATTCGGAAATTTACAGCCTGATGGGAGCCGCCGGAGAGTTGGTGTCTTTTAGAAGTGATTTGTTTAAACCGCTGGAAAAAGACACAATTCTGGATGACTTTGTGCAATCACTTAGAATAGTGGAGCAGGGGTACAAGGTAGTATATGAACCTAATGCATATGCCTCAGAAACTCCTTCTACCTCTATTGCCGAGGAAATGAAGCGTAAGGTAAGAATCTGTGCAGGTGGCTGGCAGTCAATGGTGCGTTTGGGTTCGCTTTTGAATCCCTTTAATCAACCATTGGTGACGTTCCTTTACGTGTCGCATCGGGTATTGCGCTGGAGTCTGGCTCCTCTCATGCTGGCGCTCTTGCTGCCAGTTAACTTTCTGCTTGCCTGGAATAAAGGTGGTTTGTACACCTGGCTTTTTATAGCGCAAGTGTTCTTCTACTCTGCCTCTTGGTTAGGTTGGCAAGCTGAAATGAGAGGTAAAAAAATAAAAATTTTACTCTTGCCTCTGTACTTCAGCATGATGAACGTGGCAGTTTTTGCAGGATTCTTCCGGTTTATCCGGAACGCTCAGCCTGCTGCTTGGGAGAAGGCTGAAAGATCAGCTATTCCAGTGACAAGCATTAGCCAGTAAGTTGGAGATTCAATAAAGGTTATCAGGAACTGTTTAGAACCTAAAAAGACAAGACATTGAGCTACGTACAAAAAATAAAATCAGATCCCCGGCTGAAAGCCTTTGCTCTTTATCTGCTGATGCCTAAAAACCAGGCAAGACCCAGATGGTGGGTTCAACAGTTTATGAATCCTTTTTACCATAAAAAGGGTACAAACGCCGTGTTCTGCCGCAAGTCTAGGTTAGATGTTTTACCATTTAACCCCTTCACCATTGGTAGTGGCTCGGTAGTTGAGGACTATGCCGTGGTGAATAACGGGATGGGAGCTGTACATATTGGTGATAACACCTTTGTAGGTCTTTTTGATGTGGTCATAGGGCCTGTTACCATTGGCAACAATGTCATCATTGCCCAGCACGTAGTCATTTCAGGGTTAAATCACGGATATGAAAACGTTCTGGTGCCTATAAAAGACCAGCCATGTACTACTGCTGAAATAGTGATTGAAGATGATTGCTGGATTGGGGCAAATGCGGTGATCACCGCCGGTGTACGCATAGGGAAACACTCTGTGGTAGCGGCAGGGAGCGTGGTGACCAAAGATGTTCCCCCTTTCTCTGTGGTAGGAGGAAACCCCGCCCGCATTTTAAAGGAGTATAACCCAGATGTTGCCAAATGGGAGAGGTTCCAAAAGGTAGATAAAGGGCAGCTGGTCTGAATTAGTAAGAGAAATAGAAATACAGAAATTATCTAGTTTTCTAAAATCACATTAAAAATATAAGGCTGAAAAGGCCTGATTTCATTGTAAATAATGCTGTTGTTATGAGACAATTCAAGAACCCAACCTGGATAAATGACATAAAATTTGAGTACGAGAGCTTTGATCAAATACCCGCCCATGTATTTGATCAAATAAACAGAGACTTGGATAAGGTGCAAAGCAAGCAACCCTTGGTGAGCATTGTGATGTCTGCCTGGAATGAGGAGGTGAACTTGCTTAGAACAATTGCAAGTATGTCCAGAATGAAAACCAAATATCCTTTTGAGATCATTGTGATTAACAATAACTCACAGGATAGAACCCAGGATACAATGGACAGGCTGCACGTAAAACGTTTGTTCCAACCTAAACAAGGATGCGGGTTTGCGCGCCAAATGGGGATGGAGCATGCCGCTGGCAAATACATTCTTTTAGCTGATGCAGACTGCTATTATCCTTCCTGCTGGATAGACGAAATGATAGATGTTCTTACCCAACCAGACGTGGTATGTGTGTATGGCAGGTATTCTTTCATAAGCGAAAAAGGCTTCCCAAGATGGAAACTGTCATTGCTTGAATTGATGAAGGATGCCTTTGCAGAAATTAGACACATCAAACGACCATATTATAACTCGTTTGGATTAAGCATGGGCTTTATCAAAGAGTATGGGATGAAGATAGGTTTCGTCCCTTCAAAATGGAGAGGCGATGACGGGATGCTTTGCCTTGGCCTCATGAAGTATGGTAAAATAAAGCAGGTTCGGTCAAACAAAGCAAGAATCTGGACAGCACCCAGAACTTTGCAACGGAGCGGATCCTTCTCGCAAGTTTTAAAAGAAAGAATCTTAATAGAAGCCAAACGCTTCAAAGGCAATTTCAATAACAAAATGCCAAAGGATCTAAGCATGCAGGATGAATAGTTAATAGCGCATAAGAGCTCCTTTTAATGGTTCTTTTCTGAAAATCGTTATGAAACTGAATAAGGTTGTTTGAAGAAGGAAAGGATGTTTCTGGCGAAATGAAATGAGGAAAGCTTTTGATAATCATCAATGCATTTTTCACATAACACTGAGATATGACTAACACCGAAGCACCCTTTTATTTTCCTGGCGTCACGCTACTGATCACGCACTACAACCGGAGCGGCTCTTTGGAGCGGCTGCTGAGCGCCTGCCGCGAGCGGGGCTGCTCCTTCGACGACATCGTGGTCTCCGACGACGGGAGCAAGCCCGAGCACCTGGGCGCGCTGAAGAGGCTGCAGGGGCAGTACGGCTTCCAGCTGGTGACCACGCCGGTGAACCGGGGCCTGGGCAACAACATCAACAAGGGGCAGGACGCGGTCAAGACGCCCTACACGCTCTACGTGCAGGAGGACTTCGTGCCCACCCCCGCCTTCCCCGGGCACTTCCGCGACGCGCTGGAGATCATGAAGGCTGAGGACAAATGGGACCTGATTACCCTTTATGGTTATTCAGCCTACCCGTACATGAAGCCTTACAAGAAGGGCTTCTCCGAAAAAATCTTCAAGCCATGGCATACCAACCACCTAAAGTTTTATTATTACGGAGATCACCCTCATCTGAGAAGAAGTGACTTCCTGAAAAAATTTGGAAGGTATGTAGAGGGCAAGAATGTAGATGTAACGGAACTCACCATGAGCCTATCCTTCATAAAGAACCAGGGGAGAGGGCTTATGTTCGATCAATACAAGGCCTTGTTTGATCAGGTAAACACAAGCCAGGAGCCCAGTACGGCTACTTACCGACAGAACTGGAGAGAGCGTAAACATGCAGCCGTCCTTTTTATGAGATGGTTGTATTTGAAATACAAATTCTTAAACCTGAACTACAGATTATTACTCACAAACAAGATTGAACATACAGTTTAACTTAGAATTAAAACATCAGATAGAAAAGTTGGTAAGACAGGAGTAGAATTTAGATAAGCCACACATGCTCCAGTATAGAGCATAGATTACGGAAAGATCTACTGGCCTTGTGCGAAGAAAACACTCTTAAACAAACCAAAATTGAGGAAACAGCACCGCTTATACTTACAAGCTTGTTGGTTCCACAAAACACTGAGATATGGCTAACACCGAAGCACCCTTTTATTTTCCTGGCGTCACGCTGCTGATCACGCACTACAACCGGAGCGGCTCTTTGGAGCGGCTGCTGAGCGCCTGCCGCGAGCGGGGCTGCTCCTTCGACGACATCGTGGTCTCCGACGACGGGAGCAAGCCCGAGCACCTGGGCGCGCTGAAGAGGCTGCAGGGGCAGTACGGCTTCCAGCTGGTGACCACGCCGGTGAACCGGGGGCTGGGCAACAACATCAACAAGGGGCAGGACGCGGTCAAGACGCCCTACACGCTCTACGTGCAGGAGGACTTCGTGCCCACCCCCGCCTTCCCCGGGCACTTCCGCGACGCGCTGGAGATCATGAAGGCTGAGGACAAGTGGGACCTGATTGCCTTTTACTCTTATGCCGCTTACCCGTACTTAAGGCCTTACAAGAAGGGATTTTCTGAGAAACTATATAAGCCCTGGTATATCAACTACAAGAAGATATATGCTTACTCAGATCACCCTCATCTAAGGAAAAGCGATTTCCTGAAGAAGTTTGGCAGATATGTGGAGGGAATCAAATCTGATAAAACGGAGTACCTGATGTGTGTGTCTTTCATCAAAAACAAGGGCCAAAGTTTATTCTTCAATGAATACAAAAGCTTGTTTGACCAGGTAAACCCAGAAGATGAGCCAAGTACAGTAACAAGAACCAAGTGGACTCAGAGTAATAATCTTTTTATTGTAGTGGTGAGAGATATTTATAGACAGATAAAATATAATTATGATCTTCACGTGGCAAAATGAGGTCTAAAATAGTTTTATTTCGATATTTGAAAAGTAGTGCAGTAACAGAATTTTAAATGGACAACAAAAAGAAAGCAATAAATGGAGGAAAATGGGTGACTATCTCAACGGTAGTGACAACGTTGTTCCAATTTTTGCAGATTGCCATTCTTGCCAGACTTTTAGATCCTTTAGCTTTTGGTGTAGTTAGTATTAGTACCCTGATTATCAACTTTTTTAACATTTTTGCTAATCTTGGTTTCTCAAATTCTATTATTCATAAACAGGAGAGCGATAGAAATATTCTGTCAACGCTTTATGGGCTAAACATCCTTTTAGGAGTGATTATCTTTCTGGTAATCAACTTTAGTTCATTTTTGGTGGTTGATTTCTATGATGAGCCAAGACTGACCAGTGTGTTGAGGGTATCATCCTTCTATTTCCTGATAGTGTACATTGGACAGATATATTCCATTTTGTTACAAAAGGAATTACTGTTTAAATCAGTAGCAATTGTAGATATAGTAGGAGCCTTGTTTGGCACGTCAGTAACTGTAACCCTCGCCTATAATGGATTTGAGGAGCTTTCCTTGATCTATGGGCAGTTGGTCATGCAGACGGTTAAATCAGTCCTGCAGGTCTATTATGGCCGTAAGTTCTTTCTGCCAGCATTTTATTTCAACATTAAGAAAGTCAAAGACCATTTGATGTTCGGGGTGTATAATGTGGGAGATGGACTCTTTAGCTTTTTTCAAAGTAATCTGGATAACATAGCCATCGGGGGGGTGTTGGGGGTGAAGATGCTAGGGTATTATACCATAGCCTATCAGTTGGCTATATTCCCAATCTCAAGACTTAACCCAATTGTATTGCAGGTGGCTTATCCGGTTATTGCTAAAATGAAGCAGGATGCGGCTGAGCTAAAGAGATCTTATCTTAAGATATTGGATTTGATTAGCTATGTGAACTTCCCTTTGCTAGCGGGCTTGTATATTACCGCTGAAAGTGTTGTTCCATTGATTTACGGGCCAGGCTGGGAACCTACTATCTACTTAATCAAGATCTTTGTTTTTGTAAGTGCTTTCACTTGCCTTAGTCACCCATTGTTTACTTTAGCTTATACAAAAGGAAAACCTAATCTGCTATTTTACCTGAACCTGATCACCTTAGCCGTGAAATTGCCCTTAGTGTATTTTCTAGGTAAATACTGGGGAGTTACAGGAGTTGCATTCGCCTTTTTATTAGCTACGTTCATCAATTTCGCCTTGAATTTTGCTATAGTTCATCACCTGATAGGAAGCTTCCTGATGGATTTTGGTAAAATCATCATAAAGCCTATTGTGTATTGTTCCTTGCTAATCGGGATGGTTTTCCTGTACAAGTCTTTTGTTGGCTATCAGGGTTTAGTAAATACCATTGCTGAGATTGTAATAGGAGGGCTTGTTTATGGTGGCTTAACACTTGCCTTCAAATTGTCCTTTGAAGAATTAAAAGCACTTAAAAAGCTGGTTTAAAACCTATTTAAAAAACAGATTAGATAATACTAGTTGTACTTAACTCTAGGTGCACTAAAGAAAGAGTAGATAAAATTCAATTTTTATGAAAAGGTTAGTCCTTAGATCTTTATATGTGGTTGCCTTGGTGAGATATCCCAAGCTTAGAGATGATCTGCGGTTTTTTATGAGGGATAATTATTTTAGCAGATTAGCCCAAACCAAGTTTTTCTTCAAAGATTATCTTAAAAAAAAGAAGTATAAGGTCATAAAATATCAAGGTGAGTTTGACCAGGAACTAAGGTATGTTTTACCATTCGCCTACTGGCATTTTTTGAATGGTACATTAGATAAAACTATTTCGTCAAAAGACACTAAGGAACTATACTTCTTTAGCGAAAACCATGAGGAAAGATACCAGAAGCGTGTTTGGAATGAAACCTATATGCATTATGATGTGCCAAACATGACCCATAGCTTAACTTTTAGTTACAAAAAGTGGGCGCAGGTACCTTATAAAGCGCACTTCGCCAACAACATCTTCAAGTATGAAAAACCTATTCTGGTAATCGCCAATAAGTATAACATTGAATGGGATCAGCCACCTATCAATTTCCTGGACATCCCAACACTTGATAAGATTGTTTCTAAGTACAAAGACAAGTACCAAATCATCTATAACAGACCTCTGTCAAACCAGATTGTTTTAGACAACAGTGAAGTTCTTGACCTGAATGAATACCCTTGGTTTAAAGAGAAGCATCCTGAGGTCATTTTGATGAATGATCTGTATGAAAAGTACAAAGGTTCAGTGGTGAATAACTTTAATCACCTGCAGTTAATGGTGTATGCAAACTCAAACCGGTTTGTCTCTATTCACGGAGGAACTGCTATTCTTGCTTCCTATTTTGGTGGTACGAATATTATTTTATCAGATCCTAATTGGGGAATGGAGTATCCCTTTAAAGAGTATTCAACCATAATGCCTAGGCTATCTGGTGCTAAAATCCTACATGCTAAAAATAAGGGTGAGGTTTTGGAGCATGTTTTTAACAACTATTAATCTGAAGGTAACTCTTTTAGTTTGATTGGTCTCAGGATAGTTTTAGTTGGTTAAGCAGATACAGCAGTGTCTATTAAATTTTACTTTACATGAGCAGGAATTACGATATTATACTGGTTAGTACGTCGCGTTGGGATAATCCTTATTCTTCTGTTGGTTTTAGTTTTGCTAAGGAATTCTCTAAAAAGAACCGTGTATTTTATATTGATCACCCTATTTCCATAAAGGAGTTTGTGTCTGAGTACTCTAATGGAGACATGATCAAGTCCCGTAAACCTGCTTTGTTGTATGGTAAAAATAAGTACCGCAAAATCGAAGGTACTTCCGATAACTTAACCGTTGTTACTCCTAAATTAACATTGCCAATTAACTGGCTAAATGAGGGAGTGGTATATAACTACCTTTCTAAACTAAATGATAAGATTGTCAATTCCACTATCAGGGAACTGGTAAAAGATTATAACATAAAGGATTATGTTTTTTTCAATTCCTATGATCCTTTCTTCTTTGTGAATATTCCTGAAGATATCAAACCAAAGGTAAAAGTCTATCAAACAATTGATGACATCAGCCAGGAAACCTACATTGCTAGACATGGTATTCGTTTGGAAAAGGAACAGGCTTCCGGGGCTGATGTGACCTTGGCAACATCACGGGAACTAAGCAGATTGATGTCTAAATACTCAAACAAAGTGTACTGTGTACCAAACGCAGCTGATTTTTCACTGTTTCAACGGGCTGTAAGTGAAAAGCTTGATAGACCAAAAGAATTAGTGGGTATAGATAAAAAGATTATCACCTATACCGGTAATATTGGCACTAGAATCAATTACGCTTTGCTGAAACAAGTTGCCTTAACTTATCCAGAGAACGTGCTGTTGATGGTAGGACCTACCAGTACCGAAGACTACAAAAAAGTAGGACTGGAAAAACTGCCCAACGTTATTTTTACGGGAGCAAAAGACATCAATGATTTACCTGCATACCTGCAGTACAGTAATTGTTTGCTTATTCCTTTTGAATACAGTTTATTGACCAAAAGCATCTACCCCCTCAAAGTCAATGAATACTTAACCTCAGGTAAACCGGTTGTTTCTACTGCTTTTTCTGATGACATAAAAGACTTTGCCGATGTTGCCTACATAGCAGAGAATGAAACCCAATTTGTATCTCTGGTTGGTCTGGCACTTCAGGAAGATACCGATGAATTAATCCGAAAACGGATAAGTAAAGCCTTGACCAATACTTGGGAAGCAAGAGTTAACCAATTCTGGAATATCATAGAAGAAGTAGAAGCAACTTAAACTCAATTATAACTCAATTAATTTTTCAAATATTACAGCACATGTATTAAGTATATTTTATAATATAAAGTATTTATTATATTTAATATTAATTTGAACTAACTATACTGTTCATTCTTTTTTACCCTTTTTCATAAATCTATAAACAAACTTTACGCTTATACATATGGATGCAGCAAATACAATCACAATGGTGTGTGTGTGTGATGATCATTACTTTGTTCATTTAGCTGCTTTGATAAAATCTGTAGAGGTAAACCATGCAACGGAAGAAAAGCTGGTCTTCTATATTGTAGAAGATGCCGTTTCTGAGTTAAGTAAGAGAAGACTCTTAGATTCCATCAATCACGAAGTAACCACTCTAAACTTCGTTAAAATGGAGGAATGTACTCCAGATGATTTTAAGCTCCCGGTAGATGGCAGTTCCTATCCTCTTAATATATATATGCGGCTTTTCATTCCTTATTTTCTGCCGCAAAACATTGAAAGAGTTATCTACCTGGATGTAGATATGGTGCTTCAGGAAGATATAAGTGTTCTCTGGAAACAAGACTTGAAGGGGCTCACCGTTGCTGCCGTCCAAGATCCATGGGTACGAATCGTGAGCAAATGGGGCGGAATAGAGAACTACAAGGAGTTTGGTTTGCAGGAGGATACAAAGTACTTCAATACTGGCCTACTGATAATGAACTTAGAGCAATGGCGAGAAGATAATATCACTGCAAAAGTAATAAAGTGTATTAACTCAAATAAAGAACATGCTCACTTCCCTGACCAATATGGATTGAATGTGGTTCTGGCAAACAAATGGCTTGAGCTAAATGCATTGTGGAATTGCTTTGCATATCATGAAGGAGATGAACCTTACCTGATTCATTTTACTGGCCGAAAACCTATTTATAAGTCTTATTACTTTAGAGAAGATTATAAAAGTACCTTTTATAAGTACCTGCAATTAACCCAATGGTCTGACTTTAAGCCAATAGGGGAGACTAAACGGTATTTGAAGAAGATAAATAACTTTTTAAGTAAATTCAATAAAATAAAAAAGGTGAATAAAATGGTTTATTTATTTTCATTCTTTTCTTAAGTGTGTGTTTTCTGTTTTGTTTACTTGAATGGATAGTTTTTTAAAGGTGCAAATTTATAAATCCGGTATTTAATGCCCTTTTAAATAATCTGTACTGTTTGTAAATGCGCATTGTAGTTTTTTTTAAAAAGGCTTGATTAATCAAAATTGCCTTATATTTTATGTCTATCTCTCCAGATAAATGTAAATGCAGTTTTAATCTGCTTTTCTAAAAAGTTGATTGAAATGGAGGGTTTTTTGGAAAACAAGGTAAAACAAATTGCTCCTATTCACTTAGAGTACCTAGATGGACTTAGGGCGCTAGTAGCTCTCTATATGTTGAACTAACCCAAGCCGCTGTAGAACTGGAATTAGGATGATAGGCTAGATGTTAAATTTTCATTTAGAGCTACTCAATCAAGTGGGTTTCTAGCATACTATCTTCATAAGTGATTAAAGCTCTTAGGTGAATTCATTTTGTTGTAGTGAGCGTTACCTGCAATTTATAGTGTACTTAAAGTATTTATTTATTTGAAAACGTTCAATCCTAAGAGGTTTTTTGAAGTAGGTCGTTTCGTGCTTGTTGGTGGGGTATGCGCTGGTTTTGATTTTGCCTGTTATGCCATCCTTGTTGACTACATGCATATCAACTACCTGGCAGCTAATATTATCTCAACTACACTGGCGATCATATTGAATTACTTCATGTCTAAGAAGTGGGTCTTCAACACAAGTAAATATTCATTTAAATATGAGTTTGTGTCTTTCGTCATACTTTCTTTGATTGGTTTACTTCTTAACCTGGGGTTAATTATCGTATTTGTGGAGCGTTTACACTTAGATCCATTAATAGGAAAGTTGCTGGCTATTGGTTTGGTTGCGGTCTTCAACTTCGTTTCTAAGAAGAAAATAGTCTTCGGAGGGTAAGCACTAAGTTTAAGTAGTACCTCCAAAAGAGAAAGCCTAGGGGAATAGATAATTACCTGGGCTTTCTCTTTTGGAGGTACTTTCAGAATAGTAGCCTTCTACTATTCCTGGTCACCCTTATCTATCTGGTTGTTTTGGGCCTTACTTAAATCTATAGTAGAAATAAGTTTCTGAGATAGTCTGTTTTCATTTGCTTGAATAGGCCCCATGACCTTTAGGAAATCTCTAACATTAGAATCAGCTAGTATTTTATCTACGATCAGATCAGCTCCGTATTTTGTTACATGGTGTTTGTCTGCCATGTACGGTTCGTTTTTGGACACAGAGGGGGAAAGACTTTGAATTGATTACGTTAAAGTATGAAGAGCCCGAATTTTGTTTTAGGAAGTCATCCACTTCATAGGCTAAACTCTCTAGATAAAAGTTGCTGGCTTTGATTGATTTTCAAAATCCTTAGCTGTTATGGTATGGAACGGTGTAGTGCTCGGTCTGGCTTATTATTATGACGGGTATCTTGTAGTTTCTTTAAATATCTGATTGTCTCCTGTAGTCCGTAAAGAACACTGTCCTGTGTCATTCTAGAAGTTTCGTCCTGCATTCCGCCCAGAATAACTCTGTCTATTTTAGAAGCGTTTTTCGGAATGAAATCAAACAAGGTGTATTCCATCACTCCCCTCAAATTTGTTTTCTTGTGCTGGTAATCCTTCGAGGTCGGGAATGTTCCCTCAGCAGTGGCCTGTAGGAGGTTGATGTCCTCTTTTTGTATGCCGCTCCCATAAAGATTGTAAGAGATGGCCCATATGGCTATCTCCAATGAGCAGAATGTTCTTTTTACCTTCTATTATGCAAAGGCAATTCTCTTTTTTTGAATTCCTCTACTTCGCTAATAAAGCAGATGCCTTTGTTATACTGTTGCGCTATTTCTTCCTTATGGGTTGCTTCATAATTGGCAATCCCTAGGGTTAAAATTTTGTCAGAAAACCTTGTTCAGCATCACTAAAGTAAATAGGTAAGAGAAGGTAAAAATACCACCCGACTGATAGAGATCAGATATGGGCAATAGCATTTGCTTCTTAGGAAGGAGCAAAATATGAGTTGGAAGTCTGCCAATATAAGGTATTCGAAAGAATAGGATGCTTCCAGCGGCGTTCCTTTGGTTCATCTTGTAACCCTTTGGGAGATAAATAAAAAAACAGCTACGGAAAATGCCAGAACAAGAAATAGCAGCGCGGGTAACTATTCTTTTTAATCTTTTGTCAAAGTAGTCTCTAAATGAGAAATCATTTTTTCAAGGGAATTGGTGATGATCCTGCTCATCAGATAACCAGAGATCACAAAGAAAATGTCCACTCCGGCACCCCCCTGATAAGACTTCCACCTTGTAATGGTAAAACAGCACACCAGTGTTATGGTGCTATTGGTTATTATAACAAGTAAAATCAAATGTAGTAGCTTGTTCTATATTGATATGTAAATAAATGACAAAGAGTAAAGCGTTACAAGGAAGGTGTCAGTAGACTATCTTCCCTTGTAACGCTTTACTCTTTCTTCCTGTTAGTGCGTACAGCGTTGTTCGCCTGCCTTATAGAAGTGTCTAAAATCCATGACCTTGTCTAAGACGTAAGAGCCTGAAAACAACTCGTCATTGTATTTAGCTTTGCTCAATTCAAATGTTTTCTTTTCACCATTCCGAATGTAGGTGACATTAGCGGGCAGGTTCTTTTTCACATGTTTTCTGAATTGGAAGAAGACAAGCATTTTACCTTCCTGTGCCATCCTATTTAAATAAGGATCAGAAGAAGAAACCACTTCCACTACGTCTTTCTGATAGTCAAAGATCTGGGTACTGGCAGGTACTATGAAGTGATTCGTAACACCACCCTCTGTACGCAGGTTGGAAAACATAGCGTAAGAAGACTCTGTCTTTAGTCCCAGGTAAGGACATAGCCCGTTTAAAAACACCAGAATAGGGATAATCAATAAGGAGTAATGCGCGTAGGTAAACGTTTTCTCCTCTTTATCATCGTCTCTCGCTCTCATTGATAAGATGAAAACAATGATGAAAGAAACGCTGTAGGCTGTCCAGATAACGTGACGGAAATAGTCGTCAAACTTTTTCGTGTAGATGTTGATTAAAACTAGCGCGAACAAGATGGAGAGCGAGAAAAGAGCAAAGTTGACCACATTGAATTTGAGCAACTGGTTCTTGATCCCTTTTTTACGTTGCAGGGTCTTTTTATAGACGGAGTAGATCTTATTGCTAAAACTGTTGCTGGTGAATAGGAAATAGAGAGCCATAATGCTGGCCGAGAAATCATAAAAACCATTCAACGGATTATAGGCAAGTACCCAATGGAAGAGTAGCCCAAGTAAAATCCCCCAGTACCTGGTTTTTCTGAAACAGATGAGAAGGGGAATCAATGCTTCAACCGCTATGGTCGCATAAATGTTGAGTGTCAACAGCGTCTTGCTGGAAGGCAGGAAATTATAATAACTGTTCTGCAGCATCAGGAACTCCACCGCGCAGCTGGCTTCGGCATTGAAAAAGCCGGAATTAAGTTTATGGAAAACGGCAAAGAAATAAACGGCTATTACCATGATCTTCGCCAACGGTGCAAACGTCTCCAACAACTCTACCTTGTCAATGTAGAAGCTCTTGCGCTTAAGGATCAGGTACACGTAAGACTGGATGATTGTTAGGTTCACACACGCAGCCAAAACCCAGTGATTTGGGGTCTTGGGCATGTCAGTGGCAGCCTGATAAATCTGCAGCGAAATGAAGATCAGCAGCCTTACAGTGGAAGATGGCTTAACCATAAGACCAATAGCCGATGCGGTGAGCAGGAAATAGGTCAGGTTAATAGAGAAGCCATGAAAGTTGGCCATGTGGAAGATAGAGGAGATGGCCCACAGACAGCAGAAGATTTTATACTTAAGTTGGGAAGAGGCATACTTCTCGGGTGAGGCAGACTCATTAAGGAAACTGTAGTAGTTTATTCCCTGAGCCGTGAACGCCTGCTTAAAGGAGAGTAAAGGAATGCTCATGGTGCATCAGATTTTGATAGTGCTTTAAGTATAAATGGGTTTGGAAAACAGGTAAGTAGTGACGGAAGAGCGAGCCCTGTTTAGAGCCTTTTTTATAAAAGCCGGGTAAAGCCTTTACTTCTTTATCAATGGCTGCAAGGAGGCTCACCTGAAGGGTGGAATGCCCTGAATTCCATCGTTTTGTCTAGTAGGTAGGAACTTTGCAGTAGTTCATGTGTGTGTGCAGCTTTGCTCAATTCAAAAGTTTGCTTCACTCCGTTCCGGATGTAAGTGACATTTGCAGGCAGGTTCTTTCTCACATGCTTACGGAAGTGCAGGAACACGAGCATCTTTCCTTCCTGAGCTACCTCTTGTAGAAATGGATCAGAGGAGGAGACTACTTGCACCACATCTTTCTGGTAGTCAAAAATCTGGGTGCTGACAGGTACTATAAAGTGGTTTGTAATACCACCCTCGGTACGCAGGTTGGAGAACATGGCGTAAGAAGACTCCGTCTTCAGCCCCAAATAAGGGCTGAGCCCGTTCAGGAACACCAGCACAGGAAAGAGTAGCAAGGAGTAATGGGCAAAAGTGAAGGTGCGGGTATTATCACTTTTTTCTTTCTTCCTCATGGAAAGCACGAAGACAATAATGAACGTCAAACTATATGCTGTCCAGAGTACATGGCGGAAATAATCCTGGAAGGCTCTGGTGTAGACATTGATTAAAAATAGCACGAACAGAATGGAAAGTGAAAAGACCGCAAAGTTTACGATGTTGAACTGCAACAAACGTTTCTTCAGAGCAGACTTACGCTGAATGGTTTTCAGGTAAAGGGTGTGAATCTTATTGCTGAAGCTATTACTGGTGAATAGGAAATAGAGCGCAAAAACAGTGGATGAGAAGTCGTAGAAGCCATTCAATGGGTTGTAGGCAAGTACCAAATGGAACAACAAGCCTAAAAGAATACCTGCATACCTTGTTTTGCGGAAGCAAATCAATAGGGGAATGAGCGTCTCCACCACAAGAGTGAAGTATATATTAAGCGTCAGCAGCGTTTTGCTGGAAGGCAAAAAGTTGTAATAGTTGTTTTGCAACATCAGGAACTCCACCGCACAGCTGTTTTCCGTGTTAAAGAATCCGGCGTTTAGTTTGTGGAAAACGGCAAAGAAATAGAGGGCAATCAGCTCCATTCTCACAAGAGGAGCGAAGGTCTCCAGCAACTCCACCTTGTCAATGTAGAAGCTTTTGCGCTTGATGATCAGGTACACGTAAGACTGCAGGATTGTGAGATTCACGAACGTGTATAGAATCCAGTGATTACTAACCCTAGGCATGTCAGTGGCGGCCTGGTACATCTGCAGCGAAATAAAAATCAGCAGCCTGACAGTAGAGGAGGGTTTGGCCATGAGGCCAATGGCCGAGGCGGTAAGCAAAAAGAAGGTCAGGTTGATAGAGAAGCCGTTGAAATTGGCCATGTGGAAGATGGAGGCGATGGCCCACAGGCAACAGAAGATCTTGTATTTGAGCTGGGAAGAGGCGTACTTCTCGGGCGAGGTAGTCTCGTTGAGGAAGCTGTAGTAGTTAATGCCCTGAGCGGTGAATGCTTGTTTAAAGGAAAGTAGAGGAATGCTCATGGTATCAATTTTTGTTTCTCAATAAAGTTTTATGTGCCACTTTGCCCGGCAGCTGGGTTTCCACTCGATAAGCTTTTGAATTTAGGTTGCCTAAGGGCTTGCAGCTTTTGCCGTTCAGCCTTTAGGCAACCATGAATTTGATATTTGATAGAATGTTCTTTAGTATATGTTAGGCTATAGTTGATATATGATTGCTTCTTTAAGTTGAAACCTGAGGATAGTAAAAAGATGAAAATGGGTTGGCGCAAGGCCTCTTGTAAGGTGTGTAAACCCCCATGTATTTCACCGTTTTAGTTTCATCCATTTTGTTCATGAAAAAGTCAGTGGAGAGCAGGTAGTCCTGCACCATTTTAGTGACCATTTCTGATTTCTGAATGTTCAGGTCTAAGAAATAAATAGACTTTAAGTTAATCTGAGCTCTTAAACTGTCTTTGACATAGTGGTTCTGGAAGTAATTCTGCACAAACTGCTCCACTCCCTTTTTGTCTAGCTTCAGGTATTTAAGTTCATCCAGAATGATTCCAACAGCTGCATCCTGGTTTGAGGTATACACATACCCCAGGCTAGGAAGCGTGATCAGGGCAGCTCCGGCAAGGCCTGTCAACTTCAAAAAGGACCTTCTGTTCATATTGCCCTTCTTTTTCTTATCCTCTGTAGGCGAGTCTTTCAGCTGTGTCATAGTAGGGTTCTGTTTCTGACCTGTTTTTGGTAAAACACTCCTTAAAAGCTTTTATCAGCGGCGTGCAACGACAACGCAGATAAGGTAAGCGTTGGATTAGCGGGAGTGTAGGTGGTAAAGCTTCCACTGCCCAGCACAAACAGGTTGCGGTACTGGTGATGAATCAAACGGCTGTCAATAACTCCTTCGGTTGCAGTTTTGCTCATCCTGGTAGAGCCAAGAATATGGGCCTCAGATTCATAAGGTTCCGCGAACTCAATTTTCTCCACTGGTAAACAAGACAAGATGCCGGGCAGCTTTGCTTTCATGTTTTCAATGCCTCTCATGGCATACTCTGAGTGGCCCTTAAAGTGAATGGCAGGCTTGGTTCTGTCAGCGGTTGTTGCCACATAATTATGTGCCTGGGGCAAATCCTCAAAAACTAACCTGAAATTGACTATATGGCGCCATTTGCCTCGTTCCATCCTGAAATAAGGAGCATTGTTGGATTCCATCAGGCAGGCGGCGAAGTCTTTCCGGTGATCTCCGTCATATAACATGTAGCCATTGGCGCTTACCCAAGTGCTGCCTCCTACATTTTCTAAATTGTCAAGGTAAACAGAAGCTTGTAAGCCAATCTGTTCTCCTATGCCTTTCCCGGTGAAAGGATTGGAGTCTCCAGAATTCAGTAGGATGTTGGCGTTGAACAAGGCGTTAGTACCCAAGGCAATTACCTCGGCGGCCACGTGGTGTTCCTTGCCATCTTTCAGGAAGTTGGCCTTGCGGGCTACATTTCCCTCTAGGTCTAAACTATACACCTGGGCTCCATAGAGTAACTCTACCCTAGGGTCATCATACACCCCTATGCCTGAGTTTTCAATGGTAAACTTGGCATCTACGGGGCAAACATGGCAGACTGTACTGGCGCAGCAGACACCTCTTCCTTTTACCGGAGCGCTGGCCCGGGCCGTAGGCTGGCTGATGTATAAGTTGCCGTATTCCTTATGCAGAATCTTGTCTACCGTGGTAAAGGTATGCGGAGGTAGGGGGTAAGATGCATTTTTTGGGAAAGGAGTCGCTGCCGGTCCTGCAATAGACATCAACTCTTCTACCTGTGCATAGTAAGGGTCAAGATCATCGTATTGTATCGGCCAATCGTTTCCGATGCCGTACAAAGTTTTCATCTTGAAATCAGAGGGCATGAATCGGGGAGTACAGCCATACCAGCAGTTTGAACTGCCGCCAAAGCCTTGTGAAAAAACCCAGCCTTTCTTTTCGTTGTGGTTTTCAAAAGTATCTTTTGAGGCGGGATTAAGCTTGGAAAAGGGAGTTTCTTCCCCTCGCATCTCTTTCACCCGTTCAGCGTGAGCATAAAAATGGCCTTTCTCTAAAACAAGAACCTTTGCTTTAGGAGAAGCTTTGCTCAAGTACTTATGCAGGAAAAAAGTTGATGCGAAACCAGTGCCTATTACCACCAGATCATAAGACGTATGCTTCATTACCAAGAGTAAATGTTAGGGCTGTACTCCACCGAGTGACAATTCATCTGTTAATTTTCAGTTCTAGAAAGACTGTTTCAGGAACCAGTTCAATGCCGGTATGTCTATGTACACTAGGGCCATCAGCAGAGCGGTAAATAATACCACATACAGCATGAAAGCAGTTTCTTTATGCAGTTTCTCAGGTCCCTGCACTACTGAATCTTTGCGCAAGCCTATTTTCAAATACCAGGCAAACAACAAAGCAAAGAATGGGAAGCTAATCAAAAGCTCTATTTTGTTTTTGATCAGGAAAATACCCAGGAAGAAAGCAGAGGTAAGGGCGTAGAAGAACATTGAAATAAGGAGGTTGTTCTCTGTGTACTTCTTGAATGATTTGCGGTACAAACCGGCAAGCTCAGGGTTGTTGATATAACGGTACTCCGCAAACCGTTTGGTGGCCATTAAGAAAGCGCCACCCATCCAGTAAGCCAGGATGATACTGCTTGGCGGGATGAACGCCCAGGCCGGATCTAAAAGGCTGGCGGGGAGCAAAGCGGCAGGAACAAAGATAAACCAGCCTAGCGCAAGTCTGATTGGGTTGTTTACAGACTCAGATAAAACATCTAAGTATACCCGCTCTTTGGTGCGGAATGGTCTTACATTGTACATAATGCCCATGAAGAGCAAAAATGCCTCTAAGGCAAGAAACTGCATAGAGATGAAATAGGAAAGACCAAGGCCCAGAGCTGCTAATGCAAAGTACTCAATGGCGACATAGGCCGGGCTCAATACGGTTACTACCGCAGATCTCTTCTTTTTCTCTGGATGAAACCGATCAAATTCAGCATCCAGGTACTCATTAATGGTGTAGTTAGCAGAAGCAATAAGGCAAGTGCTGGCTATACCTACTAAAATTCTGAATAATAAAGTAAAGTCCAGGGTTGTGTCATACACTAGAAAGGCGAACAGCATGCCCGGAAGCATGAAAATGTTTTTAAACCAATGGTCTGGTCGGGCAATGGCCACATACTCTTTAAAACCAGCTGGTCTGAGCACTACCTCCTGATTAGGTGGTTCGGGATACGTAACGGTTGGGTTCATTGGCATATTACTTTGTGGAAAGGTTCAATTGATTAATGAGGTTGGTTGAGTAAATTAAGTTTAAAACATTCAAAACAAACTATAGTATATCATATCTAAGCGTTTAATAGGGTTCAAAATCGTGCCAGTGTTATATTTTTTATGTGATTATTATTAAAACAATATAAAAATATGGTTTATAGTATAAAAAGGTATACCAACGGTGTTGTAGTTGAATGGTGATGTAAGAGAAAAGTGATAAGTTTTCCCAAAATGAATCTAAATATCCCAATCTGAATTGTGGGTTACTCTGGAATTTGTGGGGGGTGAGCGCAAGCCAGAGTTTTTTTATTTGTTTTAAATCAGGAATACTGCCCAACTGGAAATGAAGGATAGTAAGGTGGAACAATAAATTGAGAGGATTGAGTGGGCCTGTACTAAAGCAAGCATCTTTTTCTGATCAAACTTTTGCCAGGATAATCCTTTAAGCTTTGATGGTTAGAATTCAAATAACCCCACCAGGTGTTAAAAGAGAGTTACCCAACAGGTTGTGGCGTAGGTGTCTTGTTCTTTACAAGTTGTTGTGTCAGAATATTATAGAAGTCGAAATCTTTGAAAGGTTTTTTGTCTACTATCAAATAGGGCATATTTGCTTGAATAGCGCATTGGCCGTCTAATTCTTGCCTGTCCCCAATAAACAAACACTCTTCAGGCTGCACCTTCAGTTTCTCAGTTATGTAAAACAGACCTCTAGGGTTAGGCTTTAGATTATCTACTTCCTTATCTGTGGAACTAACAATAATATCAGCCTGCAAGCCCATTGCTTTTAATTTGTCAACTGCCTTATAATCAGAGTAGATCCCTATTTTGATGTTCTTTTGTTTTAAAGCTTCAAAGAAGGTTTTCACTCCAGGATACATAGTGCCTGTAAGGTATTTGTTAGGATAGTTGAACATCCAGTAATCTACCACCTTTTTTATTCTGGGAATGGGGAAGTTACCTTTGCTGGCGCACCATTCGTACTGGGCATCCTCTAAGTTTTTGCAAGGGATGCCAGACTTCTTTTCGCGTTCGGCTCTAAAATGGTGTAAGATTAAAAGGTCTTTCCAAGACCAAGGCCTTAAGGCATAATGACTTAGTAGAGAGAATAACATTTTTTTTCTTAATGGAGATTGGGTATATAAGGTCCCATCTACATCAAAAATCACCACTTTGATTTTGTTCCAGTTTAAGTTGTAGCCTTGATTCATAGTCTATTATAGAAGGTTGTTTGTCTGTTTCATTAAAGCTTACACTAAGCTAACTATTAGGTGCACCGTTTTGTAAATGCTTGATCAGCTCTACTTCACATATATTTTACAGTGCATACCTTCTAGTGGGAAATGTCAATACCGTCTTCAATTAAAAAGAAGATTTATATTTTGACAGTATTTTCTACAATTCAGCTCTAAAACGCAAAATGAAGTTTCTGGTTGGTTTAATTAAGTGTAGAAAAAGAAGATTTATGAGGCTTCTTTTTGTAAGCAGTTATGATTCAATTTGATATCTATAATGTGATACCTTGTCAAAGGTTAGTTGTGATAAGCTGCGAAAGGCAGGCTTGGCAGTCCACAACTGTTTATTCCTGTTCTAACCTGCGGAGAGGTAACTAGAGACGGTATTTCAAACTAAAAGCTTCTAAAAGAGCCTGTTGTTAACAATAATCTGCCTTTTTAATAAATATTTTAATAAATATTTTAATAAATAACTTCTCCTTTGTTGACCAGCTTACTTGATTTCTCTATCTAATAGGGGACATCAAGAGTGCGCTCTTGAAACCTTGCTCCAAGCTCCTTCCTCTCTAAGTCAAAAATAAAAGTTGGTTTTTAGCCGAATTAGGCCCTTTTCGACTAAAAGTTTTTAGCTCCTAATAATTCCTTCAGCACATATATATAGTAAGAAAGATGCATGAAAAACCAAAGTAAGTTATATCGCGTAGAAGCATAGTTCAAAACTAAACTATATTTTGTAAGGAATTTATATTATATATAAAAATATTGGTATCGTTTTTGTGTATTGTTGTCCGATTGTAAATGTTTAAGGAATGCGGACGGACACCAGAAGTTTTAAGGTAAAATTTTTGCAGTTCCCCATTCTTACTTTTTGTACCCTAACAGCTTGAAAAGCCATCTTGTAAGATGAGCCTTTTTGAAAAAGAACCACCCCTAATGTATGCAAGTATATTATAAAGCTGCTCCTGTATTAGTTGAAAAAGAATTGAAGGCTCCCGCTCCTGCTTATAAGGCAAGACTTGGATGGGAGACGGTAGCATGGTTGTTTATAGGATTAGGGGTATTTGTAAGGCTTTTCCATTTTTTTGATAACAGATCACTGTGGCTGGATGAGATTTATCTTGCTTCTAGTTTGGTGAAAATGGATTTGTTTAAGCTTACTTTTTCTTCTCTTGAGTATGAGCAGAAAGCGCCAATAGGTTTTTTATGGATGTGCAAGTTTGCTGTGTTTCTTTTTGGGAATGGTGAAATGGCGCTGAGATTATTCCCGCTCTTTTGTGGCATTCTGGCTCTATTCGCATTTTTACCTGTTGCCCGGCACTTTTTGCGACCTTTGGGTGTAAGTGTTGCCCTTGGTATTCTGGCGTTGGCACCTCCCTTAGTTTACCACTCCGTAGAGATTAAGCAGTATAGTGCTGAGTTACTGGCTACTGTGCTTTGTTTGTTGTGGTATACCTGGTTCAATAAAAAAGAATCTTATTCAGCTTTGGTTGCATGGGGAGTTCTGGGGGCGGTCATTATCTGGTTTTCTTTTACTTCAATCTTTGTTTTAGCGGGCATGGCGATGGGTGCTGGCCTTTACCACCTCCTGAAAAAAGAGTGGTCTACTGTATTTAAGTTGGCTATTCCGTTCGGGCTGTGGTTTGTCAGCTTTGTGGTCAACTACTTTCTGTTTACGCAAAAGCATGCCGACTCAGAATGGCTTCTCCACTTTTTCAGAATAAGAGGCTCTTTTATGCCTTTCCCGGCTACTTCTTTTGAAGAGCTGATATGGCCAATTCAGCGTGCAGGAACCAGGCTTCTAGATTACCCGCTTGGTTTGTTATGGGATGTTTCTGCCATTCCAAGCGACGTTTTGCAGTTCTTTTTAAGACGGCCGGTATTTGCCATTATCTCTACTCTCGTTGGTTTCGTCCTTCTTTTTAAAAGAGACAAGAAGTTTTTAATGACGTTGGTGTTCTCTTACGTGCTGGTATTGATAGCTTCAGCTCTTGAAATGTATCCTGTTTATGAAAGATTGACGGTTTTCCTGGCTCCCTTGCTCATTATGATTGTTGCGGTAGGGTGCGAACGTATTGCCCTTCAATTCTGGACAGTGAGCAAAGGGCTGTCATTTGCAGTGGCCATGTTGTTGGTAGCCGCTCCATTTTGGGCCTCGGCAAAACAGATTGTAAATCCTGGTGAATTTGGAGGGTACAAGAAAGCTTATTATAGAGAGGCGCTTCTACAAATTGAAAATAACTACCAGGAAGGCGACCAGGTATACGTTTACTGGAATATGCTGGCCCCATACCATTTCTATAAAGACACTTATTACTTGCCCTATGACGCCATTGAAGGAAGTGACTTCAGAGCCGTTTCTAGCAATGCGCCAGATTATCTAAACAAGCTAGGTTCAGAATTGAATGGACTTAAAAAGAACAAAAGGGTTTGGTTGTTCTACAGTAAAAAGCTGAGCATGAACATCGGGGACTTTGATAAAAAGCCTGTTTGGTACATCAATGAGGTTCTTGGAGGGAAAGACATGCACAAGAAGTTTTCCGAAATGGGTAAGGAGGTTTATACCTATGACACCCATGATTTGAAAGTAAGCTTATTTGAAATGAAGCCTTCAGAATAGCTTTTGTTTATCTTCTGTTTTAGCCAAAAGAGCTCAATAAGCTTTACTTCATTTTAAAGGCGGTCTCCGGAAAACAGGTGTAAAACATATAGAATGTTCCTTGTGATTGACCTACTGGTTGATGATAGACTTATTGTAAAAACAAGCATTCAGTAAGGATTACATAAAGGTTTAGTGTTGGCCTAACAACAAAGTTTGCTATGTTTCTATTTTACAAAGTAGCTTCTCCCGTTCTTGCGCATGAAAGTGAAAACACCACATTCTCCAGGTCAGTTTCTACTCAACGACTTACCTATTACCTAACGGCCTTTATCATTGCTGCCGGGGTTCTTGTTCGGCTTTACCATTACATAGATAACCGGTCTTTATGGTTAGACGAATTGTATCTGGGGGTCAGCTTGATCAAAATGAACTTTTGGGAGCTTGCCACTCAACCTTTGGCTTATGAGCAAAAAGCACCTTTAGGGTATTTATGGGCGGTAAAGACTTTTGTGGTTCTTTTTGGAAAAGGGGAGATGGCGCTTCGCCTGTTTTCATTGATAACTGGCTTAGCTTCTCTGTTTTTCTTTGTTCCGGTAGCCCGATATTTCCTAAAGCTATGGGCAGCGCTTTTGGCACTGGCAATCCTGGCATTGGCTTCCCCGGTGGTGTACCACTCCGTAGAGGCGAAACAATATAGCGTAGAGCTGTTTGCTTCTATTTTGGCATTATACTTTTTTCTGCGGTATCACACCCGTACAGATACTATGTCCCTCCTAAAGTGGGGAGTGGCAGGAGCGGTGTTAGTCTGGTTTTCTTTTTCAGTGATTTTTGTGCTGGCAGGTATTGCC
The DNA here is from genome assembly GCF_001310085.1 of Rufibacter tibetensis. Lineage (GTDB taxonomy): Bacteria > Bacteroidota > Bacteroidia > Cytophagales > Hymenobacteraceae > Nibribacter > Nibribacter tibetensis. Next base: position 3,454,315 of record NZ_CP012643.1, read on the forward strand.
TTTGCCGTCTGCCTGAATGAGTTACTTAAAAAGAATTGGAATGACCTGTTTAGGTACGTTGCCGCCTTCAGTGTCTGGCTATGCAGCTTTGCCGCCATTTACCTCATTTTTATGAGTAAGTACAAGGATTCAGCCTGGCTTATTCATTTTTTTGAAAACTATTACAATGCCTTTCCTCCATTTCCTCCTTCTTCCGTCTCTGATTTGAAGTGGTTTCCAGAAAGAGCCATCTCTATACTGAAATATCCAATGGGGCAAAATGCGCTGCATCTGCATTTGCCCTATACCTACTTGATTGAACACCTACGGGTATTCCCATTTTTGCTGATGGTGGGAGGTTTGGTCTTGTTGTTAAAGAAAAACAACTTGAAATTCAGCATTCTGGTTTTCCCGGTAGGGTTAGCGTTTTTGGCTGCGGGATTGAAGCTGTTTCCATTTCATGAGCGCTTCATTCTGTTTCTGTTCCCAATGTTCACCTTGCTTACTTGCTACGGGGCGCAGGCGGTGGTTAGTTATTTCTCTGGTAAGGTAACGTTGAAGCTTTTCTTTGCTTTGCTTCTTTTAATACCTGCCCTTTGGAACAACACATGGGAAATCATAAAGCCCACTTACTTTCTCAGAAGTGAATCAAACCGGGAGGCGCTTCTCTTTATAAATAAGAATTACAAAGAGGGTGATGTGGTGTACGTGAATTGGAACATGTGGCAAGCATATGCCTATTACAAAGATGCCTATAATTTAAAATTTAATGCTATTAGGGGCAAAGACGTGAAAAAGATCTCTGCCAATAAAACAGAGTATATCAAGAACCTGGCTTCTGACTTTGAAAAGGTGAAGGGGCATAAACGGTTGTTGTACCTATATAACATATACATCAGAAGCGATATCGGGGAATTTGTAGGCCAACCAAAATGGTACTTTGATGAATCAACAGTTCCCGGGAAGGTTCTGGAGCCTTCCTTTGAACGCTTCGGAGTAAAAGTTGACAAGGGGTTCAATTCAATAGGGGCGGTGGTCTCCATCTTTGAATTAGCTCCTTGATGATAAACCAATGTAGGGGTTCGTTTTTAGGTTAATTTTCAGAAAACGGAGGTAAAGAAGCGTTAGTCTTTTTGCCTCCGTTTTGTATAAAATAGAATGAATCTCTGCAATACTCTCTTCGCCTGAAGCACAATTTCAGTGCAAGTTTATGCCTTATCTACATGCTTTTACATATAGATAAGGCATAAAAAAAAGGATAGAGCCTTTTTAAAAGACTCTATCCTTTGGATAAGTTAACTGCTTTGAATAGTTAACCAGGTGTGGACAACATTCTAAGGGTTATTTGACTTTAAAGAACTTCTTCACTTCTTTTTTATCTCCCTGGATTACCTCAATCACATAACCACCTACTGGCAGTGATTTCAGATTTAACTTCTGTTGGAAGGAAAGGGAAGTTTTCTCAAAGTTGAACGTATTGTAAAGTTTACCAGAGGTAAGGTGAGTAATTTTCACTTCCACCTTGTTATCTGTATCCTCGCTCTGAAGCTCAATGTTGATAGACTCTGAGGTTGGGTTAGGGTATAATTTGAATGACCCTAAGTCAGTGTTCAGCATGCGAGTCCCGGTAGACGAAATGGTAGTTGCAGTTTCCATTGTTTTAACGAAGATAGGTGTCTCAGTTACATTGATGGTCACTTTGCCGCCTGCCGTTGGAACCTTCTGCATGGTCATTGTAGCGCTTCCGGCTTTAGGAGTGTAGATGTACGCATAAGCAGCACCTCCTAAGTCTAACTGGTAGGTAGCTGTTCTGCCTACTTCATCAGGAATCCAGCAAGCATATACTTTCTCAGCACCATTTACGCCTTCAATAATGTAAGGATCTGTATTAAGGGTTCTGTTGTATGTGAATTTGCCTATAAGATCGCCTGTTTGCTTGAAGAAATCAGCCGCCGCACGTGGGGTTTGGTCGTTGTTTACAAAACCTGAACGTGTGTAAAGATCCCACTCAGTGTTTAGAGGTGTGTCATACAGCATGTAGTACATGGTTCTGTCTATTCCCAACTTCCAGTTGATCAAAGAAATTCTCAGGTTCCAGTCTGCCTGGGTTATATCCTGGCTTTTAGAGCCAATGGCAAGTGCTGCCTGAGAAGAAGTAGAACGGGTGTCGTATCCTGCTTCTGTTTGCCACAATTCTACACCTGGTAGTTTCTCCTTTACAAACTTCACAAAACGACCACTAATCTCTTCAATCTTGCCAATCTCTGGCGCTACGCCTCTTGAGCCGCTGTGTTGCTGACCGCCGTTGTTGAGGTAGTTGTGGAAGGCAATGACATCAGCAGGGAAGTCGATGATGGCAGCTCCGTTTTTATCAAGTAATATATTGCCATTGCGGTCTTTCTTGTACCCTCTGTGCTCTCTGCACCAGTCAAGCATACCTTGGTAGTAATAAGTGTTAGCCAAAGCAATGCCAGTCGTCACTACTTTCATGTTAGGATCTGCGTCTTTTACGCCTACTCCTGGTCCTAAAGCTCCTTTGTGACCATCATAGAAAGCACTCATGTTAGCGGCGTACTCACGGCCAGTTTGGTAGCCTTGTCTTCCTTTCCACCACTTGTCGCGCTCATTGTCATGCTGAACGTAGGTCAAGGTTCCTAAGCCAACTTTCACATCATTGATACAAGAGAAGTTTTCGCCTTCGCTGTTGGTGAACTTGGTTGTCTGCACTTTTACTTTAGAAAGCAGGTAAGCACTTCTATCAGATCCATCGGCATTTAAACCTGTTCCGTAACGGGCTGCCGTCTGGAATCCTAGCTGAGCGTTATCCTTGTAAGAAGCTGGGTCTTCATAGTTGCTGCCATAGTAAACCGGTACTTTTTCCATGTCGCGTTCTCCGGAAGGGTAGGAACGCAGCATCGGAATAGATTGACCGCGAACACAGGCTAACGCTGGAAGATTATTTTCTTTCAAAGTAGAGAACAACAAGTCATAATTCCACCAGCCGGCAGAGGTAGGGTTAAAGGTGTAAACCTCGCGGTTCGCCTCAAATGTGGTGGCATCCATGTAAAACCTGAAGCCTCCCTTGAACGTTTTCGCCACTTCCAATTTGGCTGGAACTACATAGTTCTGAGCGTCTCCGTTGGTGAAATCCCAAACGAAACTGTTGATGCCTAATTGGTTTTCAAATGGTTTCTTTTCTCTGGCTTCATAAACCTTGGCAGGTTTTGGAATGTAAGACCCTACAATAGAAACTTCTTTAGGAAGGTAAGTTGGACCTTTTCTGATAATCCAGCTTATTTCTATTCCTTCTGCTAACGGAACTTCAGGGAAGTTAGAGTACCCGTTGAATGGTCTTCCTCTGTGTTTGCCAAGCAGCACTCTGTCTTTAGGGAACTTGCCTTTTGGAACATAATACCATTCTGCGTCTACTCCATAATCACCGTAGCTGTGGTTGGCTATTCTTAGCTGCGAAAGCTTTACGTGGTAATCTCTTACGTCAAAATACGTCTCAGCAACATCCAGCAGCATTCCGTAGCCATACTCGGCATGGTTTGTAGTTCCATCCACCAGAGCATCTAAATACATGGTGTTGTTCAGGTTGTATACATCATACTTGTCTAATGGAACAACCCCGGTTACTCTATTAGCCTCGTTGCCATTTTTCAGTGCTGGGTCCTCATCAATGCTTCCAGCAGGGGCCGGTGCAGGTAAAGGAGCAACAGAAGAAGTGACAACCTGAGCTCTAACCACACTTACCGCCTCTTTGAAAGAAGTGCTGGCAGCTTGTGAGGCAGTAATGTTAGCAGTGCCTGCGCCTACCACTTTGGCTAACCACTTACCCGTGGCATTAGAAACGGAAACAATCGCAGCGTTAGAAGAAGTGAAGGTAATAGGAGTAGCCGTGTTTGTGCTGGTGGCAACCAGTTCAAAAGGAAGATCTCCCACTTTTCTGTCTGGCAAGGCATTGAACGTAATCACAGACTGAGGTAACTCAACTGGCGTTACAACGCTTGTGCTTGCTTCAACAGGGTGTTCAATATAAGAAGTAACCTTCATGCCATTTCCGGCTGCGTTGCCTTGGTGCATGCGGTACGTTAACTTCTGGCCTGTAGCCCAATTGTTCTGCAACGTAAGGGTCCAGGTGGTGCCGCTTCCTGCCATGCCAGTTACGGTGTTTCCAACTACCTCGTAGCCTGCAATGCCTGACTGAGTCACTGTTTTGTCATAGGTGATTGTTAAGGTGTTGCCGCTGGCTTTCACAGAAGTGATTTGGGGCGGAGTTGGATCGTTGAATGGAGAAGCTACGTTTTCGTTTGCTTCAAATACATTGATCAGTTTGGTGCCCAGGTTGTAAGAATAGCTATCAGCTCCTGTAACGGTGATGCCGTTGATGGCTGCGTCGCTGTTCACCAGCAAAGACATGTCTCTTAGTTTGTTGCGGTTAGAGATTTTAGACAAGTCCAGGGTGATGGTTAAGGTATTTCCTGAAAGTGTCTCAGATTTCACCACGTTAGACTTGGTCTCATAGTACTCGGCAAACTCCTGAGTTCCTGCCATCCAAACCCGGTCATTGTTAGACGGGTGGTTTTTGATGTAATTCACAAACTGCTGGAAATACTGCACCTCGGCTGCTCCGCCTGGACCATGAGAGAAGGCGTGAGCCATGATCTTGTTCCCATTGGCTGCGGCAGTAAACATATTATCCACCCATGTATCGGCGCTGCCCAATTCTGCATTCCACATACCGTCCATGGTAAAGCGGGAAACTAACAGGTAGTCAGTGTTCATGCTTCTGATGATGGCACGGTCATTCCAGTTTACATAAGCGTCATACCCGTCACGAGAGGCGGCAACCCCAAAGGTGCTACCTATGAACTTGTACCCTTCCTGTATCCAGGAGGAAACGAACCCTTCATCTGCAGTTGGAATGACGCCGGTTCTGGTTCTGTAGCCGGTGTGCTGGAAGATTTCCTTCTCCAGTTCCTTTATTTCTTGGTATCTGTTATAGCCTCCATGATTGCGGGTGTGGTTCATTACGTCAAACCCACTCTTGATCATTTCGGCATACTGAGGGTATTGAGTGTAAGCAGAGCCCGGCTCATCACCACGACCATTGATGGCGAAGCTTGCCTTGTAGCCCACTGGGTTACCGGCACCGTCGGTGTAAGTGATTCTAGGGTATGTTTTTCCGTCAACGGCAACACCGCCGTTCAGTACTTTATACACAAGGTTGTAGTCGCCAGGATGCGCATCGTCTTTCACGAACAGGAAGCCTAAAGACTTATTGTACTTCATGTCAGCAAAAGAAGCAGTTGCAGTGGAAGGGGTTGAGGCGAATGTTACCTGAATGGTAATGCTACCCGGAACAGTTGGTGGTGCTACAAAAGGTGAACTCACTGTGATGGTCTGGGTCACGTCAGCGGCGGCGGCGAAGCCGGGGCTGGCGAGCTGGGAGGCGGTGATGGTGGCCGATCCGGCGCCCACGACGGTGGCTTTCCAGCGGCCGGTGGCGTTGGACACCGACACCACCCCAGGGTTGGAGGAGGCGAAGGCGATGGGCGCGGTGGTGTTGGTGCTGGAGGCGATCAGGTCGAAGGCGGCGTCGCCCACGGTCTTGCCAGGCAGGGCCGGGAAGGTGATCACGGCTTGGGTCAGGGCGCTGGTGGCCGAGGCGCTTGCCTCGAACCAGTTGAGGTTCCAGCCGCCCTTCTTGGCGTAGAGGCGCAGGGTCTGCTCGCCGGCGGAAAGGCTAACAGGCACCCGCAGGGTGGTGTAGGCCTGCCAGCCGCCGGTGTGGGGCACGTTCACCGAGCCGAGCACGGCGCCGGCGGCGTTGCGCACCTCGATGATGCCGCTGGTGTTGGGGGAGGCGGCCCGGAGGGCGACGGTGTAGGCGCCCGCGGAGGCGACGTTCACCCTGTACTCCATCCAGTCGTTGTCGTCGATGTAGCCCACGTTCTGCCCGCCGCCCGTGTCGCCGGTGGTCTCCTTCTGCACGCCCTGCATGGCGTCGTAGGCCTCCGCCTGGATCTGGCCGGGAAGAGGCTTGGAGGTGGAGATGATTAAAGGAGCTGATGCTACTGTGATGGTCTGGGTCACGTCAGCGGCGGCGGCGAAGCCGGGGCTGGCGAGCTGGGAGGCGGTGATGGTGGCCGATCCGGCGCCCACGACGGTGGCTTTCCAGCGGCCGGTGGCGTTGGACACCGACACCACCCCAGGGTTGGAGGAGGCGAAGGCGATGGGCGCGGTGGTGTTGGTGCTGGAGGCGATCAGGTCGAAGGCGGCGTCGCCCACGGTCTTGCCAGGCAGGGCCGGGAAGGTGATCACGGCTTGGGTCAGGGCGCTGGTGGCCGAGGCGCTTGCCTCGAACCAGTTGAGGTTCCAGCCGCCCTTCTTGGCGTAGAGGCGCAGGGTCTGCTCGCCGGCGGAAAGGCTAACAGGCACCCGCAGGGTGGTGTAGGCCTGCCAGCCGCCGGTGTGGGGCACGTTCACCGAGCCGAGCACGGCGCCGGCGGCGTTGCGCACCTCGATGATGCCGCTGGTGTTGGGGGAGGCGGCCCGGAGGGCGACGGTGTAGGCGCCCGCGGAGGCGACGTTCACCCTGTACTCCATCCAATCGTTGTCGTCGATGTAGCCCACGTTCTGCCCGCCGCCCGTGTCGCCGGTGGTCTCCTTCTGCACGCCCTGCATGGCGTCGTAGGCCTCTGCCTGGATTTGGCCGGGAAGGGGCTTGGAAGAGGCGATGCTAGTAGTTGTGGTTGCCTCAAACCAGTTTATGTTCCAGCTGCCTTTCTTGGCGAAAAGGCGCAGGGTCTCCTCACCGGCTGAAAGGCTTACGGGCACTCGCAGGGTGGTATAGGTTTGCCAGCCGCCGGTGTTGGGCACGTTCACCGTACCGAGCACGGCGCCTGCGGAGTTGCGCACCTCGATGATGCCGGTATTGCTAGTGGAAGCCACTCGTAAGCCAATGGTGTGAGGACCTGTGGAAGCTACATTTACCTTGTAATCCATCCAATCATTGTCGTCAATGTAGCCAAGGTTCTGGCCTCCGCCTGTGTCGCTAGTTGTTTCCTTTTGTACGCCTTGCATGGCGTCATAGGCCTCCGCCTGGATCAACCCTGGAATGAGTTTAGAGGCAATAGTAGTTGTCGGAGTGGTGGTGGTAACTGGATACCCGTAAGCTTGAATTTTCTGAGGTATATTATTGCCGTATTTATAGACAATGATTGCGTCAGCAACAATGGGTTGGCTTGGTTTGATCGTAATCCATGAAAGATAGGCTTCACCAGTAAAGGTTCCTATCAAAGTCTTCTGGGTTCCATTCAAAGCATAAATTGAGGCTGGGTTTGTAGTAAAAGTGCCTTGATGGTCATATAGAGAAATCTTCGTAATAGTAGCCTTTGTTGCAAGAGGTAGTTTTACATCTACATAGGTCATGTTCTGTGATCCCCATACGCTTGCGACCAGGTTACTAAGATTGTCGTCAAGCCAAGGACTATAGTTCTGACCTGTATTTATGTTAGAAGATACAGAGGTAAAATTTATTCTTGTTTCGGTTTGTGAGTAGACTAGTTTGTTTATACAGAGAAGGAATAGTAGTAATAAATAGGTTTGCTTAAACATGATTAAGGGTTTAGTTCTAGGGTTTGGGATGAGGTAAACTACCATGTCCTGTAATTCTCAAGACTGATGGTAATAAGTGTTGCTGCTGAGGAAATCACATCAATAATAGGTGTGTTGTGTGGCAGCTGGTCTGGGATAAGTTCAAGTACTTGTTATGTCATAGGTTTATAATTTTTTCACGAAAATAAAACCATAACTAGATAAAGCAAGTAGTGTGTATCAAAAATAGAAAATATTTAATGTACAATGGATGATATGAAGGATTGTATTGTATTATTCGGTGTATTTTTCTTTAATGAGCTCGATATTATCAAGATGTTATGCTATGAATTTTGATAATCCTAAGGTTAGAGGAATGTAATATTGCAGGTTCTTTGAAAAGAATTTAAGGAGGTGAATTAAAGGTTTTAACATACTTTCTAATTTTATTTAGTTTAGAAAGTAGAAACTGTAATAATTTTAATAATATTAGAATTATATATATAGAATGAAAATTTATATATTATAGGGGTATAAAGAATTTTTATTATTATTTTGGTTAATTTAAATCTTGAAATAGAATATTCCGTGGTTACAAATTTTCAATCTGAAATTAAAGCTTTACCTGGGCGGTAGACTTGCCTTTAGCTGATAAGTACTAAACTGGTTCTTGAGTGATTTATGGGTTCAATATTTGATACTTTACTAACCTAGAAGCTTTTTCAATAACAGATATGTTTTTTAGATAAAAGTTACTGTCAAGGTTCTAACAAGATCAAGAAACTCTAAAGTGATTTATTTATAAATATGATTATTTAGGGTGGGGTATATTGATTTACCTGTTTTATATCAATAAAGTGACTTTTTACATAGCTGAAGTTGTTGTAAGTAGTTGTGTTTTAGGTTGTTGATATATATGCCTGGAAGAAGTACATAATCAGAAATTTGAACACTACCCTTTACTCTCTTCATTGTTGATTTTGCTTAGAGGGAGGCGGGTTATAGATCAGAGTGCAGCGAAAGGTTTTGGAGTAGCTTGCTCCTCTGCAGGAGGTAAGTGGGGATACTGTTCATCAGAGAAGTTGGCAGCATAGACGAACCCCTATCTTTCTCTGGTGATGTTTAAATGCTTACAGTTTCGTATAAGCTGGCGCCTTACTCAAGCATAATTCTTTTAGGTATAGTTAGACGGGAGTGCCCGGATTATGGTGGGTGTCTAATGATAGCTTTGGCTTATAAAATAGAGAGCACACTGCGCAAAAAAGCCTTCTGGCTCATGTTTGGTGTGCTCAGCTCTTTCTTTGGGGAGCATGTAACCGTACCTGACGAAACATATGGTAACTCAATTCAAAGGATTGTTCCAGGAACTGGTCTGTTTGTCTGGTGCTTTTCTATAAAGTAGAGAGGGAGGTGAAAAGCATTACCCTTCTTTCTTGAGCTATGAAGTTTAGATAAAGTATGCTTGACGTGTTAGCAGCCCTGATTGCTCTTTTGGTTACTCTAGGCAATATTATTTTGATCGGAGCCTTTCGATTTCCTTTTGTGAACTAAAAACACTTCCTATAAGTCAAAAGGGAGAAAAAGCTTGATGTTTTCTGAGGCAGGTACCGGGTAGGGATATAGGAGTGAAAAGGAGGCTTAACTTTAACATGGCTAACCAGAAATAACCATGCACTAAGTAAGTCTAACTTTGTTCTCTACAGTGAAAATCGCTAAGTTCTTTTAAAGCTCTTTTTCTTAAAACTAGTTTAGAAGGAAGTTTAGTCTTTATTGATTGGTAAGTGGCAGTAGTATTGTAGTTGAGGAGTTGATCTGTTTACTATTAAAGTCCCGGTACTAGGTTACTGATGCTTTAGTTTAAAGCAATTAATCAAAAAAATAAAAAATTCTCCTGCTCTTCTTTTTACGTTATGTTCAGCAACATCTTGATGTACACCTTTGCGGTGGTAAAAAGGAGCATAGGGTCTAAATGCATTCTGAGAGCTAGTCTAATCTGGGTTTTGACGCCTTGCTTGTGGTGGATACTATGCCACACTTGATTAGCAACGCTTACTCCGTAATGAGCATAAAACTTCTTTGACTTTTTTAATACCAACTCTTTTTGATGGCTGGGTAAATGATCTTGGATCATCTCCATCACCTTGATGATATCTTTTTGGTTTTGACCAGTAAGGAATTTAGTGCCCGAAATCGAATTGGAATGCAAACGGTAGTCAGCTAACATCTTGGGAGTGTAAGCCACAGGATAGTGCTTTGCGATTCTTACCCACATTTCCCAGTCTTCCCCATAAGTGATGCCGTAAAAACCTCCTAAATTCTCATAAACTTCTCTCCGTACCACGGTAGCTGCATATTGAGAAGGGTTTTTCACTGCAACCTGAACTAGCCAATCCTCTAAAATGCCTTCTCTTTCCATTTCCAGATGTTGGTCATATAACCGTTTGCCGGTTTCATCTATATAATGAAAGCGACAAATAGAGGCGCCTGCCTCTGGATATTGTTGAAAAAGGTTACCCATTGTTTGGTAAAAACCGGGTTTCACCCGATCATCTCCATGCAGTAAATGTACTAGCCTGCCTTGGGAACGATTGAGACAGGTCTCGAAGTTTTTAAGACTTCCAATGTTCTCTTTTTGTCGGAAGTATTTGATTCTGCCTTTTCCAATCCTGGTAACTATTTCTTCTACATCAGCATCTTTGCTTGCGTCATCAATCACCTCAATCTGCATCTCACTTTCCCCTAAATCCTGCATTAGCACACTTTCTAATGTTTCAGTAAGATAATGTGCACAATTATATACTGGAATCATGACCGACCATAAAGGTCGATCATGTTGATGAATCAAAGAATTGATTATTGGAGGTTTTTCTAAAATTTGACTCATACTAAGATGGTAATCAGGTAAGGGGTAATTTATTAAAGCGTAATAATTTAAGAAAAATTTTATTAATTATAATATAAATGCAATTAAATTAATTAAAAGTTTGATACAGGTGTACTTGCTAGAGTTTGACAATGGCTTATCCGCAGTGATAAATTCCATCTGGGCAATGAAGCTTTCCTTTAAAGTAAGGAATACTGAATTTTCCCTATGATAGGCAACCTCTTCTAAAGACATCGAAGTTGGGTCATAAATCGAGCTGATTAAATTTAGATTGTAGTAGAGGAGCCTGCTTTCAATTTAATAAGGCCATACCTCTTCAACAGTTTCTGAATTTAGATAGGTCTTTATGAAAGAATATTGTTTCTCGAAAGGATTGGTCAGGTCGATATCATCATCAAAATCTACTTTGACGATGGTGTTGGTCTGAGCAATTTGAATGCCTTTTTCATGAGTATAGTAAATCTCTGATTCATGATTGTTTTGGAGAAAATGCACTTTAATATTCTTGTATAATTGTATGATCGCCTGACTCTGATTTTTAAAGCCATCAATCAAAATAGAGAACTAAAAATTATGAACGGTTTGGTGCAGGAAGCTTTCAATAGCTTCTGCCAGGTGCTTTTCAGAATTATAAACAGCATCAAAATCGTTATTGCAGCCATGGCTTTTGCCTCTAATTATCTTTGTTCTCTTTCTTTAAACTTTGGATGGAGAGGTGGCTAATAACCTTTTAGAATACTGAACAACAGCTTGTGGTAAGATGTGGGTGATTCGGTAAACTAAAGGGTGGTGATAGGGGAGCAACGCTCTCTTTAATAACTTAAGTACCTCTTTATTTTGTAATCCCTGCTTCTTCATGTATGCTTGCAGCCACTCTAAAAAATATTTCCTAACTACATGATAATGACCTTTCTCTTTAACCCAATAAACAGTAGAATCAGGGCGCTGGCGGTAGAGGTTATTACAGGCAGAGGATATATATACTGTGCAGTTTAGGTAAATCTTGCAAAGGAATGCCTGATCCTCATAAAGTTGGTATTGCTTAATGAAAGATTCCTCAAAGCCCCCAACTTTTAATATGGCTGATTTTTTTACTAACAAAGCACTAGGGCAGGGGGCGTCACCTTTTTCTAAAGGATATAGGTTGAGCATCAATTGACCGGGACCATATACTTTATCAGGTTGAACTCCTACCGGAATCAGAATGTCCTCCTTGGATGGATCGCACCAACTGAACCAGTAAAGGGAAGCTTCGGCCACCATCTCAATGGAAGGATCAGATTTAAATACAGCCGTTTGTATAGAGAGTTTCTGAGGCAACCATGTGTCATCTGCATCTAAAAGTGCTATAAGAGCACCCTTTGACTTTTCAACTCCTAGATTTCTGCTTACAGTAGCTCCTTTATTTATATGCCCTTCATGTTCTATGTAAAAAATCTTATCCGGGTACTTTGCCGCATAATCTTTAGCTATCAATGTGCTTCCATTTGTGGAGCCATCATCCACCAAAAGCAATTCCCAATCTGTAAAGTCTTGCTGAAGGACACTCTCAATAGCCTCGCTCAGGTACTTCTCCTCATTCATAAATGGGATAATAACAGACACAAGAGGAAAAGAAGCAATACTCATAAGCTTGGATTTAATTACTTAAAATCACCATTGGTTAAATATGGAACTGGACTCATGAAAAGGTAAATTCTTAACCTGGTACCTGCCCAATCGGTATTGGTGCGCTTGTTTGTTTATAGGTCGCTCTTCAGTAGTAAAGGCGGCTTTGAAATTTAAACTGGCTACTGAGTTCAAGGTGTCTTCATTGTAATTTCCGTAAGGATAAGCTATCAAATTAGCTTCCTGGCCAGTTATCTCTTGCAGGCACTTCCTATTCTCAAATATTTCCTGTTTTTGAAAGGCAACATCATGGAAGGCCAAAGCCGGGTGAGTGACGGTGTGTGTGCCAATCTCTAGTAGATTGCTTCCCAAGTTCTTCAGCTGATCAACTGACATGCTTTTAAGTTCAGGATGTGTCACAACATGACCTGCCCACTCTCTGATTAATTTCATTCTTGCCTGCTGCTCTTGATAGGGAAGAGGCTTAAGCTGTTGCCAAAGAGAATAATATAAGTGAGCCCGCAAAGTAGGCGGTTCTACCTCACATGCTTTCCAGGTGGTATGTTTTAGCCGTAATTCAGGACTTAGAAAGCTTTCTTCCTTTAGGTCGGTTTTGCCGCCGTTTTCGTAAAAAGGCAGGGAAAACACTTGAGGCAACATTTCTGCAAATAGAATCAACTGTTCAAGTTCATCCCACCAAAAGGGTGTTTCTTGTCCAATATTCCCGGAGGCAATAAAGAAGGTAGCAGGTAAGCCGTACTTCTCCAAAAGTGGTTTAGCTGTCACATAATTGTCAACATACCCGTCATCAAAAGTAATAGAGACAGTTTTCCTTTTAATCTTTTTGCGGGCTACTACTTCTGCCAACTCACTTAATGGAATAACATTGAAGTGTCTCTTCAGAAAAGTAAGCTGTTGCTCAAAGTTGCTGGGGCTTACTGCAATATCCCAAATATCAGATTCCGGAGTAGCGATACGATGGTACATGAGCACTACCGCCCTGTTTACTAAAAACTTTTGATATAGGTAGTGTAACCTTGCTTTCAAGAATGAGAGGCTTTAATGGCTTTCACTGTATTGATAACTTGATATTGGGGGTCATACAGATCAAAATCAGCTTGGGAAAGCTCTGGTTTGCCCATGCCATACAGAAAAGCAGATGCTACAAACACATTACCGTGGGAGCCTACTTCCACCTGCCCAGATGGGAAGGTGTCGGCCATGATTCTCTTCAGAACCTTGTCCGTGAAAGCCCAGTACCAAGTTTCGCCCCATTCATCTTTGTCAATAGAAGTGATGTAAGGGACTGTGAGTAATAAAGCTCCGCCTGGCTTCAAAATGCGGTGGCAGGTTTCTAAGGCACCTTTGAAATCATAGATAAGGTGCAAGGTTTGAGTTAAGACAATACAATCAAAACTATTGTCTTGTATCTGGGGAGCAGCGCTGATGTCTCCAATAATGGTGGCAATAGGGTTTTTGTCATTCACATGGAGTATGTCACTTTTAGTGACATTTTTGCCTCCATACTGCATGGTGTATTCATTGTCTCCAATCTCTAAAACCCTTCCTTTAATAGCAGCTGCCTCTTTTTGTAAGAAGTTTTCAATGTAGTATCTATCTACTGGACCTCCCCGGTCATACCCAAATTCTCTACTGAAAGGAGAAGTACGACCAAAATCCCCTAAAGCAACATGGCCTACTGCCGGTAAGTGGTTTTGGTATAGGCCAACTTTATGTAACCATCTAAGCCCAAAAGAAGGTGTTGTCTTTTTTATAAGTGTTTTGATCATAGCCGCTTTTTTAAGGTAATGCTTAAACAATAAAGTTGGTTGGTGCCGAAGGAATGTCAATTGGTCTTGTAGAAGAGGTGCAGTGCCTTCTGAAATTCTTTTATCCCATAGTTGGTGACAGTAGTACTCTTTCCATATCTGTTTTCCCCTGGTGAAAGCAGCACGTTCTGGGGCAGAGGTTAGCACATTTTGTTGCCGGTCCAGCACCATCAATACAGAGGACAACATTTTAGGAATGTTCCCGGACATATTGGACGAATGAAGCCTATAGGCCGCTATTTTCTGGGTATGATGGGCAATAGGATACTTGCGTGCTATATTCAGATACAAATCATAGTCTTCACAAGTCCGAAGGGAAGTATTGTAAAGAAATTCATCAAAAACCCACCGGTTGTACATGACAGTGGCATGCATGCCAATGTAGTTTCCCTGCAGTAGCTGCTGATAATGATTAGAAGGCACTTCCCAAATTTCTTCTTTAGAAAACCCTTCTCGTTCAAATACCTTATCGTGCGCTCCAGACACAAACGCCAATTCTGAGTTTTGTTTTAAGTATGCTGCGTTAATGGAAATGGCTCCTGGGAGCAGCCAGTCATCGGCATCTAAAAAAACGAGAAACTGCCCTTTTGCATGTTTGATTCCGGTATTTCTGGCGGCGGAAAGTCCTTGATTTTCCTGGTGGATGTAAATTATCCCCTCTATTGCTTGGGCTATTTGACGTGTATTGTCTTTAGAACCATCATCTACCACAATAATTTCAATAGCCGGATAATCTTGTCTCCAAATGCTCTCAAAAGCTTCAAGAAGGTAATTACCATGGTTATAGCAGGGAATCACAACAGAAACCAAGGGCATAGCTGCCTGAGGCTGCTCAGAAGAACTGCTTTTTGACTCTGGTTTTGGTTGCAATGTTATTGCCATAAGGAAGATGATGCAGGTTATCCTTTTCTAATTTGTAACCACTTCAGCTGTGGTAAGCTTTCTTTTTGCGGAAGCAGTCTGATTACGGGGTATAGAAGAATGCTTTCCATTTCTGAGGTAAAAGGCTAATCCAGATATTATTCCCTTCATCTCTGCCCATATGGTCCTGCTGCGTCCCCGGAATCTTGGAAACCCTCTTGCCACAAGCAAAAAATAAAATTTAGGGTAAACCTGTAGTAGGAGCCTTTTGTAGTCTGCCTGAGGATTTAGTTTTTGTTGCAAAAGAGCGGCGGCGATAAACCCCCGCATGTAAAAGAAAATCTGCTTCTTTAAACCACTGAGTTCCTTTCTATGCTCATGGTACACGACCGCTCTTGGGTTGTAGTAGATGGTTAAGCCATCAGCAAGAATCCGGTACCACATTTCTGAATCTCCGTTACAGCCCGCAGCCCCTACATCCAATAGTTCATCAAAGTACCCCACTTTCTCAAACACAGACTTTCTGAAAGCCATGTTTGCACCAGCTCCTATTTCCCAAACCGGAGGGCCGTGATGAAGATTTGAACTAAAGAAGTTTGAATCATAAACTTTGTCTTCATAGCCTCTGTTGAAGCTCCAATGTTGCTCAAAAATCTGTTGAGCCTCGGTGTTAAGCTCTGAAGCTATAACCAAGCCAGTCATGGCAGCAATATTGGGGTTCTGAAACGTTTTCCAAACCTGATGTACCCATAAAGGGTGCACTTCTACATCATCATCCACAAAAGCCACTATGGGTGAAGTGGCTTTCATGATACCGGTGTTGCGGGCTATATCTAATCCGGGGCGGGGTTCTTTTACATAAAGTACTTCTTTAAAAAGCTCCACGACTCTGTGGCTGCTGTCATCAGAAGGTGCATTGTCTATTACAATTATCTCAACCGGGACACATTTAAGTTCCTGGAGCATTACAAGACAACGCTGTAAGTGGGAAGCCCTGTTGCGTGTGCAGATGACTACAGAGATATCTACTCTATTGGGGATGGTTTGAGAGTGATGGGCCTGCAGAATTGCTTGCATCCATACTGCCCAATCTTCTGGCTTTTGGTTCACTATCCATTGCTGCCAATCAACCATATAGTTTGAAGAATTAGCATACTGATTTACAGCAGGCTCAATGGCCTTAGCTAATTTTTGCAGATATTCTGTGAGGGGTAGTTCTTGATCAGGTTCTAAAAACACATGCCCTAACGCTATCTGATCCCACCAAAACACAAGATAGTTACCCTGTTGCTCTGTCTTAAGCTTAGGAAGGGTAAGCAGTTGCTTGTCCAGATAGACGTGCGAAATATGGTATGGGGCATGTACTTCCATGGCAGAACAATTGCTATTCCTGAATGACCAGTTCTTTTTGAGAAATATGGAAGGGGAATTTAGGACGTACGGCTCCCATCCATTTGCCAAACCATTTGATGTCGCCTCTGTAATCTTCTATCTCAAAGGAGAGGCATTCTTCGTAATAAAAAAGGTTTACAGAGGTGTCTTTTACTACAATGAGAGAGATGTAATAAGAACCGTCATTCAGGAAGTTGCCGGGTATAGTACATTCGCCTTCCACAATGCCTTTTTTGCACATGAAAGAAGGAGACGGGACATCAAAAATGCATTCGCCTCCATATGAAAAAAGGTGTAGGCCCACGCTCAGGTCTTGATCGTCTAACAGGTTCCAGAACTGAAACTTGACAGTAAGGGGAATTCTGATATCTAAAGGAGCATCTTCATCAGTAAACTGAGGTATCAACCTAATGCTTTTGAACCGGACAAATTCATTGCCTGGAGCTTCCACCAAGTTGTTCCAGGTGTGGTGGAGTTGGAATTTTCTTATGCCTTTAATGTAGTTGTTGATTACAGTTGTGGCTGCTCCGGTCTCCATGAGTTTGCCCTTCTGTAACCAAAGCGCATGGTCACAAAGATTACTCACTGCCTGCATGCTGTGGCTTACAAACAGAATTGTACGGCCTTCGCTTCTTGAGACATCTTTTACTTTCCCCAAGCATTTCTTCTGAAATTCAGCATCGCCTACCGCAAGGACTTCATCTAAAATAAGGATATCTGGTTCCAGGTGGGCAGCTACTGCAAAAGCCAACCGAACGTACATGCCCGAGGAATACCTTTTTATTGGAGTATCCAAGAACTTTTCAATACCAGAAAAATCAACTATCTCGTCAAACCTGGCTTTAATCTCTCCCTTGCTCATACCCAGGATATAACCGCTCAGGAAGATGTTCTCCCGTCCGGTAAGTTCCTGGTTAAATCCAGTTCCAACTTCCAAAAGGCTGCTTACTTTGCCTTTACCCCGCACCACGCCTTTAGTGGGTTTCACTATACGCGAAATGATCTTCAGTAAAGTTGATTTTCCAGCTCCGTTATTTCCAATAATGCCCCATACTTCCCCTTGTTTAACGTCAAATGAAATATCCTGTAAAGCCCAATACGCTTTTGGGCGGTCATTGCCGGAGACAGTTTCTCCGGAAGGATGCGGAATATGAAAAGGATCTTCTTTTTTGAGCACGGAGGTGGTCCACCAACGGCTAAAGTCCTGCCTCAGCGTTCCAGTGCCAATGGTACCTAACTGGTATACCTTAGACAGATTTTCAACTTGAATGGCTACTTCTCCCATGTTAAACTACGTCTATTAGTTTGTCTCCTTGTTTGTTGAAGACAGAAATAGAGATGATTAAAAGTAATAAAGTTACCGCTATGCTATACCCAATGCTCCAACTGGAAGTCAATCCTTCTCCCAAGAGAGCTAACCGAAATAATTCGAAGTAGGAGGTGAGCGGATTGAATTGGACTATCCATCTGACCTTCTCTGGGACAAAGTTGACGGGGTATAGCACAGGGGTTAAAAACATAAGCAAACGTACTCCAAAGGAGACCAGGTTAACTATGTCTCTGTACTTTGCTGTAATGACAGAAAAGATCAACCCTAGTGCCAACCCTGTGAGCCCTACTAATATTATTATAAATGGTAAACTGATGGTCAGGTACGTAGTGGGAAGTTCATAACCCATGAAAACTACGTAGAAACCAAGCATGGCCAAAAGCATAGCAAACTGAATGCCAAAACGGAAAATTTGAGTTCCTAATTGAGAAAAGGGTATGACAAGCCGGGGGAAATACACTTTGTTGAAAATCTGGGCATTTTCCCTGAAAATAAATGAAGTGCCTATTAGAGTATCATGGAAGAAGTTCCAGATGACTATACCTGACAAGTAGAAAAGTACAGGCGGTAATTTACCTGTAGAAACCCCAATAAGTTTATTGAATACAAGTATGTAAGTAGCAAGGGTTAGTAATGGCTGTAATAAAAGCCATAAAGGACCCAGAACAGTTTGCTGGTAATTTAATAGAAAATCTTTGCGGACTAGACTGGAAGATAAATGCCGATAGTGCCAAAGTTCTTTGACATTCAACCCCCAATAATGTGTTTTAGAATTGATTTCCCAATCCCAGTTGCCTTTGTTAACCGTATTATTAGGCATAAGTATTCGGTAAAAGTATAATATGCATCAGTTAAGCTAACTTATATGCATCATTATATGAAAATTTTTGTTTAAAAATAGATTATTTAATTATAAAGACCAAGCTTTAATGTCTGTTTCTTATGAAAGATTGGATAACAACTGCAATACTTCCCTTATTGTTAAAGTATGCATTACCCTAAAAAAGGGTATACCTCGCCCTAGTGACTCTTTAATAAAAAGAAGAGATTAAGGTAAATTGAATCACCTTAACAAGATGTTTAAATAAACTTGAGTAGCAGATTCTCTCAAATCAGAAAGTAGGGTGGAGGTATATTATCTATTCTGCTTTTGAGTGTCTTCTTGAGGGGCGTCTTCAGTTTCAAAATTCTGATTTGCCTCTTTTGTAAGTTCTGCCACTTTTCTCTCCAGACTTTCCTTCGCCGCTTTCAACTCTTCCACCAGTTGCCTGTTTGCTTTGCGGGTGTTAAGTTCTATAATGGCATTCTCCATAATGCGTCTAAGGTTTTCCCTGTCCCAAGGTTTCATGATGTACCTGTACACTTTCCCGCTATTAATGGCCTCAAGCATTGACTCTGGGTCACTATAGCCAGTGAGGATCATCCTTATTATTTCAGGGTCATCTGGCAAACTTTTTAGAAAATGTACTCCAGACATTTTAGGCATGCGTTGATCTATGATGACGATGGAGATGGGTTCTGAAGCAAGAATCTTCAGTCCCTCGTCACCAGACATTGCCGTGAAAACTTTGAAGAACTTTCTGAAAGTTGATTTAAAAACTACAAGATTATCTTCCTCGTCATCTATGTATAAGATACTAGGCTTCTCAGTTCCTTCGGCCGGTGAAGTGTTATGCGGTGTAGGTGTGGTGTTATCCATGCCTTTTAAAGCGTTGAGTAGTTTGGTTAGTTCTGACGTTATTCTGGTAAAGGGCAGGTGCTAGTGTTGGGGGACCGAGCTCTTCTGCTAAAGCAAGGTTATCTGGTGGCGAGGATCTTTGGTTAGCAATTGTCTATTGCATCATGTCTTTTCATGTAGCTATGCTGTTGAATAAACGTATCCTGGTGTATGGTTAGCATCTTCAATATACATTAGGTAAGGTTTGTAACTTACCCCTGAGTAGCATTCTGCAGCCCCACTTTAATGTTGTGCTGCATTACTAGTAACGTAAACATCTATCTAATATAGTAGATATTATATAAACAAACTTTAAAAAAATAATACTGTTGGTTAATAATCTGCAAGTTAGTATAAAATATATTCAATTTAAATTTTTTATTAGATTATAATGGTCTTCATATAGATCATCTTTGACAATTACGTGTCTTAGTTTACTTTAATGAATAATTCTTCAATTATTTTTTTAAATAACTGAGGTTCAATCTGAAAACGTGTGAACAGAGAAAAAAAGTCAAGCCATCAAAAGAAAATCAGAGAACTGGTTTGACTTTACAGGTTGTAGGAAGTTCAAAAAAACTCCTTAAATATGGCAGAGTCAGAGGCGTCTCCTATAAATAGCCTTTATGGTTTATAGGAGACGCCTCATTAATACTTAGATTCTTTGGATGGCATTAGTTGTCTTACATAGACAAGCCAGTTTGATACACTAAGATAAGGAGTAGTATGAGTGCAGCAATAATGATATGCGGAATCAAGGTGATATTTCCTTCGGCGGTAAGTCTTGAAATAATTTCTGATTCTTGGTCTTCCTCTTCCAGCGCCTGCTCTACCTTGGCTTGCGCCTGTTTCAAGTAAAGCCAATTACCCAGAAAACCCACTAATGTGCTCCAGAACAAAGTGGAGATATTGTTTAGCATTCTCGCGTCAGATTCTGAAATGCCATACTGCTGGATGGCCAAACTCAATAAGTACGATTCCACGGTCAAGGCAACCATTATAATGAGTCCTTGTTTATACATTCTCCGGTACAGCATCCAGAAAATCCCGAAGAAGAAGGCGGCAATGTTAAAAGTGATTTTTCGGCCTTCTCTGTACTGTTCCAATTTCTGTAAGTAGTACTCGGCATCATTCCCGAAATAAGCCCTGTAATACTCTTCGTGGTCTTCCTGCTCTGGCGTTTCGGTGTCTGGTAACATACTTGCTCGGTTCTGGTGATTTTATAGGTGATGGACAAAGGTAGTTAGACCTAAATGGATTTAGGTTATACGTTTCGGTACGTTCACCTGGCTTTTGTAAGCAGTTTATGAGCAGATTTTTGAAAAAAGGTAGTAAACTAAAATTTGGATTAGGTATTTATAATAACCTTGAAATGCGAACACGGCATGAGGGTCGTTGAACAAGTCAAGCATCTGTCCAGCAACGCACTTTTGCCATTTATTTCTCAAAATGTGCGGTAAATACGATTGCTCCCAATCAGGCTGCGTACAAGAGGCCGAACCAAGTTTGTGTCGTGGAACAAGAAGCAAAACATACCTCAAAAAGTAAGAAGTACCTGGCTGTTGGCGCCACGGTTCTTGTAGTCATCCTAGTGCTTCTACTGTTTGTATCCCAGAACCTGAATACATGGGCCGAACAGAAGTTAAAGAAACAGATAAGTACCCAATCAAAAGGCTTGTATGCCCTGCAAATGTCCCGCATGAACGTTTCTCTGCTCACAGGATCTGTTGCGCTCGATTCACTAGAACTTACTCCAAGTGATTCTGTCTGGAACCACCTGCAGAGAACTACTCCAGAAGATGCACCAGCCAGTATTTCTCACCTGAAAGCCTCCAAAGTACAGGTGCGCGGAATTAGTTTTGTCAAATTGCTTTTTGGGGGGGCTTTTGGGGTAAGTTCTATCCAGTTAAATCATCCTGATTGGACGCTTCAACAGATGAAGAAAGACACTACTTCTAAGCCCCTGCATGAAACGGTGGGAGAGAAGTTCCGGGAAATTGGCATCAATGAAATCAATATCAAAGAGGGAGCATTTCGGTTCAGGAACAAACCAGACAGCAAAGCAGAGCTGTTTTCATTATCAGGCGCTGATGTTCAGGCCGAGGGGGTGCAACTGGACAGTGTTTCATTCCAGGACGAAACTCGTGCTTTCTACAGCAAAAACATTACGGCATCTGTAAAGAAAGCCTCCTTTATGTTGCCTGATGGAAATTATAAAATCAAGAGCGGTCTTTTACAGGCATCTACTAAAGACAAAGTATTATCAGTCACTCAACTCCAGCTTATTCCTTTGCGCAGCGCCACGGAGATGTCCAGGGAGGCAGGACAGGCCGTAACCAGGTTTCACGTGCAGGTGCCGGAGCTAAGGCTAGGCAAGGTGGATTTTGGAACCATGTCCAGGAACTCGAACATTTATATTGGGTCATTGGTGGCTCAGAAGCCTAAGGTGAATGCCTATAAAGACGGGAAGATGTATCCCGCTAAAGGATCAGGTATTATGCCCCATGAACTGATTCAGAAACTGACTTTTGGGGTGAACATACGCACGGCTAAGGTGCGCGACCTGTATGTCAGATACGAAGAACTTTCTGAAAAAGCATTTAAAACCGGGTACGTCACGGGCAGCAACATTGATTTGACGCTCACCAACCTCACTAATGACAAAAACCTCATCTCCAGAAAACGTCCGGCTGTTTTAAAAGGCAGTGGCTTGCTCATGGGCAAAGCGCGTTTGCAAGCTACGGTGCGGCTGGCCTTGCTTGACCCCAACTGGTACCATTCCATAGAAGGAACCATCGGGAAGGGATATCCCGCCATTCTGAACCCGATGGTAGAGCCTAGTATGTTTGTGAGTGTGAAAAGCGGGGTGCTGCAAAGTGGTTCGTTCAGAGTGGAATTAACAAAAACCTCTGCCCAAGGCTCCATGAAGCTGCAGTATGAAGACTTCAAAATTGACATGCTGAACAAGGATGAAGAGAATAAGCAGTCATTAGGAAACAAAATCAAATCATTGGTGGCTAACAAGGTGGTGCTGAAGTCTGCAAGTGAGGAGGACGGGAAAGCACCCCGCGAAGGTAAAATTCAAGTGAAGCGTCGCAGTGAACGTTCCTTTCTCACCTACTGGAAAGATTGTCTGGCGAACGGAGTTCTCTCGGTCATTGGAGCCCCCATGTAAAGAGGCACTTTTTGAGGCGGTGCTCTTTTCCCGACTCTTATGTAGCAGCCGCCTGTCACCAACACCGCGCGGCCTTGTTGAAACACATGAGAAAAGAAGGAAAAGCCAAACAGGAAGCTTTGCGAGCAACAAAATTTTATGTGAAGGTGAAAAACTAATTCACTAGGATAGAACTAGTTTACAGAATCAAGGCAAACTCTATTAATGTCTAATAGTGCACTTGTACATCAATTTCTCCCTTATTGAGTATTGGGTTAAAACATTACTTCTACCTCTTTCTCTACTTCTTCGGTTCTCTTCACAATGTCTCTAATGATAGTGTCCAGTTCCAGGCCCGATGATTTAATGTACCCATATATTGTCTGCAGATCCTCTTTAGAGTGGGGACCATCTTCTAGCAGGTAGATTAACCCTAGAATACGGGCTAACGGTGCCCTTACCACGTGCGACTGTATCCAGGCAATTTCCCGCAACTTGCTGTTCTGGTCTTCTATGGCCTTCAGGTATTCCCGGCGCTCGGTGAAATCACGTTCAATAGAAATAAAATGCGTGAGGTTTCCTTTTTGATCAGTTACCGGCGAAACATTCATATTTACAATGAATTCTTCACCGTTTTTGCGGTAGTTCACAACATCAATCTCACATGGCTCTCCAAGTAGAAGGGCCGCTTTCATGCGGTCTAGTTCCTCTCTATCTGAGTTTGGACCTTGTAAGAAACGCGGAGACTGACCAATTGCCTCTTCTTTTGGGTAGCCGGTCATTTTGGTGAATGCTTTATTTACATAGAGGATTTTGGGCCCAAATGCATCTACTTGAGCATCTGTGATAATAACAGCGTCTGTGGCATTGGTAATCACAGATTCTAACAATTTCAGTCTTTGCTCTTCTTCTTTGGCCTTAGTCACATCCTGGATTGAACCTAACATGCGGGTGGCATTGCCCTGGTCATCTCTTAATATATAAGCTTTGTTAATAATGCTGGCGTACTGACCATCTCCTTTCCTGAACCTGTATTCTTCCTGCCAGGTCAGAGTATCACTTTTGATCGCTTTATCAAATGAGGACATAACCCTTGTTGCATCTTCCGGATGCAGGTTGTCATACCATATTCGCATGTTCTCTTTTTTGTCGGCAGATCTGTGGCCCAGTATACTTTCAAAGCTTTCGCCCCAGTAGAGTTCTTCCTGTGCCAAATCATACTCCCAGATAACCAGGAATGTAATCTTGTTCACTAGTTTAAAGCGGGCATTGCTTGTATTCAGTTCTTTGGTGCGCTCTGCTACCAATTGCTTCAAAGCTTTCTCCTGCTGATCTTTCGTGAGAAATTTTTTTACAAAAAAGCCGGCCAAAAACAGCGTAAGAACTATGAGCGCTGTAAACCAATTGGTTTGGTAAAAGAAAGGGTCTATTTCAAAAGTAAGCTGCGCAGGTTTTGACCAAACGCCATTCATTTCAGCTTTCACTTCAAAAGTGTAAGTGCCCGGTTCCAGAGAGGTGAAATAAGCAGTCCTTCTCTTATCAGCAAACTCCCAGGTATCACTCAATTCTTTAAGCCGGTAATAAAAGTTAACTGAGGCAGGTTTGTTGAATTGAATGCTGGTGTAATCAATTTGTATGGTATTTACGCCTGCTGGCAGCACAATGCCTTGCAGAAAGTCTAATTCTTTATTGCCAACCCTGAAAGCTTTCACAAGTGTGTTAACTGGCTCTTTCTGCATCTTGAGAGAAGCAGGATCCACAATAGCTACCCCCTCTACCGTAGGAAACCACAGGGTGCCATCTTGTAATTTGTAGCCTGCTGGAAAAATGCCACCGTTTGTTTCCGCATTGTACATCCCGTCTGAGGTGTCAAACAACTGAGCAATGATCTGGGTGTTTTTAGTCTTAGACTCTTTTGCTTTTTGTAGTTCCTGGAGCGCAATGCGCTGCAAACCAAAAGTGCCGCTTAACCACAGAGACCCTTTGCCATCATCCAGAATTCTGTAGATACCATTGAAATGAAGGCCATTGGTTTTATTAAATAAAATGAACCTGTTGCCAGTAAAACACACCAGTCCCTTGTCAGTGCCTAACCAAAGATCTCCCTCAGGGTCTTGGTAAAAGCAATCTATAATGCCGGCAGGAAGTCCTTGCGTGATTGTGAAATTAGTAAGTTCTCCCTGGGCAGAAATTCTCACCATACCTGCACCCCGACTGCCAAACCACATATTTTGTTGGCGGTCTTCAAAAATGCTGACAAAATCAATATTAGCGAAAGCCTTAGGCAGTTGCGCCTTCTGAATTTCACCAGTAGGGAGCAATAAGTGGATTCCGCCAGAACGGGTTGCTATCCAAAGCTTTTCTTTGCTGTCAGCGTAAATAGCCTGGATGATATCACTTCTTAATCCATCTTGCTGGGTGTAAGTTCTGTCTATTTTTCCAGTGTTCAGATTGAAACGGTTTAAACCGCTGGGAGTGCCAATAAAAACTGCTCCTTTGGTGCCAGCAATACTAAGAGCCAAATCCGTTGCTAAACCTTGCAGTTTGGAGTAGCTAAAGCTTTTTCCTTTTGAGATTCTGGTAACACCTGTGCCATTGGTGCCCATCCAAACATCTCCATTTGGGTGCTGGTAAATAGGAAGAATAACCTTATTAGACTCCTTGAATGTGGGGGAAAGCATCTGTACCTCGGCGGGCTTTAACTGAACTAACCCAGAGGCAGCGGTGCCTAACCACATTATGTTTGGGGAGCTGAACAGAATGGCCCTCACTCCGTCTTCAGGTACCCCCTTAAGCTGCACGGGGGAAAACCTGCTTTTTTCTAATTTGTGAAGGCCAGATGTGAGTGTCCCTGCCCAGAGAGTGCCGTCTGGTGCTATGGAGAGAGCAGTAATAAAATTCTCAGCCAGGCCATCTTTTACAGTATAGTTTACATCCTGCCCTTGAGTGTGGTGAAACACTCCATGTTCTTTGGTGCCAATCCAAAGAGAATGGTCTTGGGCAACGGCTAACGTGCGGATGTACTTAGTTTCATACCCTGGAACTTGTGTTACTTTTTTTAACTCTTTGTCTAATTGGTATAATCCACCATCTGTTCCAATGTACAGTCCATTAGGAGATGTGACCAGAGCCTGAATAGATTTCTTGCCGCTGAACGCCCAGGCTTTCACAAGAAAAACCGAGTTGTTTAGCAAGTAGAACAATTCGCCAGACTGGGTTCCAACCCAAAGCCTGCCTTGTGCATCTTCGGTGATGCAGCTAATTCTAGAGTTTTTGACATGTTTTTTTAAATCTACTACCAAAAACTTGTTCTGATGGAAACGCACAATGGCGTTGTCAATCGCAGCCCAAATGCCACCTTTTCTTGAAGGGCTTATTGCGTAAAAAGAACTGGAGGCTAGGGCAGCAATATTGAAGTCATTGTACACTTCAAAAGTATTTCCATCAAATCGAGCCATACCCTCTTCAGTTGCCACCCATAGAAATCCCTGATGATCTTTTTGGAGGTCAAAAACCGTATTCTGTGGCAAGCCACTTTTGTTATCCCAAACTTTTGAAACAAAAGTCTTCTGGTACCAAGGAGAACCCACTGGGTTAGCCATGGTATTAGTAAGGCATGCAAAAAGCAGTACCACCAGAAGTAGTTTAAAGTCAATCAGCCTAAAAAAGAGCATGGTTGGTTTTTGTGTATGGTAATTATTCTACAGGTAATCTATTTTCAAAAGCAGATAAGTGGCTCTAGTCGATTACCTAAGAAGTAGTGATTAGTGTTTGGGGAGAACACTTTCATAATTAATGTACCTAATAAAAGAAATTAGTTTAATAATAAAAATTATAAGGTATCATTTGAGGTGAATAGGTTTGATCTTCTTTTTTTAATTCAAATAATGATTGGATTGATGAAGTGAGTTTATGCTTAGTTCTGATGGATATGTGAGTGAGTGATAGGAGTCGGTATTTTCAAAATAGTGCTGAAAATAGCTTTATAGCTACCACTACTCATCAAAATCAAAGGTGTACTCACACAGATATAGCTTGTTTGTGGAAGCGTAGATAGGCCGGAATACTAATAAATTATGACACTCATCTTATGATTGCATTTTTAAGAAGGTTGCGTGTAAGTGAAACTTTACTTAAGCAAGTGCTTTGACTTGCCTAGTGTTGACTATTACATAGTTTAGGCTAAACCCAAGGTTGATAAGTTGGTTATGAAATTAGTCGCAAAGTCACTTAGTGTGAAGAGGTGTGCCCTATGTTTCTGCGAAGGCGTTTGATTGTTGATAAAAAAAGCTTTTTAAATGCTTCTAAATCAAATCGGCTCCTTCCAGTTTTACCTGAAAGGAGCCGATTCCTTTATTACTCCATCAGAAAGTCTTGGTTCTTTACTTTCTGTCTATAAGTATGAACTACAAACTCACCGGAGTCAAGCCGCGTTTCTTTAGCAAAGGTTGTATGCTTGGCTCAGCGCCTCTGAACTTTTTGTACAATTCCATAGGGTCTACGGTACCGCCTTTCTCCAGGATGTTCTTCCGGAAGGACTTGGCTTTCTCTTTGTTGAACAGACCATTTTCCTTGAAGACCTGGAACGCATCTGTGTCCAGCACGCCCGACCAGATGTAGCTGTAATAGCCCGCTGAATAGCCGCCAGAGAAGATGTGGCTGAAGTAGGTGCTTCTGTAGCGCGGAAGGATTTGCTCCATCAAACCCACTTTGGCCATGGCCGTTTTCTCAAACTGGTTGATGTCACCTTCCAGGTTCTGGGTTTGGGTGTGATATGCCAAATCCAGCAAAGAAGCGGCCAGGTACTCAGTAGTTTCAAAGCCTTGGTTGAAGGTGCCGGCTTTCTTCATTTTCTGAATCAACTCTTCTGAGATTAACTGACCCGTTTTGTAGTGCGTGCCGTACATTTTCAAGACGTCCGGCTCAGCGGCCCAGTTTTCCATGATCTGTGAAGGTAGTTCCACAAAGTCACGAGGTACCGAGGTGCCGGCCATGCTTTCATAGGTCACATTAGACAGCAAACCGTGCAACGCGTGGCCGAACTCGTGGAAGTAGGTGGTTACTTCATCAAAGGTGAGCAGGGCAGGAGCTTCGCCGGTTGGTTTGGTGAAGTTGCAGACAATAGACACTACGGGTGCAAAACGTTTGCCTTTCTCCATTTTCTGGGCACGATAAGACGTCATCCAGGCGCCGCTTCTTTTAGAGGCGCGCGGGAAAAAGTCCATGTAGATGATTCCTACTAGTTTGCCATCAGCTTCGGAAACTTCATAAACAGTTACATCCTCGTGATATTTAGGCAGGTTGGGCAGTTGTTTAAACTTGAGGCCATATAGTTTCTCTGTAACCGTGAACACGCCTTTTCTAATGTTGTCCAGGCTGAAGTACGGTTGCAGATCCTGCTCATTCAGGTCAAAGCGCTCTTTCCGGATCTTCTCTGTGTAATAGCGCCAGTCATACGGGGTCACTTTGAACTTGGCGCCCGAGGCATCTACCATTTTCTGGATGTCCTGCTCTTCTTGTTTGGCTACAGCCAAAGCTGGCGCCCACAGTTGGTCCAGGAGTTTGTTCACGTTCTCCGGGTTCTTGGCCATGCTTTCTTCCAACACGTAGTGCGCGTAGGTTTTGTAGCCCAGCAATTGTGCTTTCTCACGGCGCAGGTTTACAATCTTGCGCAACACCTCTTTGTTGTCGTGGTCATTGTTGTTGTTGCCGCGTAGCGAGTAGGCCTCCCAGATTTGCTTGCGCAACTCCCGGTTGTCGGCGTACTGCAGGAACGGCATCACGCTGGAGTTGTGCAGGGTGAACACCCACTTGCCTTCTTTACCAGCTTGCTTGGCGGCATCAGTGGCGGCAGCTACTACGCCTTCGGGCAAGCCAGCCAGGTCTTTCATGTCGTCAATGACCAGTTGGTAGGCATTGGTTTCCGCCAGGATGTTTTGCCCGTACTGAAGGCTGAGGAGCGACAGTTCGCCGTTCATCTTCTTCAGCTTCTCCTTGTCGGCATTGTTCAGGTTGGCACCGCTGCGCACAAAAGACTTGTAGGTTTCTTCCAGCAGTTTCTCTTGCTCAGAAGTTAGTTTCAAGTTCTTTTTGTTATTCCAGACCGTTTTCACGCGGTCGAACAGCTTCTTGTTCAGGATGATGTTGTCACTGTGCGTGGAAAGCTCCGGGGCTATTTCGCGGGCGATTTTCTGAATCTGCTCATTGGTATTAGCCGAGTTCAGGTTGTAGAAAACGGTAGACACGCGGCCCAGCAATTGCCCGGTATTCTCCATGGCCAGAATGGTGTTGTCAAACGTGGCCGGCTTGGCGTTATTCACGATGGCGTCAATCTCCAGCTGGTGCTGCCGAATTCCTTCCTGCAAAGCAGGTTTGAAATGCTCATCCTTGATCAGGTGAAAAGGCGGAACCTGGTGCGGAGTAGTGTACTTCTGTAAAAGAGGGTTGTTTTTGTCAGTGGCCTGACCTGCCGTTTGTTCACTTGCCAGTAGTCCGATTGCCATAGTTGCTAGTACGCAGAAGGTTTGTGATCATTTAATATTATGTAAAAACTAAAAAAGCTTTTCCCGTTGGAAGGTTGGAAAAAGGCAAGCTTGAAATTAGTGTATAAACGTTTGGGGCAAAAATCCCTGTATATACATTTTTTCTTTTGTAACCGTAGAACGTGATCCTGAGCAAATCAATTCACCATGGATTGGCCTTTCCCGCTTCGGTGCTTAAAAATGGAAGGTAGGCCGGGGTATTTTTTATTTAAATAGGAGGGTCAAAGGTGTTTAGAAGACCATTTCTAGAAAACAGCCCTAAAATGCATCAACGACTTTCTAGTGCGGATTTTAATAACTGGACCTAAGAGAGGTGCTTTTAGGAGGCTTTCTGTTTAACCCAATCCGCAGAAGACATTTCAAACTTAATCTCATCATTGCCGTGGGTACCAACTTCCTGCCAACCTGCTGTTCGGTAAAAGGTTTCTGCTCTGGTGCCAGGACCAGTGCCTAGCCAGACGGTCTCAGTGGTTTGACTGAAATACCACTCCAGCATTAGGTCATGCAAATGTCTACCTATACCTTTCTTTTCATATTCCGGATCAACAAATAAGGCCCAGATGTTATGGTCCTGTAAATCGGCAATGGCAAAGCCCACCACCTTGCCTTCCGCTTCACAGACCCAGCCTTTGCCCCGGTTGGTGATATACTCCTCCACATCAGCATCGGTCACCAAAGCAGGATTGGAAAGCACATTCTCTTTTACGGCATGGCTACTACCTGCATCTGGGGTATGTCTGCTTTCGTAGCCTCCCGGAAGATCATGGAGCTAGGGTTTCGTATTTTGAGAATGAAAGATAGGAGAGTCTGAAGAAAGCCACAAAAGGGGATGGTTGAAACAGTTCTCTTCCTTTTGTAGCGTTCTTTTATGAAAGGGAGCCCTAAACAGCAGATAAGGCGCGTTTTTTTTAAGGCCAAAGGGATAGTATCCCTCCCTTTTTCTAGGGCAGGTTGAGTCAGAAAGTTACTAGGTGGCAGTTTGTAGAGTCTCTGTTACTTCGTGATCACATACCAGTTATTTTGTATGTCATGCGGTAGTTTATGGGTTTCAATATTGCTGAAGCCTGCTCTTTTCAAATACTCAAGGGTCACTTCCTCTCCCCACATGGCACCAAGGCCTTCGCCATGCTGGGCTAGAGATACGGTCATGCAATGCATGCAGGAAAGGGTATACAGAAAAGGAGCAATGGGGTGTGCAATGTCTTCTTCCAAATGGCTTGTGCCACTGATATCCTGCATCAGGAAAACCCCGTCTTTCTTCAGGGCCCTGTAAATGCCCTTCAGCACGTTCAGCGGTTGTCCCTGATCATGGATGGCGTCAAAGGCACTAATAACATCATACTTTTCCTCAGGCGCATCATGGTGGAAGTTAGACAAGCTTTTAAGCTTGAAATGCACATTTTCTACTCCATAGGTGGCTGTTCCGGCGTTGGCATTGGCAATGGCTTCGGTGGAGAAATCAATGCCGGTAAACCTTGACTTTGGAAACAGGGAAGCCAGCCGAATCAGGATGCTGCCTGATCCGCAGCCCACATCCAACATGGAGATGCCTTTCTCCAGTTTTTCGCGTAAATCTGGTACCAATGGCAAAATATGACTCTCCAGGGAAGATAACACAGACTGGCTGCTGTCTTCGTCAATTACTTCATAGAAGCGGTGGTGTTCTCCGTAAGGCACGCCGCCGCCATGCTTAAAACAATCCACAATTTTATCTTCTACCTTGCCCATCATGGCGCTGTATTGCAAAAGAACCGACATGTTGTCTGGCCCTGCTTCACGGGTCAGGTAAGCGGCGTGCTCTGGGGGTAGAAAATAGGTGTGGGTTTCTGGGGCATAAATGACAATACCACCAGTTACCATGGCTCCGAGCCATTCCCTTACGTACCGCTCATTCAGGTTGGCCCGTTCGGCAATGTCCATGGAGGTTGCGAAGTCCATCTGGCGCATGGTGTCAAAAAGCCCCACGCGGTGACCAATGGAGATCATGAAGGAAAGGGCACTTTTGTTGAGGGTGTCCAGCATAGCACTTCCGAAGGCCTGAGCCCGGGAGGTGTCAAATTCCTGATCAACTTTCATAATGGTTTGCGTTAATGATGCTCATCCACTATAGCAAGATCAGCAGCCCTTTCGTACGGGAGAAAAGTTGGGTATCTGGTTTTTTAGGGCTGTTCTACGGGAGCGTACTCTTTGTATTTCAGGTAAGTTATTATACGGAAACTCAGCAGAGAAAGTGATTACCAGCATAAAGCGTTTGGGGGCTGTTTTACAAAAACAGCCCCCAAACGCTTTATAGGTTTATCTGGTTAAGAAGGGGAAACTCCTTAAACCGATTCGGTATAAAATTTTCGTACAGGAGTACTCTTTTGAAATCCTATATTCTGGATCCAATACCGGCAATTCTTCTTCTAGGCAGCATTCCGGCCAAAAAGATTACAACGCCTAAGGCAATGTGCAGGTAATTATCTGCGCCATTAACAGGTAAGAAACCCAACAGGTGCGTCATGCCCTCTGACCCAATGGCGACAAAGCCAATGACGCCTAATAGAAAATACACAACCCCAAACACCTTCAAAAAGGTTGCCGCCCGCTCTGGTGCTGCCAAGGCCACTAACACAAACAAAGCCCCACTTGCCAGGTGCACCATGTTGTGCACCGCATCAGTATGAAAAATAGCGTTGTGTGAATCACCAATAATGGGGTTTGGAACAAAACCTAAAAGCCCCACAGCTAGAAACGTGAATCCAATGAGAAGAGAAGCAGTTTTAGTAGTCATAGAGTTAAATATATTTGGTTTATAGTATTTTACGGAATTTTTATATGAATAACCGAAATCATTATAAACAGTTTACCTGATCTTTTTTACCTCAACTGATTCGCTTTCACTGGTTCCACAAAATCTGGTAGTCTGCTGCTCTCAAGAAAAGAGACAACCAACCAATTGGCTGCTTTTTATTTCAGCCAGTCGGGTTTAGTAGTGTTAATGTGGGCTCCAAGCTGGTTCAACAAACTATACAGCCCAAAGTAGGTTCTATTAATAAACAGACCGTGCCTAGAGCCCCGGGCTTGCCGTGAGTTCCGGAACATCTTATCTCTGGCTACCCGGTCGCCCAGCGAGTAAATCTGGCTGAAGTAGGCGTCATCAGCAAAGTCAAAGGCTTCGGAATGAAACGGCTTGCCTAACAACGAGATCATTTCCTTGAAAACACCCTTGAAATAGGCTTGCTCCTCAGCAGAGTCCAGGTCGCTGATAAAGTCCAGGTCAAAGAAGATCTGGTTTAGTTCGTCCTCATTCAGCAGAGAATCCTTTCTGATCAGGGAGAAATAACCCCGGTAGAAATCCTCCGGAATAACTTTAACGCACCCAAAATCAATCACGCCCAAGGTCACGTTTTCCTGCACGATGAAGTTGCCTGGGTGCGGATCTGCATGTACCTTCTTTAAGTTGTGAACTTGATGGTGGTAGAAGTCCCAGAGCGCCTGCCCAATCTGGTTGAGGGCTTCCTGCGGGGGGGTGGTCTGGAGCCATTCTTTCAAATGGTCGCCTTCCAACCAGTCCATGGTGATAATGCGCTCGCTGCTGAGTTCAGGGTAATAGGTCGGAAAGTTCAGATGCGGGATATGGCTGCAGGCCTGGGAGATTTCGGTGGACCGTTTTACCTCCAGTTTGTAATCAGTTTCCTCCAGCAGTTTCTCTTCCACCTCTTCCATGTAGTGGTCCATCTCCTTTTCGTTCATGTTGAGTAAACGGTAGGCAAACGGCTTCACCATGCGCAGGTCAGAGGTAACGCTATCGGCCACGCCGGGGTACTGCACTTTTACCGCGAACGTTTTGCCGTTCTTAGTGGCTTTGTGGACCTGCCCAATGGACGCGGCATTTACCGCCGAAGTAGTAAAGGTGTCAAACATGCCTTCTGGTGCTACCCCAAAGGCTTTTTGAAAGGTTCTCACCACCAACGGGTAGGAGAGCGGCGGCGCGCTGTATTGCGCCATGGTAAACTTGTCCTGATACGCTTGCGGCAAGATGTTCTTGTCCATGGACATCATCTGCGCCACTTTCAGGGCACTGCCTTTTAGCTCGCTCAAAGAAGCATAGATGTCTTCGGCGTTGCTGTTGTGAAGTTCCTCTTTGCTCAGAGAGGGGTTCACCATCTTTTTGGCGTAATGCTTTATGTAATTTCCACCTACTTTGGCGCCGGCTCCTATGAATTTAGAGGCCCGCTGTACTTTGGAGGTGGGAATATGGTTTTGCTCTGGTTGGCTACTGCTCATGAAGGGTTATTTAGACTGGAAAAGGAATTTGGCTAAATCCACGAAAGAGTCCACGGCAGTTCTCCCAATCAGATCAAAAGTCAGGCGTACGGACTTCTCTATGGCTACATCAGTTTTCTCAAAGGAAACGGAGGTGTCCTTCAGCCAGAACTGGAAGACGAACAATGTCTCCAGCCACAAGGCCTCGTCATACTTATCTGAAATGTACTTGCGGTCCACGATCTCGTCGTTGGCTTTGCCTTCCTGAATGATGCCTTTGGCGAAGTTCCTGAACTTGTCCCGGAAGCTTCTCACTTCCTGGGGCGTTACCTTCTTGAAGTCGGCGTGGCCCTCATACAAGGCGAGCTGGTAGCTTCGGTTCTTCTTCAGGACTTCTATCCAGGTGTAGTAGAATGACAGGAGTTTCTCTTTAGCCGAGTACGATTGGTACACTTCCTGAGCGTGCATCATGGCGAAAGTCTCGTCAAAAATGCGCTCCCACACGGCGCCTTTTACCCCCTGAAACGAGGTGAAGTAACGGTAGAACTCCTCTTCCGGAATGCCAAGGCTCTGGGCAAACTTGTATACTGAAACAGGTGGTTTACCGGTCTCCAGCACGTGCTCAATGAAGGCATCTATGATTCTGTTTCTGGTCTCAGCTTGCTGATTTGTATTGAAATTTGTGTTTTCCATCTTCTTCTGTTTGTCTATAAATCAAACAAACAGAAGCGGGCAGAGGTTTAGTAAATCAGGATTATTTACCCTCTTTCTGCCAAATAAAACACAGCTTTGGCGTGCTTTTAGAGGCACTTTGGTCAAGCAGTTTTGTTGGTTCTGTTCAGCGCCAGAATGGCCGAAAAAGCTGCTAAGATGAAAGTGACAGGAGTAAAGATAAGCTTCTCTAAATGGCTGTTAGAAAAGAGATTGCCTACCGTGTTCAACAGGAAAATGCCAAATATAAACCAAAGTACCCCGGATAGAACCTTGGGAGAAACTCGCAGGCGTACGTACCCTGCTTGCACAAGGGCAACAAACAGGAAAAAGACGTTCAGCAGGGCCGGTGTTTCTACCTTGTACATCTCAGTTTGGTTTGTGACTCTGCCACCACCCACAATGGTAAACGGGATCACCGAGGTGAGAACCAAAAGGTGAAAGACAATTGTGCAAGCAAAAATGAAGACCATGCCTTTTGATGCAATCCTGCTCATTGGTTCTGAAGGAGTATGGTGAAACTAGCAGGTTATTGAAACCTGAATCTGGCAATTTTCTGGTAATATTATTAAATAACTATATTTATTGCAAAAAACCTATTCCCCTCCTAGGATTGGTTTGGCCGTCTTTCAGGATTATGACGATATACCACCATAAAGCCTGAAAGACGGCCTGGAAATTGTTTAAAGTTTGAAGCTAGCCTTGAACGTACTTCCCTTGCTTGGTTCGCTTTCCACCTCAATCTTTCCTCCGCTGTTATCAATAATCTTTTTCACGATGTACAACCCAATGCCGGTTCCTTCCACGTGGTCATGCAAGCGTTTGAACATGGAGAAAATTTTGTTGTGCTGAGAAGGATCAATACCCAGGCCGTTGTCTTGAACCGTTAGAACGCAAAACTCCTGCTCTTGCCGGGCGGAAATCCTGATCAAAGGTGCCCGAAGGGGAGAAGCATATTTAATAGCATTGGATACCAGATTGTACAGGACGCTTCTCAGGTTCTTTTTGGAAAACTGCAACGCCGGGAATTGACTGAAATCAGCTTCTATCTTAGCACCTGAACTTTGTACCTGGAATTCCAGATCCTGGCAGATTTCGTCTAAAACCTCATGAAACTGCACCAGGCTGATGTCTTCTTCCATCTTGCGCTGGAGCTTTGTCAGTTCAGTCAGGTCATTGATAGTGTTTTTAAACCGGCTTATGGAACCCCTGATCATCGGAATAATAGGGGCAATATCAGGCAGCTCCGCTGTCTCAGGAGGAAGGTCCATGACCAAGGTGTTCACCAATCCTTCAATGTTGGTGATAGGCGCTTTCAGGTCATGAGAGGCCGTGTAGATGAAGTTGTCCAGGTCATTGTTGGTGCGCTGAAGTTCCTCGTTTCTGCGTTTGAGAGTTTCTTCGGCCTGTTTTCTTTCTGTTATGTCACGGGCTACCGCAAACATGTGGGGCTGCCCATCCAGGATGATGCCTCCCATGCTTACCTCCACCGGGTAAATGCTGCCATCTTTGCGTTTGTGAAGGGTCTCAAACGGAGGCAGGGCGCCTAACTCCTGAGCTTGGGCAAAAGCAGCGTTAAACTCCTCTTCCTGGTAAATAGGGTCCACATCAGGAACCCGCAGGGTCAAGGCTTCTTCTTTGGTGTAGCCCCACCGTTGCAACGCCAGGTCATTCAGGTACGCAAAAGTACCGTCTTGCCGCATGAGAATAAAGGCGTCAAAAGCGTAGTCACTGATGATTTTAAATTTGATTAACTCAGCTTCAGCTTTTTTCTGCTCTGTGATGTCAGTGTTGGTGCCAATCCAGCGTTCTACATGACCTTTATCGTCTTTTATAGGAACGCCACGTGTCAGGAACCACCGGTATTCGCCATTTGCGGCTTTCAAAGGGATCGTCAGCTCCCAGGTTTCCTTTTTTACCCAAGCCTCTTTCGCGAAATTTACCACCCATTCCTGATAGTCGGGGTGCTGAATCTTATCCCATCCCCAGCCCTGCATTTCTTCAAAAGTGCGACCGGTGAAATCATACCACCGCTGGTTGTACCAAGTTATCCAGCCATCGGGGTTTGCCATCCAGGCCAGGTTCTGGATGTTGTTTGCGAAGGTTTTAAACCAGTTTTCACTTTCTGCCAGGGCTTCCTGAGCTTGTTTGCTTTCAGTGACATCTATACACGAGCTGATGTACCCGGCAAAGGTTTGGTTAGGACCAAATCTGGGAGACACCACGGCTAGTTGCCAGCGGTAGTTTCCTTCTTTGTTCTGGAGCCTGAACTCCCGCTTCAGGACCTCTCTTTTTTCAAAGGCCGTTCGGTACGCTTCAATAAAGCTTTCGCGGTCATCCGGGTGGAGGAACTCACCCCAACCGTAGTCAAGTAATTCCTCCATTGTTCGGCCGGTAAGAGCCATCCATGCTTTGTTGAAGTAGATGGCATTGCCTTCCAGATCGGTTTGGGCGATGAGCAATCCAGAAGCCTCGGCCATGGTCCGGAATCGTTCTTCGCTTTCCTTCAGAGCTTCTTCGGCGCGTTTCCGTTCTGTGATGTCCGGACTAACCGTGGCTATCCCTAGAACTTCTCCCGTTTCGGGGTCTTTTACCAAAAACTGGTTATAAGCAACGTCAATGGTTTCCTTGGTTTTGAAGTTTCTGAAACGGAATTCTCCTTTCCAGTAGCCATTTTCTTGCTGAGAGGGTAAAATGACTTCTTTGACAAAAGCTTTGTCTTCTTCCTGAAAGTAATCCAGAACGGTGGTGCTCTGGGCTTCCTCCAGGCTGTCTAACCCTACCATTCTCCGGCCGGCGGGGTTCAAATACATCACTTCCCCTTCAGTGTTGGCAATGCCGATGAAGTTGGTGGAGTTCTCGCTCATGGCCATGAGCAACTTCTGGTGTTTTTCAACCAGCTTTCTTTGGGTAATTTCATGGCAAACAGCCACTATGAAAGAAGGTCTGCCGTCTGCTGTTTTAACCAAGGAAACATTGTTGTGCACCCAAACCTCAGAACCGTCTGGGCGGATGTAGCGCTTCTCAATGTCAAAGGGAACCCCATTGGTGACCGCCTCTTTGAACATTACCACATTGTGGGGTAAGTCCTCCTGGTGGCTAATGTCTTGCATGCGCATTTGGTAAAGCTCCTCTTTAGAGCGCCCTACCATTTCACAATAGCGGTCATTCACCAGAATGAATTTTCCTGTAAAATCGGTTTCTGCAATGCCCACAGACTTTTGGTTGAAGACACCATTCATCCGTTCTACATGCTCCTTAAAGGCCTGGTCTACCTTTATTTTTTCAGTGATTTCATTGGTGATAATCAAGGTGCCTGCTGGTGAGCCGTTGTCATCCAGGAGAGGGCTGCAGTCCAGGTCCAGCCAGATCTCTTCTGCACAGTTATTGCGGTAAACGGTAAATGGGATTTTACGGTAAGAAAGCGCTTTTCCCTGTAAGCTTTTGGTAATCACCTGCCGGACAAAAGAAGCCGTTTCGGGCCAGCTTTCCTCGTATCTGATGCCCAGCATGTAGGGGTGGCGTTGCCCTGCCAAAGCCCTGTAGGCATCATTATAAAGCACAATTCCCTCTTCACCCCACAGCATTACCATGGGCATGGGAGATTGCAAGATCAGGTTCACAGATATCCGGAGGCTGGGTTTCCAACCAGATAGTGACCTCAATGGGGTAGAAGACCAGTCAAAGCTTCTAATAAGATCTCCCATTTCGCCGCCCCCAAGAATGATTTGGGTTTTGTGTTCTGATGCGCCTTGGATGGGTTTTGCGGTGTCTGCCATTTATACTTTCTGAAAACGGGTAATAAGCACCTGGGCTGGTAAGAAACAAATGATTTCTTGCCTGGCGTCCAGTTTGCGTTAGCCAAGCAAAACTAATCCTTTTTCTGATTCCAGAATCTGGTTGATACCCTGTTTTGCTGGGCAAATGATTTATAAAAAGATTTAGTTTTATAAAGCTGAAGATTTGTCTCTAAGCCCTTTTACAACCCACTTCCTTATCTTTATTAAAACCGGAAGATACTTATGAGAGAAATGGTTTTGGGTTTGTTTTCCAGAAAAGAGGGCTAAAAGAAAATAGATTCTTACACATAAGGGAGCCAACACCTAAACTGTTGTTATCTATGTGTTATTACTTCTACTCACAGGGCAACATCTGTAAAACCCGGAAAGAAATCGCACCTTTGTAAAAGGTTTTGGCTTGTACTTCGTACAAGGAGAAACCGCTTCTATTATCGGCTTCCGCCGAAACACCCGCGATCATGAAATTCGAAGATTACCATATCAACCCCGCCATCAAGAAAAGCTTGGATAAACTGGGCTTCAAGAAACCCACCGATATCCAGTTCAAGGCCATTCCGCCTATACTAAGGGGGGAAGATGTGCTAGCTATCGCGCAGACGGGTACCGGTAAAACGGCGGCCTTCGCTATTCCGGTGCTGCACATGCTGCATGAGCGCAAGCAGTACGCCCGGCAAGATGGTATCAAGTGCCTGGTAATGGTGCCCACGCGCGAGTTGGCTATTCAGATCACCGAGGTGTTCCATACTTTGGGCAAGCACACCCGGGTTGAAACCATGACCGTATTTGGCGGCGTTGAGCAGGCTCCGCAAATCACTAAACTGGAAGATGGCATCGATGTGCTGGTAGCCACACCGGGCCGTATGTTTGACCTGGTAAGCCAGGGCCACATAAGGCTGGAGCGGGTAGAAATTCTGATCCTGGATGAAGCTGACCACATGCTTGACCTGGGTTTTATCAAAGACATCAGAGACGTTTTACGCCACCTGCCCCGCAAGCGGCAAACGCTGTTCTTCTCGGCTACCATCAATGAGTACATCAAAGATTTGGCGTACTCGCTGGTGACCAAACCCATTCGTATCCAGATCTCGCCCAAGGACCCGGTTTCCAAGAACGTGGACCATTCTGTGGCCTATGTGAGCATGGATGATAAACGCTTTTTCCTGGAGCGGGTAATCAAAGAAAACGAGGGCAGCAAGATCCTGGTGTTTGTGCGGACCAAAGTACGGGCCGAAAGGGTGCATTCCGCTATGGAACGGGTAGGTATTAAATCAGACACGCTGCACGGTGACAAGGAGCAGAAAGACAGATTGGCAGCGCTAAACCGTTTCAAGAAAGGAGATGTAAAAGTCTTGATTGCTACAGATGTAAGCTCCCGCGGTATTGATATTCCCAGCGTAGAATACGTGGTGAACTATGACTTGCCAGATGTGCCTGAAAACTACGTGCACCGCGTAGGCCGAACTGGCCGTGGTACCCAAAAAGGAAAATCTGTGTCTTTCTGCAGCCCAGAGGAAAAGCCAATCCTGGATGAAATTGAAAAGTATTTAGGAAAGCCCGTCAAGGTGCTGGAAATAGACAAGCAGGATTACACCGCTACCATCGACTTCTCTTCGGAGGTAAAGCCTGACCTCAAGTCTTTGTTGAAAGAGGTAGAGGATTTTGAGAGTGCCGCTAAGAAAAAGAAGAAGCCTAAGAAGAAGTAGCCACTTGGCAGGGTTCACAACTCAATGAGGCTTGTAAAACAGCAGATTTTCTTAGTAGTAGAGAACAACTGATGACATCATTAAAAAGAGAAAGCCGCAGGTGCATCCTGCGGCTTTCTCTTTTTAATGTGTTTTTGAAAATCAATGCCAAACGCCAGCATTTACTTTACCAGTGTAAGCTGGGCTGAACTGGCTTGAATAAGGTAAGCCTCCTTGCCCAGTTTTCTAAGCATGCGGTAGTGAGAAGATAAGGCCGCTTTAAAGCTATCAATTTCAATATAAGGCAAATCAAACTCAGCTGCGGTCTGTTTTACAATCTTAGAAATAGCGGGGTAGTGAACGTGACACACCTTCGGGAAAAGGTGGTGTTCAATCTGTCTGTTCAGGCCACCCAAAAAGAAACTAGCCACAGCACTTCTTGGAGCAAAGTTGGCGGTAGTGCGCATCTGGTGGTTAGCCCAGGCCTCTTCCACGTTGCCCTGCTCATTTGGTACCGGGAAATGTGTGCCTTCTACCACGTGTGCTAATTGAAAGACCAGACCCATTACCACGCCTTCGGCTAAGTGCATAATCAAAAAGCCAAGGGCCGCTTGCCACCAAGTTAAGTCCAATACTATAAAAGGAACCCCAATAAAAAGGAAGTAATGGACAAATTTGAAGAAGAACAGGTTAAAGTACTCGCGCTTGGGGTGGTTGTTGGTGTGCTGACCGATCTGCTTTTTGAAAAATTTGATGTAATCTTTGCGCAGGGCCCAGGAAAGGGACGCCAGACCATACAGCCAAAAGGCATATAAGTGCTGAAAACGCTGGATCTTGTTTACCTTCTCACTTTCGTCCAGGCGAATCAAGCCGGGGGCAACCTCTATGTCCTCGTCATGGCCGGGTATGTTGGTATAGGTGTGGTGCACCACATTGTGCGAGATGTTCCAGAGATAGGGATTTGCGCCAATGATATGGAATAGATAACTCAGGCTCTTGTTTACCCGGCTGCTTTTGGAAAAAGAGCCGTGAATGGCATCATGGCAGATATTGAAGCCAATAAAGGCCCCAAATGCTCCTAAAACCAAGGTCATTCCTACCGTAACCCACGTTCCGAACCAGCCGGAAAGGATAAGAAGGTACAGTGAAAAGAAGCCAATCAGGTAGAAAGCGGTTTTGATCCACATTAACGTGTTGGCGTTTTTTGATATTCCCTGCTCTTGAAAATAACTCTCCACATTTTGGCGAACCGTTGGAAAGAAGGCAGATTGATTGATGTTGACGAATCTTAATTTTTGTGACATGTACGCTGTGATGACTTTGGATTAACTTCTGGATTTAGTAATCCCAGAGCCTGTAGCGCTGCAAAAACACGAATCAGAAATGAAAAAGAAAAGAGATTGCTTTTGAGAAAAAAAGGGTAAAAGCACTGCCTTTTCGGAAATAGGGTAAGAGGTATTCTTACCCTTTAACGTTTATTTTGATAAAATAGTACCACAACCATGCCAGTATTTTTGTCTAGTAAAGGCAGACAGGATAGTGGTACTATAGATTGGGTAAACCTCAGTCTAAGGTAAGTTGTTTTATTTATTCCGCTTTTTTGATTTACCTTTTGTGTTATATTTTTTGAAAAAGTAGATCCCCATTGCCACAGATGCGCCAATGAAGGCCGCAGAGGTAAGCTTCTTATACCGGTTAGAGGAAGAGGGTTTGTCCTGCATTCTGGAGAGGTCTAAATAGGCAGGCCCTTCTAGCACACGACCATCTACGTCAAAGCGACTTCCGTGGCAGGGGCAATCCCAGCTTTTCTCGGCTTTGTTAAAGTGAACAAGGCAAGCCATGTGCGTACAGACTGCTGAAACCACGTGCAGTTTCCCAGTCTCATCGCGGTACGCCCCGTAATTTTTCCCGTCCAATTCAATGTTTTTGCCTTCCCCGGAATCAATGTCGGCAAGTTCTTCTACCTGGCTGCGGTAGGGCAGGTCTTTAAGGTACTGCACCATCACATCTACGTTTTCCTTGATAAACTTAGGAGCGGCTTTTAAAGGTTGGTGCCGGGTAGGGGAGTACATGTCGGCCCACTGGTTTTCCTTTCCAAGGATCAGGTCACTCAGGATCATGGCCGATAAGGTACCGTAGGTCAATCCGTCGGCTTCAAAACCAGTCGCCACAAAAATCTCTGAGCCGCTGTGCTTCCGTCCAATATACGGTAAGCTGTCGGCGGGTTTGTATTGCTGGGCAGCCCAGCGGTACTCCACTGCTTTCACGTCAAACCGCTGGCGCACGTACTCTTCCAGTTTCTGGAAGTTTTCTTCGTTGTCTTCTTTATGTCCTACCTTGTGAGATTCGCCCAAAACAAGCAGGAAATGTTCTCCGCGGTCATTGGTGTACGGACGCATGGAGTGGTGGTGCATGGCATGATAAGCCCAAAACGTACCCTCGAGAGGCAGAGAATTTAAGGAGACACCTAAGGCGTACTCGCGGTACGGGCCTAAGAGCGTGTGTAGAAACCAGATACCTTTGGGGGTATGGGTGGCGTGCACTACCTGTTTTGCCC
This sequence comes from Rufibacter tibetensis, assembly GCF_001310085.1. Classification (GTDB taxonomy): domain Bacteria; phylum Bacteroidota; class Bacteroidia; order Cytophagales; family Hymenobacteraceae; genus Nibribacter; species Nibribacter tibetensis. The sequence continues at coordinate 3,496,211 of NZ_CP012643.1, forward strand.
GAACGCTGCCGTACTCAGTGCGCACCACGTTCATTTTGCCTTCTTCAATTTCCAGCACCTTGCTGTTCTCAAAGATGAGGCAATTGGATCCGGAGGTATGGGCTGCCAGTTCTTTCACGTAGGCCATGGGGTTGAACTGCGCCTGGTGGTCAAGCCGCATGGCAGAACTGATGGGGAAGGGCAGGGAAGAAGTAGTATCAAAATGCACGGGCAACCCGGCTGCCTGAGCTGTTTCAAACTCGTTTCTGATAAACGAATCCTCTTCCTGGTGCTCGGTCAGAAAGTAAAAGGGCACCCGTTTAAAATGGCATGCGATGGAATACCGCTGAACCAGGCTCTCTATAAAGTTTACCGCTGCATTTCTGGAGGCCGTTAACGCCGAAACGGTTTCCTGGTCATACTTGTCTTTGAGCTGGTGTAGGTATTCGCCCACGGGCGCGTACAGGTTTCCGGTGGAATGCCCGGTGGTGCTTTCGGCTACGTGCAGGGCTTCCAGAACCACCACCCGCTTTCCAGCCTTGGCCAGTAAATGCGCGGTGGTAATGCCCGTGATGCCTCCTCCAATCACAACGACATCAGCTATCAATTCTCCCCGAAGCGTGGGGTAAGGGGTTTCTTCGGCATCTTGTCGCCAGATAGAGGTTGTTTTCATAGTTTGGGGGTTCGGTTGCGGTTCAAAATGAGTGCTCCTATTTTTTTAACGCGATGTAGGAGAAAAGGTAGAGGTAATTGGAAGCAGATAAGTAAATTTGGAAGAAGAAAAACCATGTTTTTAAAACCTTTTTGGCTTTTCTTCCTCTAACCGGCGTTACCCCCAGACAAATGCAGAACTATTACACTTCCAAAATCATACTTATCACCGGTGGAGCCCAAGGTATTGGCCGTGGACTGGCCCAGGCGTTCGCGCTGGAAAAAGCCCAGGTGGTTATTACTGACCTGGATTGGGAGGCAGGGGCAGATGCTATGGCCTGGTTGCGGAAGCAGAATCTTCTGGTGGATTTCATGCCCTGTGATGTAAGCAAAGAAGAGCAGGTGCAGCAACTCATGAACAAGGTGCGGCAGCAATATGGCAAGCTGGACGTGCTCATCAACAATGCCGGCATTGCCTCACCCACCCGCAAGCCGTTAGCCCAACTCAAAGTAGAAGAATTTGACCAGGTACTGGCGGTAAACCTGCGGGGACCTTTCCTGTGCAGTAAGTACGCCTTGCCACTTCTAGAAAAGGGCACCAATCCTACTATCCTGAACATGACTTCTACCCGTGCCTTTATGTCAGAACCAGATACGTTTGGGTACACTGCCGCCAAAGGAGGCCTGGAGGCGCTTACACATTCTCTGGCCGTAAGCCTGGGACCTCAGCGGATTCGGGTGAACGCCATTAGCCCCGGTTGGATAGAAACCGGTCTCTGGCAGAAGGAAGGCCAGAAAGTAGAGCCACACCATAGCCAGGAAGACAAAGAGCAGCATCCTGTAGGGCGGGTGGGCACCCCCGAAGACATTGCTGAGGCAGCCCTTTTTCTGTGCTCAGACAAAGCCGGATTCATAACCGGCCAAAGCCTTACTATTGACGGCGGCATGACCGTGAAAATGGTTTACCACGAGTAGTTTAGGCCTTGTTTTCTAAAAACTGTCGCTAAACTTCAAGCCTGAGGAAAAGCCGGGCTTGAACTGATTTTAAGTGCTGGGACAAACCTTTATGGCTTGGTTTTCGCTAAACAGAACGGACCAAGTGAAGAAAGCCAATGCAAAGACCACCCGAAAATCCGCTCTTGTTGTATGTAACTGACCCCATGTGTGCCTGGTGTTATGGATTTACCCCCGTTGTCAGGAGATTAAAAGCACTTTGGTATGGCAGGCTTTCAGTGCAGGTGCTGGTAGGTGGTTTGAATCCATATGCGCAGGATGCCCTAGCTCCCGCAGACAAAGACAAGCTGGCCGTCAACTGGCACCGGTCACAACGGAAATCAAACCTGCCTTTTGATTACAGTTTTTTTCTGCAGAGAGACACTATCTATGACACAGAGCCCGCCTGCAGGGCCCTGCTGACCGTACGCCACCTTCGGCCTGGGTTATCCTTAGAAGTTCTGCGGGCTCTCCATTCTGCCTTCTTTGCCGATGGGCTGGATATCTCTGATCCTCATGTATTAGTGGAGGTGCTACGGCCTTTCGGGATTCCAGAGAACCTGTTCCTGGCCGTTTTTGAAACTGATGAAATCTACCACCAAACCCAGGAGGAGTTTCAGATGGTGACCCAAATGGGAGCCACCACCCTGCCTAGCGTGTACCTGGATCACGCTCAAGGACCGCGCCTTATCTCCCGAGGCTTCTGCGAACTCCCTGAACTAGAGGAGCGTCTGTTGCAAGCGTTGCAGATTCCTTATTAGGGATCAATGGGGAAAGGCTAGAAACATTTAGTAATCCCTGATCTCTCTTTTACTTCCGGCTCTTAATGAGATAGAAGAGAAACATAATGGAGAATTTTAATTAGTTACAATGACTGCTGAATTGGAATTTAGCAGAAGTTCCAGAAGTATTTTGGTTGACAAAATCTACCGCGTTTTCTAAGGCAGCTTGCATAATGTGAAAGGCATTGGCTTAAGTTACGTGAAAGCCAACATGGAAGCGTTCCAAGGCCAAGTAACTGTAGAAAGCACTGGGCAGCAGGGTACCTGTTTCCGGTTGGTGTTACCAGTTATTTAGAAAGATAGTTTAGGGTTGTTTTTAGGAAAAGGGGTCACTTTTTCAGCACCTCGTGGATCTTGTCCGAGACCTTGCTTACCTCCTCTGGGGTATGGTCTGGGAAGTAGTCAATGGCGCAGATTGATTTCTGCAAATCCAGTCTGCGGGCATAATGAATGGCAATTACGTGGTCTTTTTCATTCACGTAGAAGACGAGCGGCTGGTTCCCGAGGGACATGCCTACCTGTTCTAGTTTTTGGCAAAAGATGGTTTGCTCCTCGGTGAGGTAACCGCCGGCAATCACCTGAACCTCCTGCATGAGGGGTTCCAGATCGGTTAACAAGGTATTCAATTGCACCACTTTCATAACGCTCCGTTTAGAAAGTTAAATTACTTTTTCATTTCCTTCTTCATGTAACCGAATTGTTAACAATCTATTGAATATGTTATCTTATTGTTATCAATATTTTAATGATAATGAGTCATTCGGGTTTGGTGCGGAAAAACAAAAATGATTTAAATGATGTATCATCAAAAGAGCCATAACGCCTGAAACCATGGGAAAAAAGCCAGAAAGAGAAAAGAAACCTAAAGGTGCGGAGGGAGACAACCTGCTGAAGCAATTGAAAAAGCCGCTGAAGAAGATGGTGAAGCTTCAAGGACCGGAAAAAACCAGAGAGTTGGTTCAGAGCCTTATTTCTTCTATTGAAACCAAGCTTGAAGTAAAAGCGGCTAAGGATAAGATTGAGAAAGAGGCAAAAGCTGCTAAAAAGGCTATAGACAAAGAAACAAGAGAGGCACTTGCTGCTCTTGAGCAGCCTTTTTCAGCTGTTTCTGATACGGAAGCTAAGCCTCAGGAAGAAACCTTCCAAACTACTCCTGAAGCTACAACTGAAGAGAGTGAAACTCTAGCTGCCGAGGCTTCTCCTTCATCCGCAGAGGTTCCTCAAACAGAAGAGGTATCAAAAGTACCAGCCCAAAGAAGAGAAACCAAGCCCAGGACTGATGCCACACCAGTCAATGATCAGAGCGAAGGCTAGGTTTTATATTTGCCCTGTACTGTACTATAGTCTTCTCCTTAAATTAATTTGGAAAGGCCTTACTGCCCTTGCCCTTTGTGTATAAACAAGAGGCAAGGGCATTTATTTGTCTGCCTTGCATTCCCCAGCTACACACTTTTAACTATTCCTGGCGTTTCTAACCCATGATGTCCTGGAATTTGCCAGTTAATAAGGTTGCTTTGTGTTTTAAATGGTTTATTTAATTAATATCTTGACTATCAGTCAAGAGTGTCTAACCCAATCAAGTCATGTGTAATAGGAATAGTTATGAAAAAGAACTTACTAAACTTGCGTTGGGTAGTACTGGCGCTCTTTGTATTTACCAGTTGCGATTTTTCAGATGATGATCCGCAGCCAAATAGTAATGAGTATTTTGTTTCGGCTACCCCATTAAACACTGTCCCCAAACAGGCTTTGCAACTGTATGCCACAACCGCAGGGTTTGCCAATTTTGTCTCGTACATTGACTATGATGTAGAATTCTACCGCGTCATTTACAACACCACTTATAAAGGAAGTACCGTGCAGGCATCTGGACTGTTGTGTATTCCCAAAGATACCCCGGCACCTCCGGCTTTGGTCAGTGCCCAGCACGGAACCATGTTTGTTGACGATGATGCCCCTTCCAATTTCCCTAAAACCTTTTCAGGCTTTGAGCTTTTTGCCACGGTAGGCTACATCACCGTCATTCCAGATTACATAGGATATGGAAATACCAAAAACATTGTGCACCCTTATTATGATGAAGCGCACACCGCAGGTGCAGTAGTGGACATGATTAAGGCGGTGAAATTCTACCTGGACCGGGAAGATATTGCAACCAACAACAACCTGTTTCTGGTAGGGTATTCTGAGGGTGGGTATGCTACCCTGGCTGCCCAAAAAGAGATAGAAAGCAACGCAGAGCATGAGTTAGAACTGACCGCCGTGGCAGCTGGCGCCGGAGGGTATGATCTAATTGGGATGATGAACACCATTGCCACCGTGCCCACTTACGGGGAGCCTTCGTTTCTGCCTTTAATCTTGCACGGCTACAACGTTACCTACGGCTGGAACCGCCCTTATACCGATTTCTTCCAACAACCGTATGCAGGGAAAATTCCAGGACTGCTGGACGGCACCAAAGACCGGGAAGAAATTAACAGCGAACTAACCATTTTACCCGCTGACTTGTTTAACCCTACCTTCTACGCCAACCTAAGAAACCCCTCCGGTGAGCCTGTGTTGAAACAAGCATTGATTGACAACAGCCTGCTGGATTGGGTACCCAAAGCGCCCACCCGCCTTTACCACGGCACCCAAGACGAAGCCGTTTTCTACCAAACCACGGTTACTGCCTACGACCGTTTCAGGGCCGCCGGTGCCACTAACGTTTCTTTTGTTTCCATCCCGAACGGCACGCACAGAGGCAGCATTGAGCCTATGTTCCTTGATGCCCTGCCTTGGCTGGCTTCCTATGACAACTAAGAAATTGGATACCAGCATCAGGTGTTGAAGGTAGGAGGGGGAGCATGGCAAGAGAAAGGTTAGCCTTTCCAGGCACTTTTTCTGAAATTGGACAGTAAACCGCTAGTCCTCCGCATGAGTACGCCTCTTAAAAACGTCTATTCCTTTCAGTTCTTTGACCAGTTGGCAGACGTTCTGCAAACTGTGCTTCCGTCTTTCTATAAAGAAGAATTCTTCAGCCGAATCTTTTCTGAGGAGTGGGAGAAGAAAGAATTGAAGGAACGCATGCGGCATACTGCCCAGGTCTTGCATCATTTTCTGCCACCTGCTTTCCCTGAGGGAGCGCAGGTGATACAGCACATCATCCGAAGGTTGCAGGAAGAGCAGTTTCCGGTGCAGCACGTAGAGTTCATGTTCTTGCCAGATTACGTGGAGTTGTATGGGCTGGAGGAGGTGGAGACGTCCCTTCGGGCCATGGAAACCACTACGCAATTCATTAGCTGTGAATTTGCCATCAGGCCATTTTTACTCCGTTATCCGGCGAAGGTGATGGCTCAAATGCAGGTATGGTCCCTCCATGAGCACCATGCAGTGAGAAGGTTCGCAAGTGAAGGATGTCGTCCCCGATTACCTTGGGCTATGGCTTTGCCCTTCCTGAAGCGTGATCCATCGCCTATTCTGCCTATCCTGGAAAACCTGAAAGCAGATACTTTTGAGTTTGTGCGCAGGAGCGTGGCCAATAACCTGAATGACATCTCCAAAGACCATCCGGCCTTGGTGCTGCAGTTGCTGTCACAATGGAAAGGGCAAAGTCTGCAAACAGATTGGGTAGTAAAGCATGGTTGCCGCACCTTGCTTAAACAAGGGCACCCAGAGGCGCTGCGGCACTTTGGCTATGACGGAGACACCCACCTGCGCTTACAAGACTTTCAGGTATTAACCCCAGAAGTAGCTTTAGGGAAAGACTTGCAGTTCTCTTTTGTGCTGAAAAACACGTCAGAACTTCCCCAAAAAGTCAGGCTGGAATATGGCGTGTATTTTCAAAAGGCGAATAAAACTCTATCCCGTAAAGTTTTCAAGATCAGCGAGCGAGTATACGCCCCAGTGGAGGAAACCAGCATTACCCGGCGGCAGAGTTTCAAATTGATCACCACCCGCAAGTACTACCCCGGACCACACCGCGTGTCCCTGATTGTGAACGGACAGGAAAAAGAAATCGCAAATTTTACATTACTCCCTTAGCACCACGGCACAGATTCAATTGGAAGATGACCCTCGCCCCACTGAAGTTACAAACTTCAGGTCATGGTAGGTCCAAGTTAAAAACTTGAACCATGGAGAGTAGAGGAGATTAAGAGGGAAACAGCCTTTGCTTTATATTTCTACTTTCCCTTGTTCCAGTCTTTCCATCGAGCGCCTCGCTTTTGGCCATGGATAAACAGAAACTAAGAGAGATCTACTGCTCAGGCCGAAAGGGCAGTGCGAGAGGGGAAGACGAGGCCTCGCGGCCGTGAGCACTCGGAGGGCAGCTATAAAACAACCAAGCATAAGGGCCTCGCATTAACCTGTTCCTACGCCAGCAAAAGCCAACCAGGATTACACATGGAAGTGTAAACTATAAGATTTATCATCAAATCATTCCGTCTCTGGTTTCCGCTGTTTCTTTTCTGCTTTTTCTGCTTTTCTCTCCGCCTTCTTATCATTATTAATCTTCTTCATTTCCTGAACCACATTGATTTCCCCCGTTTTCACCGCATCCATGTGAATAGTGCCCACTACATCACTTTTAGGCTCCAGCACCATATAGGTTTTCATGTTGTACTTCCAAACCTGGTCGCCGGTAAGAGTTTTGAAGGTGGTTTTAAGTGGTTTCTTCACATCTGAGACGGCCGGAATATGGATAGAGGTGACGCTGCGGGCTTTAACCAGGTAATCTTTACCAGTTCCGCCAACAGAACTCATTTTCTCGGGGAAGTCAAGGGTCATCTTCATGTCCCGAATGTAGAAGTCAAAGTCATTCGGGTTGTCCAGGTTCATGGTCATCACCATTTCCATTTCATCCAGCCCAAAGTCAGTGATTTTGATATTGGAAACAGTGGCGCCGGGCAAGGCCGGAATGATCATGTCTAAATCCTCGTTAATATCAAACTTCCGTCTGCCAAACAGGGGAACATCAGCATATGCCTCTATGTGCGCCCGTACTTTTTCCCCTTCCTTCACCTGCCGCCGAACAAGTTCGCGGGTTTTGTTGTGGTTCATGGTCATGGGAATTTTCATGGTCTGCTTTTTCTGGCTCGCATCGCGTTCAAAGCTTTTCTGCCCTTGCGCCACACTGGTGTTGTAGAGTTTGAAGTCATAGGTGACGCTGTCCACAAAAGAAGATACCAGTGAGGGAGTGACATCCATCAAAACATTCATGGTGGCGGTTTCCTCATTGATGCGCGTATCCGTTACCCGTATGTTGTCAATTTTAGGGGCAAGCAAAGAGACCAGTTTTTTGGTAGGGGTAGTAACAATGATCACGCCTGCTATCACTATCAGTAACAAGAGGAGCAGTAATGTAACTTTGAGAGCTTTTTTCATTTTAAATAGTTTTGCAGTAGGGGTTTGCAATAGAAAGCAAAGAGCTATTAAAATAACGGTAAGCAACTGAAGGAGTTAAGTGATAAGTAGTATTCCCGTATTTATTCAGACCTACTTCGTGGTTTCTCTGTACAGGAGCTTGTTTTCCTTCATGATAATTGGCAAATACATGTAGTGCCGCTTTTAAATTTTTTGGTTTTTGACAGGGGGTATATCTAGTATCTGTTGATTTTGATGTAGGTTCTGTAAAATGAGCAGAAAACGCCCACTAGACTCCTCTTGCCTCTGCCACCCTAAGGCTTTTAAGTAAGCTTAGCATCATCTCGTTTGAGGTGCTTTCTGGGAAAACTGCCACAAATGAGGTAGCCAGAAGATTTGCGTGTTTGTAGGTTTACAAAACCTGCGCCAATTTCTTCAAAATGAGTTTGAAAGCTGAATTCTCTATTACAGGAGGTAGTCGGGCAAATAATAGGGACAGCCTGATGTAAATGATGAGGCTGGGCTATTAGGGGGATTACAGAAATGAAGCAGAACTGCTTTTTAAGCAGAACGCCTGCCCAAAACTCTAGCAAGACGAAATCTTATCTTGATAAGAGTTTGGGCAGGCGTTCCGGAGTATACCAGACTAAAGCTTAGTCAATTTTCTCGTCTACTTTCTCTACACCTTTCTTAGTAGTGTTCTTTACGGCTGAACCAGCTTTCTTGGCGCCTTTTCCTACCGTTTTCCCTGCCTTTTTAACGCCTTTGCCAGTAGCTTTGGCTCCGCTTACGGCTAGGTTCTTGGTGCCTTTCCCTACGGACTTGGCTCCGTGGCCTACCTGGTGTGCTCCGGTTTTGGCACGCTCCTTATTGGTCGTTTTTACCTGAGTAGTGTCCTGTACCGTTGGGACAATAGAGGCCTCGGCAATATTTGCTCCTAAGAAGGTAGCAATCCCAAATGCTGCTATAAACGCAAATTTTTTCATGTCTATATCTGTTTTTAATGTTCTTACTTGATTGCCCTATGAAACGGGACTGATTAGGTAAAGTTGCATTTTTCATAGGAATTGCAAAGTGGCTCACATTGTTTCCAAAAGGGATTTCTGAGTTGCAGGTTTTAAAGGTTTATTTTGGAAAACAGCTTAGAAACAGATGTAGGTCACTTGCAGGAAGTTGGGCCAGTACCTCAAAATTAACAGTGTACTTTTGTTGATGGAGAAGTCTATGTTTCTAATGAGGGGAAGAGCCTTTACTTATTTTATCAAAAAGGGGACTTTAGAATGAACTTTGAAAAACTGGAAGAGCTTAACCCTATTTGAAATCTGGTTTCTTTGTAAGGAGGTTTTATGAGTAGGTGAAAATCAAAACGAATAGAAAGAACTAGATCTATCCCTCTAAAACTCCAGATACCTTAAAGCAGTTATATCTCCATGGATTTGAAGAAGAAAATATTAAAGATGCTATACCCCCTGATCATGCGGTTATCTAAGTCAACTGCAAAGGGGAGAGTGTTGAAAAACGAGCAAAAAGTGAAACCTGCTCAGCCATTCCACGCATTAACTACTGTCTTGAATAACGGCGCATCGCTGGATTTTAGCCATTTGAAGAATAAGAAAGTGTTGCTGGTGAACACCGCGTCTAATTGCGGTTACACTGGCCAATATGAAGAACTGCAGCAGTTGCAGGAGCAGCAGAAAGAGTCGTTGGTCATCATCGGGTTTCCGGCCAATGATTTTAAGGAGCAGGAAAAAGACAATGATGAAACCATTTCTCAGTTCTGCCAGGTAAACTTCGGGGTCAGTTTTCCATTGGCTAAGAAGAGTGTGGTAGTGAAAAACCAGAACCAGAATCCGGTGTACCATTGGCTTTCCAATGCGCAAGAAAATGGCTGGAACAACCACCAACCCGACTGGAATTTCAGCAAATACCTTATTGATGAACAGGGTGTCCTGACGCATTACTTCGGCCCAGCCATTTCTCCTGTGGGCGAAGAGGTGAGAAATGCGCTTCAAGAAAAAGGGAATAGCTAAATTTGCATAACTATCACACGTTCACATGCTGTTAAAGAAAATACTCGAAGGTCAAAGGTGAACGTGAATAGGACTGGCGGCTAGGTATAATAGAAGAGTGCTTCATAAGTACAGACCAGCAGAAGGTAAAGAGGTGAGCTTTGTTTAGATGGTTTTTTTAAGCTAGTAAAAACAAAAGACTTTTTAAAAACTAATCACAAAACCCAAATTCCGGGGCGCAGTAAGGGAGAACGGGGTCAATTTCAGGCTACATTCAGGAACAAGACATGGATAGCGCATTAGCCTCCGCAAGGGAGGAAACCGCAAGAGGTGAAAACCCGCCTTTTCTAAAGATATTTGAAGCCCAGGCCGGACTAGTTTTACTTCTTAACCCTGAATTAAAGATACAGGCTGCCTCAGATGCCTACCTGAGAGAGACGCTCACCAAACGGAAAGATATCATAGGCAAACATGTATTCACGGTTTTCCCTGATAATCCTGAGGAAGCAAATGAATCTCCCACCAAAAACCTGATGGCTTCTTTTGAGCAGATCTTTGCTACCGGCAAGAGCCACAAGATGGAGATCATAAGATATGACATTCCTGACCCAGAGCGGCCCGGCTATTTTGTGGAACGCTACTGGAGTACCTGCAACACCCCCGTGTTAGATGACCAGGGAAACATCACCTGCATCATACACGAGACAAATAATGTAACTGAAAGCGAGAAAGCCAAAAGACAGCTGCTGAAAAGCCAGCAAAGGGAGCAAACTGCCTTGGCACAGGCCGAACAGCACCGCATACGCCTGGAGCGGCTCTTTGACCAGGCTCCCGCAGCCCTGGCAATACTGGAGGGACCGGAGCTGGTGTACAAGGTGATCAACAAAGCATATCAGCATCTTTTCCCGGGTAGGCAACTGATGGGATTGGGTTTGTTTGAAGCACTTCCGGAACTCAAGAACCAGCCCATTGACAACATCATCCGGACGGTATATGAAACCGGCGAAACGTTTGAAGGAAAGGAAGTGCTGATTCCGGTTGCCCGCTATGAAGGTCAGGCACCAGAAGACATTTACTGGAATTTCATTTACCAAGCTCTTTATGATACCCAAGGACAAATAAACGGAGTACTGATCTTTGCTCTGGATGTGACAGAATTTGTGAAGGCGCGCCAGCAGGCGGAGAAAAGTGCTGAGATTTTGCAAACCCTTAACCAGCAACTGGAAGAAAAGGTAATACAAAGAACAAAAGCCTTGCAGCTAGCCCAGGCCGAAGCCGAAAAGCAAAAGCACCGCTTAGAGCGCCTTTTCACCGATGCCCCGGCTGCCATCTGTATTCTGGATGGCTCTGACATGGTGTTTGAATTGGTAAACCCCACCTACCAGCAACTATTTCCGGGCAGGCAGCTGGGCGGAAAACCTATCCTAGAAGGCTTGCCAGAGGTAGAGGGGACAGTTGTTCATCAAACCTTGCTGCAGGTGTACGAAACCGGTATCACGCACCAGGAAGAGGAAATGTGCGTTCCGTTCGTCCGGCCCCTCGACGGAGTGGTAGAGAACCGGTACTTCAAATACATTCAGCAGCCCCGCTATAATGAGCATGGGCTTATAGATGGCATTTTGGTGCTGGCGTTTGAAGTCACTGAACAGGTAGAATCACGCAGAGCAGTAGAGGCAAGCGCCCGGCAATTGAGGCTCATCACAGACTCTTTGCCGGTGCTCATCGGGTATTTGGACAAAGACGAGGTGTACCGGTTTACGAACAAGGCTTATGAAACCTGGTTCCCTCACAAAGCCGAGAGTATTTTGGGAAGAAAGGTGCGGGACGTTGTGGGTGACAAAGCTTACCAGAACGTGAAGGTGTACATTGAGCGCGCATTGGCCGGTGAGCGGCTTGACTTTGAGGCAACCATGCCGTACAAAGATGGCTTCACAAAGCACATCCGGACCAGCTACGTTCCAGACATTCAGGAAGGCAAAGTGGCTGGTTTTTATACCCTGGTGACAGACGTAACTGAGCAGGTGGAGTCGCGCCTGGCTATAGAGAAAAGTGAAAAGGAGGCCAAAGCCATGGCCGAGGAACTGGCGGCCACCAATGAAGAATTAGCTTCCATCAACGAGGAACTCCAGGACACCAACCAGCAACTCACCCACACCAACTCAGACCTGGATAACTTTATCTACACGGCCTCGCATGATTTGAAGGCTCCTATCTCCAACATAGAAATGCTCATGGCAGAACTGTTGGTGGAACTGCCCAAGGATAGCCTGGCACAGGGAGAGGTAGAAACCATCATCGGCATGATGAAGGGCGCCATTGACCGCTTCAAAAAAACCATCAAAAACCTGACAGAAATCACCAAGCTGCAGAAAGACCACCTCATTGAAACCAAGGTGGTAAGCGTCAAAGAGGTAGTGCAGGAGGTAATACTGGACATGGAGCAAATGATCCAGAAATCAGAGGCTCAACTAGACGTTGAGTTAAACAAATGCCCTTTTATCTCCTTTTCAGAGAAAAACCTGCGCAGCATCTTCTATAACCTGCTTTCCAACGCCATCAAGTACCGTCACCCAGCTCGTAAGCCATTCATACAGGTGAGGTGCCATCTGGAGAAAGAGTACCTGGTGCTCACTGTACAGGACAATGGACTGGGATTGAGTTCTGACGAGCAAAAGAAGCTCTTCACCATGTTCCGCCGCTTCCATGACCACGTAGAGGGATCTGGCGTAGGACTGTATATGGTAAAGCGCATGGTAGACAATGCAGGAGGAAAGATTGAGGTTGATAGCCAAAAAGGAGAGGGTGCCACGTTTAAGGTCTACCTTAAAAATAATTCTTTTGTCTAAGAAGGCGAGTTGAATTGGGGCTACTTTCTGGAAAATAAACTGAAAACCAGTTTTTTCTCTTTTTGGCAACTTTCAGGTGGGCTGAGGGGTATTTGGTACCTTGCGGCCTAAAGACTTTTTCAGGTCTGCCTGAAGTATATTTTCTATGGATTTTTCAAAAATAAAGCTGGTGGCCACAGACATGGATGGCACCCTGCTAGACCCTCAACATAACTTAAACGAAGAGTTCTATACAGTTTACCAGGCCCTCAAAGAAAGAGGAATTCTGTTTGCCGCCGCTAGCGGAAGGCAGTACTACAACCTGGTAAACCTGTTTAAGCCCATCAAAGACGAGATCATCTTCCTGGCCGAGAATGGAAGCTTTGTGGTGTACCAGGGTGAAGAATTGTCTGTTCAAGCGCTTGACCTTGCTGAGACCAAAAGGCTTTTAAAGAAAGCCCGAGAAATTGAAGGTTCTTACATGGTGTTATGCGGAAAGAAATCAGCTTACGTGGACAACACCGCCCCTGAATTCATGGCTCAGGTAGAACTGTACTATGATAAAGTAGAGGTGGTAGACGATCTTTTGCAGGTGGAAGATGACCAGTTCCTGAAGATTGCAATCTGTGAACTGAAAGGGGTGGAAGATAGCAGTAACCTGCACTTCCGGGAGGAGCGGGAACACCTGCAAATCACGGTATCCGGAAAAATCTGGCTGGATATCTGCGACAAACTCGCCAATAAAGGGCGCGGCATGGAAGTAGTGCAGGAAAGATTCAACATCACCCCGGAAGAAACTATGGTGTTTGGTGATTACCTGAACGACCTGAAGATGATCCAAAAAGCTCATTACAGCTTCGCCATGGAGAATGCCCACCCAGACATTAAGGAGGCCGCCCGTTACAGAGCCAAAAGCAACAGCCAGAACGGTGTCATTGAAGTGCTGCAGCAACTGGTTTCCAGCGAAAAAGTAGCTTAATTAACGTTAGATGAGAACATTATTCAAGCTAGGTTTTTAGGGGTGTTTTCAGGAAAAGAAACCAAAAACAACCCACGCGTATAAGACTACTCTAGTAGAACCAACCCCGAAATACCATGGATGAGCAATTGTTGCAAGCAGTAAACGAAGCCGTTTCTAAAAAGAAGTTCCTGAAGATTCAGTACCGCACCGACCTGAATGAGTTCTTAACCGTAACGGCGCTCATCAAGAAAGTGGAAGAGAATGAGGGAAGCTTGAAAGTGGAACTTGCCACCGGAGAGGAAATCCCCTTTGACCATTTGGTAAAAGTTGGCGACGTAGCTTCTAATCAATTCACCAATCGTGATTTCACCTGTGACTGTTAAGTTGAAAGTCTTCGCCTTCTCATACAAAGCTCTATGAAATGCTTTTAGCTTTGAGCAAGCTTTAATTTCAATAAGCATAAAAGAGTAAGGGGTAAGCTGATCCAATCAACTTACCCCTTACTCTTTTATGCTTATTCTCTTTTTACAAACTAACGTGCCTCCTGGAGGGGGTTTAGCGCGAGAACGATGTTCGTGAGGAGCCTCGGCGAGCGCCATCTACACTCCAAATCCCCGATCCTTGGGCGGCGATGTACAGAAAGATGAAGCAGTACAGTACCGCTAGTTCGCCTTGATTCACTACAGGTGACCAACCTTGTGAGGCATGTGCCATAAAGTAGGCCACAGCCATGGTGCCACTGGAAATAAATGCCGCCCAACTGGTGAATAGGCCAATTGTGATCAAAAAGCCAGCTACAAATTCAATGATGCCAGCCACTCCCGCAATGGAAGCTAACTCCATGGGGTCTTTCTCTCCCGGCCAGCCAAACAGCTTCTGGGTTCCATGCATCATAAACATCAATCCTGCTACTATGCGCAGGAGAGCATAAAAGTGAGGAGCGTATCTTCCTAGTATTCTATCCATGGTAATCAAATGTTACAATTCTTAAAAACCCACTATACCTTGTAAGCACATTTGGTATTTACGAAGTGCTTGTTATATAGTTCCAGAGTAATATTAAGGTTTGTATTCCTGAGAACCTAGAAAGTACCTATTCCAAAATGGTGATTTCTTTACTGGTCCTGATGTCTTCTGACGAGGAACCCGCCCTTATTATAAATGTTCCCGGTTTAATCTTGAATCTGTCCTTCTTGGTTTCGCCTAGGTTAAGGGTCACGCGCACAAAACCTCTAAGCACTGACTCATAGGAAGTTTAGTTGGTCTTAGAAAGGTAAAGCTATCTAGTGAAAAGATAAGAGGTTCAAGATAGTCTGCCAATAATGAGCAATGAGGTCTCTGTCCTATATAAGTACCGTGGAGAGGAACCTGAGGAGGCCAATTACTATAATTAGCTGAAATAGAATTTAGCTTATGTTTTTTTGTAAAAGCAGGTAGATTTGGTATAGTTAGTTTGTATTTATATAGAAAACTATATCTTTAGAAAATCTAACTGACCAAACCACCTAACTAACCCTTTTCAACATGTTTAAAGCTCCATTTTCCTTTAAAGGAAGAATCAGAAGATTAGAGTATGGCCTCAGCTGGCTAATTTACATTCCTTTTGCCATCATACTTAATGTATTGGCTGCATCATCAGACATAACCACTATTCTGATTATGTTTGTATTGTATATTCCCTTGGTGTGGTTCGTTTGGGCCCAAGGTGCAAAAAGATGCCATGACAAGGGTCGGTCAGGATGGTTTCAAATTATCCCTTTCTATTGTTTAGTCTTGCTTTTCAGCGATGGCGAACCTTACGAAAACGACTACGGAGCGAACCCCAAGGGGAAAGAAGAACAAGCGGCAGACTTCTTCAATCAAGAACCTGTTATGGAGTAAAATCTACTATTTTTTCTTAACGCATTTCAGGCCTGTTTTGTAGAAAGCAGGCCTGAAATGTTTATAAACCATGCCTTTCTGAAAATACTAGAAACAATCTCCAGTACTCCATGAAAGACAAAAAGCTGAGAAAGTAGCCGCAGGAGAAATCAACTCAACAAGGGCCTAAGTAAAAGGACAGTTTGCCTGCATAGTGATTTCAGGAGTGTGGGTGAAAACAGCTGGATATTTCTTGATTAGTGATACTTTTTTAACCTCTTTTTCTGAAAACCCTTACAAAAAGTATCGGAGTCTGGAAAAATAACTATTGAAATCAGAAATATTCTTCAGATTAACATTCTATCAGGTAAATTGATGGATTAAAATAATTCTTTTAAGAAAGAAGCTCTGAAAGGCTGGTTAAAAAGAAATCTATGAACAGGCGTACTGCGGTCAAAGGGTTGCTGGTTTTTACGGGAGGGCTGGTGCTGCTTCCGTCCTGCCTCACCAGGGAAGGAAAGGCATTCATCCCACTAAAACACTTGGAGGTGTCCGCGGAGGAGGAAAAGATGCTGGGCGAGATAGTGGAAACCCTCATCCCAACCACTGACACGGCCGGAGCCAAGCAGTTGGGTCTGCACAAGTTTACCTTGAAAATGGTTGACGACCTCCACAGCCCCGAAGACCAGAAAACCTTTATGGACGGCATGGAAGCTTTCCAGAAAATGACCAAGAAGCAGACGGGCAACTCGTTTGTGGAATGCAGTCCTCAGGAGCGCCAGGAACTGATTGCCGCAATTAACAGCGGAAAAGCCTCCAAAGAAGTAATAGATTTCTACCAGATTCTGAAAAAGCATACCGTCACTGGTTACCTCAACTCAGAGCTGGTCATGACCAAGTTGCGCATTTATGAACTGGTACCCAGCCGGTACATCGCCTATTATCCGGTGAAAGCTTCAACCAAGAACTAAGTATGGCTTATATAAACGTAGACAGTGTAAAGCAGCGCACCTTTGATGCCATCGTGATAGGGTCAGGGATGAGCGGCGGATGGGCAGCCAAGGAGTTCACCGGGAGAGGTCTGAAAACCCTGGTGCTGGAGCGCGGCCGCGATGTAAAGCACATCAAGGATTACCCTACCACCAACATGATGCCCTATGAGTTTGAGCACCGAAACGAACTCACCTACGAGATCAAGCAAAAAGAACCAGTAAT
The DNA here is from genome assembly GCF_001310085.1 of Rufibacter tibetensis. Classification (GTDB taxonomy): domain Bacteria; phylum Bacteroidota; class Bacteroidia; order Cytophagales; family Hymenobacteraceae; genus Nibribacter; species Nibribacter tibetensis. The sequence goes on from NZ_CP012643.1 coordinate 3,512,829, forward strand.
CAGCCGGTGCTATGCGTTCCGCGAAGATGCCATGCACTTCTTCGTGCGGGATTCTGAGCAGCCGTACGTGCAGGAAAAACCCTTTGACTGGATCAGGGGCCAACAGGTAGGCGGAAAGTCACTGCTTTGGGCGCGGCAAACACAACGCTGGAGCGACCTGGATTTTGAAGGGCCCGCCCGAGACGGCTTTGCCGTAGACTGGCCCATCCGGTACAAAGACCTGGCACCCTGGTACAGCTACGTAGAGAAATTTGCCGGTATCTCCGGCAATAACGATGGTCTAGAGGAACTGCCCGATGGCGAGTTTTTGCCTCCTTTTCCGCTGAACAGCGTGGAAGACCATTTCAAGAAACAACTCAAAGCCCAATACGGAAACCGTCACGTGATCAGTGCCCGGTGCGCGCACCTTTCCAAGCCCAACCAAATTCACTTGGACCAGGGACGGGCGCAGTGCCAGAACCGGATCCTGTGCCAACGCGGTTGTCCGTTTGGTGGATATTTCAGCAGCAACGCATCCACGCTTCCGTGGGCCGAGCGCACCGGGAATCTGACCTTGGTGCCGCATGCTGTGGTGCGGGAGGTAATCTATGACGAGAAAGCTGGCAAAGCCACCGGCGTGCGCGTCATCAACAGCCAAACCAAAGAAGAAACCGAGTATTACGCGCCGGTGATTTTCGTAAACGCCTCGGCCTTCAGCACAAACCAGATTCTACTGAACTCCACCTCGTCGCGCTTCCCGAATGGGCTGGGCAACGATAATGGGTTGTTGGGCAAATACGTAGCGTTCCATAACTACCGAGCCAGAATCACTGCGGAGTACGAGGGCATGCAAGAATACGCCACCGATGGCCGTAACCCCGCAGGTGGCGGCTACATCCCACGCTTCCGGAACCTGCATAAACAGGAAACGGACTTCCTGCGGGGCTACGCGGCAGGGTTCCGGGCCAACCGGAGCATGCAGGAAGATACCACTGGTTTTGGGGCAGAATTGAAAAAACAGCTTCTAAACCCCACGTGGGGCACCTGGAAAGTGGGTTCGCACATGATGGGCGAAACCATTCCTAAAGAAGAAAGCCGCATTAGCTTGAGCAAAGAACAGAAAGACGCCTGGGGCATTCCGCTGCTGAACATTGCCATTGACTATGACGAGAACGATAACAAAATGGTGGCCGATTATCATGCGCAGATGGAGGAGATGTTCACTAAGGCTGGTTTCACCAACATCCAGAAAACCGATTCAAAACAAGCCCCTGGCCTAGACATTCATGAAATGGGCGGTGTACGCATGGGCCATGATCCTAAGACATCCTTGCTGAACAAGTACAACCAACTGCACGCCTGCCCTAATGTGTACGTGACAGACGGCGCCTGCATGACGTCTACCTCCACCCAAAACCCTTCTCTAACCTACATGGCTTTGACGGCTAGGGCTGTTGATCACGCCGTGAGTGAACTGAAGAAGCGAAACATTTAGAAGAGGATGTTTGAAAGCCCAGGCCTGTTTAAGAACTGCTTTCTAGAAAACAGTTCTTAAACAGGCCTGGGCTTTATGTATGGCTAGAGGTTGAAGGTAAGTTTCCTATCTAACAACTAATAACCATATATTTCAATGCTGTGCGGTAATAGCGTTTCAAAGAAGGGATTCTCTCCTTGAGGGGAGATAAAGAGGGGTGTTTACACAGGAGATGCAATCATTGCTGATTTCAGTTATTCCTAAAACAGTTAGTGTCGCCCCTGCAAAGCATAAATGATTTCGAGCACATGTAAACACCCCTCTACGCTCCCCTCAAGGGGAGAATCTGCTTTAAATAGATGTGGATGGGGTTAAAGAAAAGTACTTGCTACTAAAATCAAATATAAATTTTGGAGTTTACATGACCCTAAAAAGCCATTTCAACGCGCAGTACAGAGTTGTACTTAAAGCGTCTGCAGGCGGCGTATAGCTTTTCATTCTCACCCAGTAAGTTGTAGATTTTAGCGTCTTCAAAGCCGGGACGCCAGAAGGAGCCGCCTGCTGGGAGGTAAGGGTTGCTTACAGAAGTAATATCTTTTGATTCATTCACCTGGAGTAGTCCCCAGTTTGCAGGTACTTCCTCCTCCAGGATTACTCCGGCTGGGGCATATAGAAAGCGGTACTGGCCTAAATCCATACCGGGTATGTCATGGAATTGTGTTTGCTTGTCCTCCAGAAAGTCGGGGCGGGAGAGGTAGGGTTTTAGGGTGATGCTTCTGCCAAAAGAACCTATTCCAATAAGATAAGGGGCCTGTTCTTTTTCTTCATTTCCAGGGGTCACCCTAAAAGCGGTGACGCAGCCGCCCTCCTTTACAAGCCACTTACAGGCAGGTGCAATAATATCTTCGTGCGTCATCTCACTCTAGTCTCCATGGTACTAGCCTGCAAAGAAAGCAAGTAACCGGGGATTCTTCGCAGAATTTTTTCTGGTGTAGATGGTATCCCAGGTGAAAGCGGTTCCTGGTACGGCCTAATCTTCCTTTCAAATTCATCACCAGCTTAGGTGTAGGTTGTAGGAATGGGCGCTTAGGAGCATTTTCTTTAAATGAACCCCTAGGCGCCCATTCCTACATGATATAGGTAGCTACGGTACTATTTCAAAATAGCCGCGCTTGCCAATTCTCACCTTCACCGGACTTTTGCCTAACTCCACTGAGTCCTGGGCATCTGTAACTTTAGTGCCATTTACGGTGACGCTTCCGGCTTCAATAAGCTTTTTGAGGTTAGACCGGCTTTCCCCGGCTTTCAATTCCTTGCATAGGTCCAACACCCGTAGAGTACCCGTTTGGTCAAGACTTAGCGAGCTGAGGGAAACGCTGGTGAACTCCTTTTCCTCAAACCGCTTGTTTTGAAACTGGTTCTGGAAAAACTCCTGGGCTTGTTCTGCAGCCTCAGTTGAATGGTATTGTTGAACTACGTTCAATCCAATCCTCTTTTTGAGAACCATCGGGTTATCGCCTTGCTCCAGTTGCTGAAGCAGTTGCTGCTTTTCTTCCGGGGTGAAATCCGTGACCAAGTGCAGGTACTCCGCCAAAAGGGCATCTGGAATGGACATGATCTTCCCGAACATCTCGTTAGGTGCATCGGTAAGGCCTACAATGTTTCCTTCAGACTTACTCATCTTCGCTGACCCGTCAATGCCTTTTAGCAGCGGCATACAAAGTACTGCCTGGCCATGCTGTCCCTGTCCTTCCTGCAGCTGACGGCCCATGGAACAGTTGAACAACTGATCGGTGCCACCCATTTCAATATCGGCGTGAATCATGACAGAATCATGCCCTTGCAGAAGCGGGTACACCAACTCGTGCAGGGAAATAGGCAGGCTACCTGAGAAACGGTTGTTAAAATCAGTGCGCTGCATGATTTGGGCCAGGGTCACCTGCGAGAGGAGCTTGATGGTTTCGGTCATGTCCATGCTGCCCAGCCACTCAGAGTTGTAGCGGATCTCGCACTTGCTGACGTCCAGAATCTTGGACAACTGGTTCACGTAGGTCTGGGCGTTGAGTTGAACCTGATCGGCATTCAAGGGCGGGCGCGATTTGTTTTTGCCGGTAGGGTCACCAATGCGGGCTGTGAAATCCCCGATGATGATGACAATGGTGTGCCCAAAATCCTGGAACTGGCGCAATTTCTTCAACACCACCGCGTGCCCCAGGTGCAGGTCTGGTGCGGTAGGGTCAAAGCCTAGTTTGATAATGAGGGTACGGTTTTCTTTTTCGGCGAGCTGTAGCTTTTCTTCCAGCGCATTATCTGGGAGGAAGATCTCTACGTTTGCTTTCAGTACATTCAATTGTTCTGCTGCTTTCATGCTTAATGATTGATTAATTGAAGAGTTGGATTTGCTTTGAAAAAGCACAGGCAGGACCGGGCAGAAAACAAAGAAGCCCAGGTCCGTGAACCAGGGCTTCTGTATGATGGGTTTATTTTGTACCGATCAACTATAGCAATCCCAGGCTACGGCCATTGGGTAATAGGTAGAGTAGGCTGAGTAAGGATAAAAGGATTGCTGATGAAGGGTCATCTGTTTTCTATAGAATGATGCAAAGGAAAGAACTCTTTTTTTAACCTCCAAATGGCTGCGTTTCAGAGGTGTTTTCAGGATTAAGGATTACAAAGAGTTGAACCATGTTTTAAGGAAAGAAATCCTGCAAAGAACCTCCACCTGTTTTAGGCCTTATTTTCTAGAAAGAGAGGTAAAACAGAAACATCTGTAATTGTTGAAAAAAGCGGTTAGGCTAAGAACACTTTGATCAAGGCTATGGCAGTTATTAAAAGCCAGATAGAATTCAACACCCAACTGGCGTACGCTTTCTTTGACACGCCGTAGAGAATCAGTAAAAAGCAGCCTATCACGTTCATCAGCAAATATTCCATAGATTGGCTGCTAATCACGTTGAGGCTGTTCAAACTGAACGCAGTAAGTGAAAAGAAGGCGCCCGCCCACCCAATGGCTTCTCGTAAATATTTCTGTAAGGACAACATGTGCTTGCTATTTTGCACAAAGTAAAGGCAAGTACCAGGCCTGAGAAATGCTACTATTGAGTTAACTAATGCATAAATCAAATCACGAGCGGTGGACTTACAGCAAATAAAGTATTTTTTGGCCCTTGCAGAGGAGTTGCATTTCTGGAATACCTCCGAAAAAATGTTCATTACGCAATCGGCGTAAAGCCGGCAAATCAAGGCGCTGGAAGAGGAGTTAGGCGTACAGCTATTTGAGCGGAGCAAGCGCAGCGTGAAACTCACCGAGGCCGGGGCTTTCCTGCGTGACCGCTGGCTTCCTTTAGTGGAGGAAATTAACCGCACGCACCGGCAGGCCCGCAAAATACACGAAGGCGCCTTCGGGTCTATCAGCATTGGGTACCCTGGCTCGGTGGCCTATACCTTTCTGCCCGAAGTGGTCTCAAAGATTGCTCAAACCTTGCCTGAGCTGAAAGTAGAACTGGTAGAACCCACTGACATCAGTTTTGAAGAATTGTTGCTGAACTTCCAGATGGATCTGGCCATCCGGCGCGACCCTGCCGAGAATCCTGCGCTGCTTTCTTTGTGCCTGTACTCAGAGCCGTTCGCATTGATTGTACCCCAGAACCATCCCTTAACCGAAGAGAACTTCACCGGACTTCAGGACGTGCGCGAGGAGAAGTTTATTTTGTCTGGGCTGCACCACAGAACCTTGTATGTGAAAAGCCTACGGCAGATGTTCAAAGACAATAATTTCACCCCCAACGTGTACATTGAGTCTGACTTCGGGGCCATGATCCTGGGTCTGGTAGGCCGCGGATTGGGAATATCAGTAATGCCTAGTTCTTATGCCTTTGGGGCACCACCTAATGTGCGGTTCATCCACCTCCCGCAGAAAGTGAACCTCTACGTGACCTGGCGGAAAGACGACACCAGCCCGGTGCTCAAGAACGTGCTGGAACTGGTGCAGCAAGTAGCACAGGAGTACAAAAACAGCACTGGCGGGAGCTTGCTGTTCTAAGAAAAGATTAAAGCTTGGTAGAAAATTAGAAAAGGAACCGTTTAAAGCAGTTTTTCAATAACCTAAATACAAAACAACAGGTCATAAAGTTAGAGCCCTCCACCAACAGAGATTATAAATAATCTCTGTTGGTGGAGGGCTCCTGAAATCAAACCAAAAGGTAGAGAGCTCATGCTTGAGAATCGCTGTTCCAGATGTCTTTCTGCATTTTCCAGGTGCTGTTTTCTCTTTTCCAGACAGCCATGTACTTGCCATGATCCAGCGATTGGCCATTTTCTGCTTTGAGCGTGTAGGTGCCCAGTTCTATGGCGGTAAGCTCCAGTTGTTCTACTTCTATTGTGTCCAGCACCATTTCGGTTACGCCCATTTCGCGGGCGTTTTGCCAATACTGACCAATGGCTTCTCTGCCTTTGAGGGTTTCACTTCCGGCAGGCAATAGCAGCGCGGTTTTCGTGTACAGCTCGGCGACGCTCCCAACATCACCCTGGTTAAAGGAAGAAACAAATTTTGAATTAAGGCTCTTGATTTCGTCGGTGATGTCAGTGCTGAGTGCTTCCATAAAGTAGAGAGTTGGGAAAAGGTGGGTTATAAAATATACGCCAAAACTTCAGGAGCCTTGCAGACGCTAGCAAATGTGCTGTCTGCGGTAACTCCCACCAGTGGAGCCCAAGGTAATTGTCTGAATCACCCTGTAAGAAAATACTTAAAATGGTAGTACGGGTAATTAGGAAACCGGTATGCAATCTTAGTTAGGGGCTAATCAAATAGAAGAGCTTTGGAATATGGTCCTGCTCTTTCCATACCACAGATATATGCTGTTTTTGAGAAAACAGCGCCAAAAGAAATTTTCTCGAGGGTGCTCCACTAACATAAAAGAACCCGACTGATTGGGGCTAGTCGGGTTCTTGGTTCTTTAGGCAGGTAATTCAAATGGGATAGTGGAATTGACCATAACTCACCAATATCATTTCACCATTGAGATTCTCCCCTTGAGGAGAGAATCTAATTACGTAGATCCAGTTGGTGTTTTCACTTCTTTGAAGCAAATACCTTCCTTCACCTCCAATTAAGAAAGTCCCTTCAGAGCCTCCGCCACGGTGGTGGGCATGGGAGTAGTGGGGTGCCCGATGAGGGTAGAAAGTTGGCGGCTGTCATCAAACAGATCGTCCTGGGAGGCAGAAACGTCCCAGCCGGCGATGGCTTGGGCGAATCCTTCCGGTAAACCGAAGCTGGTGAGGGCGGCGGCGTACTCGGCTCCAGGCAAATTCTTGTACGGGATGTCTTTCCCGGTTTGGCGGGAAATTTCGGCGGCAAGATCGCTCAGGGTGTAGGCTTCATCTCCAGCTAGCTCGTACACTTTGCCTTCGTGACCTTCGCTGGTGAGAACCGCAACGGCAGCATCCGCGAAATCGGCGCGGGCTGCCGAAGAGATTTTACCATCACCGGCACTGCCAATGAACGCGCCACCAGCCAGGGCGCCTGGTATGGAGCCGGTGTAGTTCTCGGTGTACCAGCCGTTGCGCAGCAGGGTGTACGGAATGCCTGAGTTTTCCAGGGCGGCTTCTGTGGCGAGGTGTTCTTCGGCCAGGGAGAGAGTGGAGGTATCCGCGTGTAAAAGGCTGGTGTACACAATATATTTCACTCCGGCATTCTTGGCCGCATTAATTACCTCCTGGTGCTGCTTGGCTCGTTTTCCAATTTCGCTTCCTGAAATCAGGAGTAACGTATCTATGCCATGCAGGGCAGGACTCAACGTTTCATGCCGATCGTAATCTGCTTCGCGGGCTTCCACGCCCAGATCTGCCACTTTCTGCGGGGAACGAACCAACGCTACTAAATTCTCTGCAGCTACTTTGGTTTTCAGTTTCTCTACTACCAGGCGGCCTAACTGCCCTGTTGCTCCGGTAATGCCTATTTTTTTCATAGTGTTTATGATTTAAGGTGTTGTGTTATTCTGCTACTGGTTTCTTGTTCTACTCCCTTTTTACGAAGGTGTTTTAGGCCTGCGTTTTAAAAACAGGCGCTAAACCTTAATACGGTAAAAGGAGCAAGCCTACTAATACAAAGCTCGGGACATGTGCTTTATGACGGAACAAAGGTCTTGAGAAGGCGGGCCTGTGGAAAGGTAAGAATGGGAAGAAAGATGATACTTTTGCGCCTCCGCAGGATTACGCTAGCTTTAGACTTTCTCAGAAGTCAACTGTTGCGGTGTTGCCAGAACTACTTGATGAGTCTGACTTTGATGTGAATGCCGGAAGACTTACCGTAGTGTTTTAAAGAAAATTCAGAACAACATGCCCATGAATGCCTCCTCCGCTACTATCAACCAGAGTAAAAAAAGGAACGAGCAATGTCATAATTCCCACATTCTGTGTAACCTGAAAATGGGAGATAGTCAACTCAGACAACGTTTCCGTCTGAATAACGTCCCAAGTAGAGTATAAAACGTGTACTCTGGTGCTTTTGCCTATGGTAAGAATAGTTGTACTCTCTCTCTTTTTACTTGTTACTACCATCTGTGCGGCACAATACCCAGAGGAAAAACCCGAAGCAAAACCTTATTTGAAACTAGGGGGTGCTGTACGCTTTAACTATAATCTCTCCACCTGGAAGAAGGATCAGTTAGAGCGCGGCGGGGACTTTGGCTATGATGTTTTCCGCCTGAATGCTGAAGCAGAGTACAAGGGCATCAAACTGAACGCGGAGTTCCGGCACTACTCCCAAGGCTTTGGCGGTGCTTTTCTGAAACAAGGCTGGTTCCAGTATGATTTCTCGGACCAATCTCAAATACAGGTAGGGCTACAGCAGGTGCCTTTTGGCATACAGCAGTATAACTCCAACAACTGGTTTTTCAACATGACCTACTATGTAGGGTTTGAGGACGATCACGACATGGGTGTGAAGTACATCCATGACTCCGGAAGGTGGCAGTGGCAGGCGGCCTACTACAAAAGTGCTGAAGAGTTCGTGTTTGGCCTGGCAGAGCCTAGCCCCAACCGCTACTCGTATGACGTCACCGGGCGAAACAAAGAAAACAACCAGCTTGATTTTAAAGTGGTACGGCGCTTAGGCGATAGCTTGGCACATAAGCTAGGCGTTTCGCTGCAGGGCGGATTACTCTACAACATAGACACAGAACGTAACGGCACACGCTACGCGGGTGCCGTACATTATGAGCACCAGGCCGCGCACAGCCCCTGGAACATCAAGCTGCAGGCCATGCTTTACCGCATCAATCCAAAATATGCCCCAGGAGCCAATCTTGATTTTGTGGAAATGGGTGCCTACGGAGCCAATTACAACGTGGCTAACAGGGGAGAGATCTACACGGCAGGAGTTTCTTACCACATCCCAATTGATACCAAGCTGCTGCAGGGCATTGACGTATACAACAATTACGGCTACTACAACAAACGCGTAAGGGGTTATGAGAACGCCCACATGAACGTGTTAGGTGCCTTGTGGACGGCCGGGCCAATGTACATTTATACAGATGCTGCCTTCGGGTATAACCAGCCCTGGCTAGGCCCTGAATGGGAGAATGCCCTTGCCGAAGGAACGCCGGGTAACACGAACTGGCACATGCGCTTCAACATCAACATGGGATATTATTTCTGATTCTTTAATACAGTATGAATGAGTAAAGTAGGAAGTAACACACACAAATCTTTGGGCCTAGAGGTAAACGGTCCTGTTTTCTGGTCCTCCATTGTTTTTCTGGTGGTAAGCGTAGGTTTGGTGCTTATTTTTCAGGAAAGTGCCGAGGCTATTTTCAGCAAGGTGCAGGGGGCTATCACGGCAAACATGGGGTGGCTTTTCATCATTAGCGTGAACCTCTTTGTGGCCTTCTGCCTGTATGTGGCCTTCAGCCGGTTTGGGTCAATACGGTTAGGCGGCAAGGACGCTAAACCAGAGTTTACTACCTCGGCGTGGTTTGCCATGCTCTTCAGCGCGGGTATGGGAATAGGCTTGCTTTTCTGGAGTATCGCTGAGCCCATTAACCATTTTCAAACACCACCGCTAGGGGAGGCCGGCACCCCTGCCGCCGCCCGACAAGCCATGAATTTCACCTTTCTGCATTGGGGGCTGCACGCCTGGGCTATCTATGCGTTGGTGGGGCTCGCGCTGGCTTACTTTACCTATAACCGGCAGCTGCCTCTTACGGTGCGCTCCGCCTTCTATCCTTTTTTAGGCGAGCGGATTCACGGTATTGTGGGCCACATCATTGATACGCTGGCGGTCATCGCGACGCTGTTTGGCCTGGCTACCTCGCTGGGTTTTGGGGTGCAGCAAATAGCGGCCGGCCTGAACCACGTTTTTCCGGCCATTGCAAATACCATCACTACGCAAATCATCTTGATTGTCGTCATCACGTGTATTGCCACGGTCTCTGTGGTAACTGGGGTAGACAAAGGGGTTCGTATCCTGAGCGAATGGAATATCCGGATTGCTTTGTTTGTATTGGTGGCCGTGGTCCTGCTGGGGCCCACGGTGTTTATCCTGGGTTCTTACGTTCAGAACACGGGTTCCTACATTGGCAACTTCATGCAGCTGTCGTTCTGGAATGAAGCGTACTCAAACACAAACTGGCAGGGTACCTGGACCGTTTTCTACTGGGCCTGGTGGATATCCTGGGCACCGTTTGTAGGGATCTTCATTGCCAGGGTATCTAAAGGAAGAACCATCAAGGAATTTGTATTGGGCGTGCTCATTGCCCCATCCCTTCTCTGTTTCTTATGGATGACAGCTTTTGGAAGTACGGCCCTGCGCGAAACTTTGGCCGGCAACACGGCTATTGCCGATGCGGTGGCGGCGGATATTTCTACGGCCCTGTTCGTATTCTTTGAACAACTGCCCTTCTCCACCTTTCTATCTGTGGTTGGCGTTCTGCTGGTAACAGGCTTTTTTGTGACCTCTTCAGACTCTGGGTCGTTGGTGGTGGTGAGCCTTACCTCCGGCGGTAATCCTAACCCGTCGGTAGGCTTACGGGTTTTCTGGGCGATGGCAGGTGGTGCCCTGGCCGCAGTACTTTTGCTTGGCGGCGGTTTACAGGCCTTGCAAACGGCCGTGATCATTACGGGGCTTCCTTTTGCCATTATCCTTTTGCTCATGTGCTACAGTTTGTACCGTGGCCTGAACGAGGAAGCCGCAGAAGAAACAAAACTGGGCAAAGCACAACAGCGCAAAGCCTACGAGCAACTGGTTGCCGAAATGCTGGCCAAACGCGCCCGGAAGCAGGAGACCCGGATTACCGAAACCAGAAAAGATACTCCCACCCCTCCAAACCCAGATGCCATATGATTGCAATTGATGCCCTAATGGTCTGCCTTGACCTGAGCGACATAGACATAAAACTGGTTGCTTTCGCCCGCTCTATTTGTGAGCGCCTAACGGTAAGGAAAGTATACTTTGTCCACAACATCAAAGTATATGAGCTTAGCGATGAATTTAAAGAGTGGTTTGGAGACGTGGACCTTTTGAGTGAAGTTGAAGGTAGTATACAGGATATTGTGGCCGAGCAGTTTGGTAACGTAACAGACCATGAAGTACTGGTGAGCGAAGAGCCGAACACGGAGGTGATACTTGCCAACCTGGTAAAACGCTATAGGGTGCAATTGACCATTCTAGGCAAGAAGATGAGCGACAAAAGCACCGGGGCTTTGGGCTCAAAACTGTTGCGCGTACTGCCGTGCAGTATGCTGGTTTTCCCTGAAACGGCCCGTCTTGACATCCAAAAAGTGCTGGTGCCTATAGACTTTTCAGATACTTCCGTGCACGCGCTAAGGCTAAGCAAAAATCTTTCTGATCAATCAAACCTTCAGCTGGAGATCATGCACGTGTACCGCCTTCCCCGCCAGTTTTTCCCGCTGATCTCAGAGGAAAAAGCCGTCAAGAAAGCGGTGGAGATCGTGAAAAAGAAGTTTGCCGACCTGCAGAAAAAACACCAGGAGATAGCCAATGTTCCTTACACCTTGGTTAGGGCCGCGAATAAAAGTATCGCAGAGCGCATCACCCTGCACCTGGAAAAAGGCGGCCATGACCTGCTGGTGCTTGGCCTGAAGGGCAATAACCCGCTGCCTTCCCTGAGCCTGGGCAGCGTGCCTACGGAGATGTACAACACCGATATCAAGGTGCCGCTTTGGCTGGTGTACTCCGGTGATGTGATTAAGCAGGCTACCTAAACCAAGTCGTGAAAGGAAATGCGTATTAGCAGAGAAACGAGGCTCTGTTACACCACGCCTGTTGAGACCAGATTGCTTATTCCTGTCACCACCATGTCAACTCCTATGGCTCCCAGAAAGAAGCCATTGATGCGCAGCAGGAGTTCCATGTTTTTATCAAAAGCGATTTGCAGCTTTGGCGAGCGCATGGCACTGCGTATGCTTTTCATGCCCATGACAATGACAAAGTTGATCAGCATAATGATGATTAGCGATAGTACGCCTTGCCATAGCACCAACTGCTCAGACATGAGTACTGTCAGCGAAATGGTACCTGCGCCCACCATAAAAGGAAGGGCAATTTCCGAGGCCAAATCATGGAGGTCTCCTTTTATCTGAATAAATCCTTTTTTGCCCTGCACAATTAAGATATAGGCAAAGGAGAAGAGCACAATGCCACCAAATATCCGGAATGACTCAAAGTTAATGCGGAACACTTCTTTGAACACGAGGTCGCCCAGCAGCAGGAAGCCAAGAAAGATGCCAAAGGAAATGCCGCTCGCTTTGATAAATACTGCTCTGAAATCGTCATCAGACAAATCGCTCATGATCGGTTTCAGGTACAGAAAGAGTGCAAAAGGATTAAGCATAACCAAAAATCCAACAATAGCTGCAATCATAGAAGTGGGATAGGTGTAGTCTCTTTATGTACGCATCACCTGATAAGCGGATATGTTGAAATTTCTTTTGAGCAGTATGGGATGGGCAATGTTGTTAATAATCAGCTTATAATACAGCCAACTAACCTATAAAGGCACTCTGGGATAGTTGCAGACCTCAATCTCTTCACCCGCCTTCGTTTGAAGCACACGGCTCGGGCGAGTGTTTTGTGCTAATTGGTGCGCTCGGGCAATAGCGGTATCCTCGTCTCTTGAAGTTTCTAGTACCTTTTTGCTGGAGTCAAGCACCTGCCAATGTCTCTTCTCCTCATTCCAGGTAATCCTGTAAATAGTATCGGCTATGTGCGGCTTATTTCTTATCAGATCCAGAATCACTTTACCATCACTGTAGGTGCCATCTGGGTAAGGCATAGGCAACAGCGCAAAGAAGATGTAATACATAGAGAAATAGGTAAACTGGTAGGTGAGCATACCCGCCACTACCGTGCCTGCCTCTACTAAGTACATTACCAGTATGGTTGTGATCGCGTTAAAAAGCACCCCTCCCGAAAAGATGAGGATGTTAGCGAAGCGGTGCGAGCGTTTGAGGTTATCAAAAGAGCAGAGGCCGTACCAGAAATAGTATTTGCGCACCTCCAGCATGCCCAAACGAAAAAGTACCTTTCCGGTGCCAACGGTAATCCTGATATTCTTACCACCCATGAGCCAGGCAAAAAAAACATGGCCTGCCTCGTGGATAAACGAAATTATCGGGAGCACCAGGAAAAATGCTAGCACAAATTTTGGTATATCCTGTAATCCAAACATGATAGTACAGATTACGGTAACTAAGACTGTAACGGTGCTTACTGATCTTGCCTTCTTTTAAAACTTTAGAAGGAGTGGAAGTTACTTCCATGCCACTTACACATTTCTGTCAGCCACCTTCTCCTTTTGACATCATTTACTGCAAAACTGACCCCGGTCATCATCTTCCCTCGGCAAACTCCTGACCTTTGTAAAAATTTAAGGTGCTACTGCTTTTCTACCTACTAAGCAGATAGCTGCAAACATTAAAAAAAGCGCCAGAGATGAATCCAGCGCTTTTCTAGTTTTTGCTCCTTGTAACAGGAGGTAAGTACTGTTTTGTTTATTCTACAGGACCATAACCAGTTACGAAAATTGGAGGAGCGATTTTAATAGTCTTATCCTGAACCTGTGCCGAAACCTTTGCTAAGTCTTGCTCAAATTCTTGTTTGATGACGTTCTTGTCATTTTTAAAACCGTCTATAATGATGGAGAATGGAGTGATATAGGTGACCGATGAGGTAGCGCCGCTTGCTTCCCAGGTAGGCATCAACTTCACCACCCGTAGCACTTCTTGCTCTAAAGAAGCATGCCGGGCCTGTAGTACTTTGAAATCGCCAGGTGTGCCGTCTTTTGCAATGGTGACTTGCACAAACACTCCGCCATATTCATTGTTCTTTTGGGCACTTTCTGGTATTCTTAACTTATCTGCTAGATACTTCATCATAGCAGGCGTTCCACCTGGAAATTGAGGTTCTTGAAAGGAGGTGGAGGTAACCGCAGCTGTGGAAGCAGGAGCAGAATTTTCCTGCACCAACATTTGATTGGAGGAGAGGGAAAGAGCCAGCAAACCCAGCAGTGGGAAAGCCAGGACTTGTTTCACTTTTGAGGTGCTACTTTTGGGTTCGTGAATCATTTTGAGACGTTTTAAAGTGAGTGATTTATTGAAGTAATGACCTAAAGCAAAGTTGTTCTTCTGTAAAACTTGTTTGGCTAGCAGCAAACCATAAGCAGCTTTATCCTGGGTTTGGATAACGTGCGCATCGGCCAGGAATTCGTGGGTAGCCATAAGGGCTTTCCGGTAAAAGTAGAGGAGGGGATTGAACCAGAAAATAATGGTAAGTACCTCCAGATACATCAGGTCATAACTATGACCTTGTTGCACGTGCACCCGTTCATGCTGCAAGATGCGTTCCTGTTCCTCTGGCGTTAGTGATTGAGAATTGTCCCAAAAGATGTACCTGAAGAAAGAGAAAGTAGGCCATTCTCCTTGGGTAGGGATAATGGTTAAGTCCTGCACCTTCTCAGCCTGCTTTTTATGCTTGCGGGTAAACAGGTGCAGGTGGTATAACTGCCGCACAAAACGGGAGGCAAATACACCTACCCCAATGCCATAAAGTAGCAAAAGAGCCGTCTTCCAGTCCAAGCCAGAAGTAACTGTTGCTGGTTCTCCTTCCACAGGTACGTTTACCACAAAAGGAGTGAAGGAAGGCATAAAGGCTGGGATGGAAGCTACTTCCTGAGAAGAGGGCAATTCTAGGATAGCAAGCAGCAAAGAAATCAATGTTGCGCCCAGTAAATAGAAGCGGTTATAACGGAAGCACCCCTCGTTGCGCAGCAAAAGCAAGTACAACAGGTAGAAGGCCAGCAGGCAAACCGAAGACTCTACAAGGTAAGGTACAAGGCTATGATTCATCGTCGTTTTTTGGGGTTTGGGTTTTTACATAGTTTACCAGTTCTTCCAGTTCTTTCACGTCCAGTTCTTCCTCCTTTGCGAAGAATGAAACCATGCGCTTGAAAGAACCACCAAAATACCCGCTGACAAAGTTCTTCAGGAAGAATCGCTGGTACTCGCTCTTCTGGATAAGCGGATAATACTCGTGCGTTTTCCCGTAGGCCGTGTAGCCCACGAAACCTTTCTTCTCCAGTATCCTGATGATGGTGGAAACGGAGTTGTAAATGGGTTTAGGTTCTGGAAACTGCTCAATCACATCTTTCACAAACCCTTTCCCCAAGCTCCACAAGATCTGCATGACCTGTTCTTCGGCTTTGGTTAACTCTTTCATAGGGAGGTGGTTGATTTCTTTACTAAACGTATAACTTAATTTTTAGTTATACAACTTATTTTTAAGTTATTGTTGAATTAGTTTGTGATTCCCTCTGTAGGAAAGCAGGTAGGAAAATAAAATAGGGTGGGAGTTTTTAGAGGCATTTCCAGAAAATAGCCTTAAAACAAAGCCTCAGCATAGGGCTGAGGCTTTCGCCAAGAGTTAATGACAATGAATAGTTACAAGCTATCCAGGTTAGCGAGGTAGTCCAGTACGTAGTCATTCTTGGGGTTTACGGCCAAGGTTCTTTTTCCGAAATGCTCACAAAGTGTTTTGTCTTTCATTTCAAAGGCACACTCCGTCAGGTAAGAAAGGGCTTGTTCATAGGCAGGTTCGTTTTTCATGTTACTGGCCATCAGCATGAATTTACCAATTTCCAGCATGGCGGCTTTCCAGTTGCCGTTGTCCATGTGCAGGGTGCCTAATTTCCAGTAAGCTTCCATAAACCAGGTATCCACCACTAGTTCAGCGGGAGAGGTGCTTTGGGCATCTAGTTACGAAACTAATTTCTTGTAGACCTGGTAGCTGTCTGGTTTCCGTTCGTCTATCTGGTACAGGGCGCGGGCATAGGCTTCTAACAAGAATGGGTTTTCAGGTTCCTGGGTTACTGCCTTCTTGAGCACCTCGGCGGCTTGGGCAAAAGACTTTTTATTATAAAGTTGGATGGATTCTCTTAATTGTTTCTCGAATTTATCAGAACGCTTGGTTGGCTGAGGCGCAAACTGGGCAACAGGGTCTCCTTGATTCACAGTCTGCCCCTGCTGCAAAGGCATTCCTTTTTGAGTATGCAGGAAGATGAGGCTGGTGATTTTTATCTCTACAGGACTGTCTGGGGTTAACAACTTTATTTGACCAAAACCGGAAAAGGATATCGCCAGCAAGGCTACTAGTAGTAGAGGTAGTTTCATAGCATAGAATTTAGGATATGAGAGGGGATTTGTTTAGATGAATATATCTTAAAAATAGCATATCTACAAGGGTATACTTGTGGATATGCTGGGGTACTTCTGAAGAAGAGTAAGTAGGATAAGTATGCCGCCAATCGCACTGTTAGCAAACAGAAATGAGTGTGTCTTGGCGAGCTGTTTTCTGAATTCTTTAGCTTCTAAATTAGCTGCTAAAGAAAGCCTTTTGATTTCTCTTAATTGGCTACAAGAAAATGCGGCATCACTGTTAGAAAGCCTATAGACCTAGAAAGCCGTTTTGGGCTGTCTTATATAGACAGCCCCAAAACGGCTTCTGAAATGTTAAAGAATCTTATTTTTTACGGGGAGGGTACGACATGGGCTTTCTGGCTGGGGCAGCAGGAGTGGCTGGTTTCTTTTCTTCAGGGGTGCCGCGCATGTGAATGACCAAGCCATTCAGGAAATTACGCAGGAGTTGGTCGCCGCAGGGTTTGTAGTTGGCGTGATCTTCTTTCCGGAAAATAGCTCCCAATTCACTTTTGGTAACGTTAAAATCCACCAGCTTCAGGATATCGATGATGTCATCGTCCCGGAGCTGAAGCGCCACGCGCAGTTTCTTCATGATATCGTTGTTGGTCATGCCTTATCTTTTAATGGTTCGCGAAAGTACGTATACGCAATAGAAAAGCAAGCAAGTATGCCGCTTCAGAAAAACAGTTTACCAATGGGGTTTATATACTTTTCAACTCCAAGCGGAGGGCCGTATTAGATCTTCAGGAGGGTAGTGATAGAAATAAAAAGCCCCTCCACAAGCTGGAGGGGCAGGTTCACAAATTCCTTTTCTAGTCGGTGTTTTGAGAAAACAGGCTCAAAAGAGCCACAGACTTCTGGCTTAGTAGGTCAGCATTTCTACTTTGCCGTCCATAGTGGCGGCAATTACCCTGCGTTTGGGCAGCACGTTAACGGTGTTTACCATGGAGTTGTCAATCTTGTGGGCCCAGTTTACTTTATGCGTTAGGGGATTGATGCTGTACACCACGCCGCTCTTGGTCCCGAAGAACACCGCTCCGTCTTTTTCAATGAGCATAGACGGCACATGTTCGTACCCAAAACCGGCATTTAGGCGCCAGGCCAGTTTAGGAGCAGCTTTATTGGTTTCAAAAGCCACTACTTCGTCCTGCATGGTTTTGCCGTACACCAGCTTTTTGTCTTTGGACATCCCGATGGACTCACGCACGGTAGCTTCTTTGCTGCGCCACAAAGCTTGGCCGGTGTTGCTATCCAAGGCGGTGATGAACCGGTCTGGCGCCACAATGTAGACCACACCATCATGCGCTACCGGGATAACCATGGCAGGAGAGAACATGCGGTTGGGTGAGCCATTGTTCCACTTCCAGGCCAGTGTTCCGTCTTTCTGGTTTAAGGCATACAGGTGTCGGTCCCAGGCACCAAAGATGATTTTACCTTCATATGACAAAGGGGTGCTTACTACGGCTCCGTCCAGACCGGCAAATTCCCATACCTGTTTTCCGGTGGCTGCTTCCAGGGCTCTGAACTTCCCGTCACTGCCGCCAATGTACACAATGCCTTTCTCTATCAACGGTGATCCGAGTACCGAAGCGCCGGTTTTTGTTTTCCAGGCAAGTTTGCCAGTTTTGGCTTTCAAGGCGTAAATGTGCCCGTCACCTGAGCCAAAAATAACTTTGTCCTTGAAAACGGCAGGGGACGAGAAAATGCCACCGCCTGTCTTAAATTCCCAAGCCCTAGTGCCGTCTTTTTCCTTCAAAGCTTCTACCTTGCCCACGCTGTTCCCGAAGATCACCAGCCCATGGCTGTTCACCGGAGTAGAGATCACATTTGCATCTGAGTGGTAGCTCCAGGCTTTTTTGGTAGAGGCATACTGGTCATTGATGGCAAAGGATGGACGTGGGTAAGTTTTACCGTCAGCGTAAGAGCGGTTGCCTAACGCGATTCTGCGCCACACGGGTTTGGTGCCTACTCCCGGATTCCGCTCTGAAAACAGCGCCGAATCTTGCCGCATCTCTACCAGGTTATAGCCACCCACTTCATCTTTGGCCCTGAGGTTAGAACGCCCCATGGTAGCTTGCAGGCCTTCAGAATCAGCAACCCGGTTTTGGTGACCGTGCCCGCAGATGGAGAATTGCGTGTTGTATTGCTTCAGGCGGTCAATGGCGTCATACCAGTTGTCCAGGCCGTTGTCCAGCGGGTAGTGGTTCACAAACACAATGGGCTGATTTTTGGGTGTTTTGGCCAAAACACTGTCTAACCAAACCGTGGCGTCACGCGGAATATGGCCGTCTGACATGCGCACATAGGGGCCAGAGGCACACCCAATAAACTTCAGGCCTTTGTGCTCAAACACGAATTTGTCATACCCAAACTCCCTGATGAAACTTACTCCACCCGATTCAGACCAGCCCGTATCATGGTTGCCGGGCACTATGTAGTAAGGCACCTTCAGCTTGCTGATGATCTCTTTGGCTTTTTTCAGTTCGGCATCAGTACCCATTTCGGTGATGTCTCCGGTGAGCAGCACAAAGTCAATGCCTTCCTGGCTGTTGATATCAGCGATGGTACGCTCCAGGTCTTCTTCGGCCACGCCGTTAGGAGAGCCAATGTGGGTGTCAGTGACAAACGCAAACCTGAACGATTGAGCCACCGAGGTGTGCCACGCGCACAGCCACAGGCAAAAGAGGAGAAGAAGGGTTATCTTTTTCATACACAGAGGGAGGTTGGTAGCAAAAGCTAATATCTGCAAATGAAAATAGATAAGCCAACCTTCTCTGTTAAATTTTAAAATAATTTAAAAAGTAATATAAAGCGTTCGTTTAAAGCCCCTTTTGCAAAAGAAGCTTCAAATTGAAAGCAAAGGTGTAGGGTGTACCCGTGCTTTCAAGCTCGTTTGAAACAAGGTGCCGCAATTTTCTGTACCTTCCAATTCAAAACTAAAATCTACAGATCGTGCCACAATTTCTTATTACTGCCCTGGATTATACCGATGACCAAGCCCTGGACCGCCGCATGGCTGCCCGGCCCTACCACTTAGATATGGTGAAAAAGTTGAAAGCCAATGGTAACTTTATTTTGGGAGGCGCAATGCTAAGCCCCGAAGAAAAAATGAAGGGTTCCACGATGGTGGTGGAGTTTGATAACGAAGAAGAAATACAACAGTGGTTTGCTCAGGAGCCTTACTTGTTACAGAAAGTATGGGAGAAGGTGGAGATTACTCCTTTTAAAGTAGCTGTTGTATAGAGACCCTCAAGTGTTCGTTTAATGGCTGAAGCCGTTCTGTGCCTGTTTTATTGAAACTAGGCACAGAACGGCTTTTAAGTATCTGCTTTAGCTTTTGTGAACACGATCTGGCTTTTAAATAAACCACACCTTTTCAGGAGAAAGGGAAAGGAAAACAGTGTCATCCTTCCTGAAGTGGGGGAGGGCGGTTCTAACGGTGATGGTTCCCTGGGGTAAAAATACCTCCAGTTCATAATGACTCCCGAAGAATGTCACCCGGTGTGC